>SCRJ01000118.1 GCA_004298115.1 Acidobacteriota bacterium
GGACGAAGTCGCCCACGGCCGGGACGCTCACGACGAGGAAGCACGCGGCCGCGATGAGCGCCCTGGTCGTCTTGCCGGCGAGCCACCCGCGTCCGGCCTGGAGAGCGACGAGAACGACGGCCGCCGCGATGAGGGGCAAGGTCTGGTTGGGCGAGTACAGGTACCAGGAGAGCCCGAGCGTCGCGCCGAGCCCGAGGAAGTCCCGCCACCGCCCGCGCCGAATGGTCCCGAGGAGGAAGTAGAACGTGGCGAGGGCCTGCAGCGGGCTGAGCACGTGCTCGGTGTCCTCGTAGCGCGAGATCGAGACGTGCCACGGCACGACCGCGAGGAGGAGCGCGAAGATCAGGCCCGCACGGGGCCCCGCAAGGCGCGAACCGACGCCGTACGCCAGCAGGATCGTGAGGGTTCCCAGCACCGCGGACGTGAGCCGGGTCGCCGTCATGTTGACGCCGAACGTCCAGAGGCCGAGCGCCTCGACGAGGCTGTCCGGCCCGTGCTGATCCGTCACGACGCGGTTCCAGATCCGGTGGAGAGCGGCCCGGTCGGCGTGGAGGAGCCCGAGCCGCAGGTCGTCGTGCAGCGGGATGGACAGCTGCGCGTGGTGCACGGCGGCATGCTCGGCGTAGCCGGGCGGCTTGCCGGTCAGGTTCGCCACGCGGAGAGCGAAACCGAGTGCGAGCGGGACCAGGACGAGGGCGCGACGGGGCCGGCTCGAGGCGGCATCCCCATCGGGGCCGTGCAGGAGGAGCGCGGCGCCGGCGGCGACGGCGGCGAGCACGGCCGGGACGGGGCGTTGCATCGCCGCGAAGGCGAGTGTGAGCGCGGCGAAGGAGCAGAAGAGGATCGTCGCAAGGTCTCGCCGCCCTCGCTGCCGCCGCGCGGTTACGAACGCCGCCACCGTCGCAGCCGAGCACAGCGCCGCGATGAGCGCCCAACCGTGTTCCGCCGCCAGGGCGCTCATTGCGGCGTCGCCCGAGGCGAGCAGGGCGACCGGGGGCGCGAGCCACGGCAGCACCGGGGCGCCGGTCGCGGCGGCGCCGGCGAGGTGGCGGAGGACGAGATAGAGCCCGACCGTCGCCCCCGCCGCGGCGGCGACCCCGCGCAGGCGCCGGGACCGCGCTGGAACTCGCTGACCCCGGGCCGGCGGGGAGGCGGCCGGATCAGGATTGGGGGCGGCCATCGCGAGGCACCGTGGTCACGTGGGGAGTGGTGGCGGCCGTCGGCGCCCGCGCGCTTCCTGCGCCGGCCGCGGGCGTCGCCGCGCGTGCCGCGAGCGCCGCGAGTTGGGCGGCGATGTCGGCGATGACGATCCGGTCATCGGTAGGCCGGATCGCGATTCCGGAGGGCTTGGCGAACGCCGGTGCGCCGCCGCCGGAGATCGTGCGGACCAGCGCGCCCTCGGGCGAATAGGCGCGCACTTCCCGGGCGAGGGGAACCGTGACCCAGATCTCTCCTCCCCCGTCCACGGCCGCGAACGGCTCGGAGTAGACCTCGCGCCGCCAGCCGGGCACGGCGAACGTGCGCAGCAAGACGCCGTCGCCGCTGAACACGACCAGGCGGCCGTGGTCGTTGTCGCAAACGTAGAGGCGGCCGTGCGCGTCGAGCGCGATACCCTGCGGTCCGGCGAGCTTGCCGGGGGGCGCCGGCGGGTCGATCACGAGGTCCTGCCTGCCGTCCGCCGAGAAGCGGATCAGCCGGTTGTTGCCGGTGTCGGCGACCCACACCCGCCCGGCGGCGTCGGCCGCGACCCCGCGCGGACCGTAGAGGTTCGCGCCGAACTCCCGGAGGTAGCGGCCGGCGGCGTCGAACACCTGCACCCGAGCGTTCCACGTGTCGGCGACGTACACGTTGCCGTCCGGGCCGACGGCCACGCCGCACGGGTCCTGGAACTCCCCCGTGCCGGTCCCGCGCCGGCCCCACGCCGCCACCGGCTTGAGGTTGCGGTCGAACTTCTGGATGCGGCAGTTGCCGAAATCGGCGACGTAGACGTTCCCTGCCGCATCGCAGGCGAGCCCCCGCGGCTGGCGGAGGACGCCGATCGGGTCCTGGGCGGCCGGGGCCGCCGGCGTCGCGCCCGCCGGCTCGGGCGCGGCTGCGATCGTGAGCGGCGGCGGGTTCTCGAGCGCGCCGCCGTTGACCGCGAAGATCGTGACGCCGGGGTTGCGGTAGACCGGGGTCAACAGGTCGGTCCACCGCTCGAAGTCGGCGAGGTTGCCCCCCGCGTACGTCCTGCGCTCGAGCGCCCCGACATAGACGAGGGCGATGTGGTCGTGGCGCAACACCGCCGCCACCCTCGGCTCGTCGGCGGAGGTGAAGATCGTCTCGAGGTCGCTCTTGCGGCGGTTGATCTCCGCCCACCGGTGACCGCGCTGGAAGACGTGGTAGTCCCACCCCAGTACGATCGGCAGGCCCGTGTTCATCGACACGCGGGCGTACTCGCCGTACGACGGCCCGTACGCCTCGGCGAGGACTGGAAGTCCGCGCACGTTGCGGTTGATCCACTCGAACGCCGCCAGCTCCTGCGGATCGCGCGTCTCGAGGTAGGCGGTACCGTCCAGGGTCCAGCGCGGCCCGGCGGTGTGCCGGTGCGTCACGGCGCCCCAGGCGCCCGACACCGAGGTGAACGCGGCGGCCGCGACCGCGGCGCCGACGATCCCCTGCCACGCCAGGCGCGCGCGGCCGCGCGCCGGATCGCCGCGGAAGAGGTCGCAGAACACGCCGCCGGAGGCGAGCCCGAGCAGGAGCCACGCTTCGAGGTAGAACTTGAACACCGTGTTCATGCGGTCCCAGACGAACACGAACTCGCAGCCGGCGACGAGCGCGAATGCGAACGTGGCGAGCAGGAGCGGGCGGCGGTGGCGCTCCGGCGTCGCGCGGTGCAGCGTAAGGTAAAGACCGAACGCGGTCATCGCCAGCGCGAACGTGCGGATCGAAGGCGCCTGGCGCAGCACCAGGTGGGCGAGGGCGCCGACGTCGAGCAGCGAGAGCGCGAGCGCGACGCCGGCCGCGACCATCGCCGCGCGCCGCAGGCGGGTCAACGGCTCGCCGCCGGGCGCGAGGATGCGGCGCCAGGTCAGGAAGAAGAAGGGAATCAGCAGCGTCAGGAACAGCCCGAAGATCGTGAGCACGTCGCCGGGCCGGGCGTACGGGCCGACCTCGACGCCCCACTGTCGGGCGGGGGGTGAGAACTGTCGCCAGAACGGGCGGAACGCGAGAGCGGCGCCGCCGACGAGAACCGCGGCCGGCACGACCACCGAGGTGACGCCGGTGCGGACGCTGCGCACGAAGCCGCCGCGGATGCCGTGCGACAGCCAGTCGGCGCCGAGGAGCGCCAGCAGGAGGCCGACGTAGGTCGGCAGGCTCCAGCCGTTGGTCACGGTGATCGCTCCGAGCATGATCGCGCCGACGGTCAGCAGGGCAACCGCGGCGGTGCGCGGGCGGTGGTGGGTGGGTTCCGCCCGGCGGCCGAGCCACACCGTCACGAGGGCGACGAACCCGACCGCCCAGGGGATCACCAGCACGTGCGCGTGCAGGTCCGCGAAGACGAAGCTCCAGAACGGGTACTCGTTGATCGTGTTGGGGATGACGCGGGAGGTGGCCCAGAAGTAGTCGAAGTTGACGGCGTGCCGCCCCAGCAGCTCGCGCACGCCGGAGAGGTTGCCGAGCAACAGCGTCAGCGCGGCCGTGGCGGCGCCCGCCCGCCAGCCCCCGCCCAGGAGCGCCCCGGCCGCGAACAGGGCGGCGGCGGCGAGGCCCGCCACGACGGCGATGCCGAGGTTGAACATCACGGCCGGATGGATCGCGAGCGTCTTGCCGATCGCGGCGATCGCGTAGTGCCCGAAATAGGTGTACATCAGGGGCGAGCCGGAAAACCACGGCTCGGGCGGAGGCAGGGTGTTCGCACGGTAGAGCGCGTTCAAGAACGAGAAGTCCATCGGCTTCTCGCCCCAGAAGATCTCGGGGTTCGCCGCGCGCAGGAACAAAAAGAGCGCGAACGTACCCCAGACGACCGCCTCGGTCGCAACCACCTCGGCCCGGGCGGGGCCGGGCTCCCGCCAGCGCCGGCGGGCGAACCAGCCGGCGGCGACCACGGCGAGCAGCACGGTCCAGAGCAACGGGGGCGAGAACGAGGCCACCCCAAGGCTCACGGCGAGCCACGGGACGTAGACGAAGACGAGCACGCCGATCACCTTGGCGAGCGCGTACAGGCCGGGCCGGGGTGGGAGCGCCCAGCGGGCGAGCGCGAACGCGGCCAGGCCGAGGAGCTCGAGCAGGAGCGCGCACAGCAGCACCGCCGGCAGCGAGGAGCGGATCAGCCGGCCGCCGCCGGCCGGAGTGCCGCCGGCGCGGGCCAGCAGCATGGCCGACCGCGACACGGGCCGGGAGGGGAGGGAGTTGAGGACCTTCCCTGCGATCGCGGCAGCCGCGAGGCGGCCGGTGTTGCGGAAGATCAGGGCCTTCGGGTGGTCGTAGACGGAGAACGACTCGTCCGCGAGCTCGTCCGGCAGCTCGATCCCGAAGAGGGAGGGACGCGAGGCCACGTCCTTCACCAGAGTGAAGCCGAGATCGCCGGCGAACAGCTCGCGGAAGAAGTTGTTGGTGAGAGGGTACTTTGCCGGCGCGCGGGTGACCGCCCCGTAGAGCCGCTTCGTCTGCAGGACCAGCCAGTCCGACGCGGCGAGTTCGTCCGCCAGGCGCTTGACCTTCGCCGGTTGATCGCTGTCGTAGAAGGGGAACGCGGTGACCTTGTAGCGATCGGCCGGCAGGCCCGGCAGCGAGAACGGGAAGCCCTCGTCCCAATCCTGAATCAACACCCGCGCGCCGGGGGGCGCGTGCGCGTCGAACCACTCCGAGGCGGTCACCGCGGCGTGCGGCCTGGTGTAGATCGTCAGGAACGCGAGGAGGTAGAGCGCCGTTCCGGCCGCCACGACGCCCCTGGCCCAGCGGCCGGCTGCGGCCCGCCCGGCCCACTCCTGCAGCCACGCGGCGCCCCAGAGCACCAGGAGCGGGTAGATCGGCAACAAGTAGCGCACGAACTTGACGTCGAACGAGCAGGTGACCGCGAAGAACGGGACCACCCAGGCGAGCAGCACCCACTCCCCGGCGGGGATCGTCCGGCCCCGCCGGAAGCGCCCGAGCGTCCCGGCAAGCGCGGCCAGCCCGAGCAGCGGCCCCATCCCCCACACGACCAACTCGCGCAGGTCGTAGAAGACCTTTTGGACGCCGACGTACTGCGTCGTGTACGGCATCAGGCCCGCGTGCCGCACCATCTGGCTTTGCTCCAGGATGTCGTGCAGCCACCCCTTGGCGTCGAGGAGAGCGTAGGGTTCCCCGATGGCGAACGCGGCGGCCGCAGCCACGCACCCCAAGACGATGCCGCCGAGGGCGCGTCGCAGCGTGCGTTCGGAGCGCGCCCGAAACGCCGCGGCGACGGCCAGGGGCAGCAGCAGGGGAAGGGCGCTGAACTTGGTCGCGACCGCCAGGCCGATGGCGGCGCCGGCGGCCGCATACGCCGCCGGCCGGCCGCGGTCGACGATCTCCACCATGAACGTCAGCGCCAGCAGGACCAGGAAGGTGAGCGGCACGTCGTTGGTGGCGAAGTGGGAGTTCTGGACGTGAAGGACCGTGGCGGCGAGCAGCGCGCCGGCGAGCAGGCCGGTACGCGCGCCGTACAGCCGGCGTCCCAGCAGGACGAGCAGCAGCACCGTGCCGGTGCCCCACAGCGCCGAGAGCGCCCGGCCCGTGAGGACGGCGCCGTCGTAGGTGGCGAACCAACTGCCGAAATTCGCGAGCGTAGCCGTGACCAGCTTCGTCACGTAGAAGGGGAACGACCCGTAGGCGAAGAAGTGCGGGTTGAGCTGCAGCGGGTGGAACGAGAGCTGGGTCACCGCCTCGGCGATGCGCCGTTCGTCGGGGTGGTAGAAGTGGGACTGATCGAAGTTGAGGCCGACGAGACGGACGGCGAGAGCCAGCGCGAGCAGCGCGAGGACGAGGCTCCGGTTTCGGGTCAGCGCCGCGTTCATCGGCCGCGCTTCACGCCCCGAGCATGGCTCAGGAGGCTCCACCCGTGAAGTCGGGCGCGGCGTCGAGCATGCTGGCCTGCTCCGCGAGGTAGCGGGCGAACAGGGCGCCCCACGGCGACGTGCGGACGAAATTGCGGACGGCCCGCCGGCCGAACACCGGGTACCAGAGGTAGTCGTGGTAGACGTACGATCCCGCGACGAAGGCGTACACCAGCGGCGTGTGGAAGAAGAGCTTCTGGAGCCTCTTGAGCGGCCCGAACCAGAGCACGTCGCCGACACGGCTCGCCATGTTGTCGCCGACCGAGAAGTGCCAGTTCTCCCGGCCGGCGTCCACGTCGCCGACCAGCTCGATGTCGCGCGGGTCCGCGACCCCGAGCCCGCGCTCGTGGGCGAGAGCGAGGTAGCGGATCGCGAGCGGGTCGAACCCCATCATCTTCGCCGCCACGGCGTCGATCGCAACCTGGTCGGCCGCGGCCAGCAGCACGTCCTTGCGCACGGGGACCATCGTGCGCGGCCCCGGCCCGTTGCCGACCGTCGTGCCGTCCATCACGGCGAAAAGGCCGGCGTGGATCTCCTTCTGGATCGTCAGCAGGTCCACCAGCGTCTCGTGGATCCAGGTGTGGGTGTAGTGCCGGCGGGTCGCCAGCAGGCCGCCGAACGCGTTCTTCATCGCTCCCGTCGTGGTGGTGTAGATGTGGCACTTGACGGTCGGCAGGTGGACGATGTTGGTGCCGAGGAAGAACTCCGGGATCTGGATGCCGTCGGGGAACACCTTGGGCAGCGCGAGCATCGTCCCTTTCGGCTGGTAGCGCACCCACGCGAGGTCGTGAGGGTCGCAGTTGTAGCGCACGGGCACCCCGTAGCGGCCGAGCACGCCGAGGTAGCCGTTGAGCCGCTCGCCCTTCCTCGGGTCGGTCACGACCGTGTCGTTCTGGACGCACACGAGGTCGGCGAGGCCGGCGGCGCGCAGGGCGAGGATCGTGCCCTCGAGCTGCCACGGCGTCGTGTTGGCGCCCGGGTACGGGTAGTGCCACGAAATGTTGTCCTTGAGGATGGTGGTGGCGCCGGGGCCGAGGGCATCCCTCACGCCGGCCAGCTCGCACAGACGGCCGAGATCGCCGAGGACCGTTCCCGGCTGGGTACGTAGGACCGCGACGCGGCTCTTCACCGTGTGCCTCCGGCCGCGAGGACGATCGCCCCGGCCGCGGCGATCCACACGACGACGGTGGCCAGCAGGGCGCGGTCGCGGAACAGGGTGGCCGTCGGGTCCTGGGCTCCTTCCCGGTGGAGCAGCAGCAGGTAGCGCATGATCCCGAACAGCACGAGCGGCACCGTGAGCAGCAGCGCGTTGGAGCCGCCGAGCTTGCGGGTCGTGTCCGGTGCGACCGTGTAGAGGATGTACGCCACCAGGGTGACGCCGGCCAGCATCGTCACCACGTCGTGGAGGTAGGAAAGCGGGTAGCGGGGCGCCCGGCCGCCGGCGCCGGCCGCCTCCGGGAGGCGCTTCCCGAACGCCAGCAGGAGCGCGAGGAGGAAGCCGCACACCACCAGCCAGTGGGAGATGGTGACCGGGATCGCGAACGCGCCCGCGACCAGGCGGAGCAGGAACCCCGTGGCCACCGCCATCGCGTCCACGACCGCCAGCGACTTGAGGAACAGGGAGTACAGGAGCGTCACCGCGACGTACCCGGCGAGTGCGAGCGCCGCCGCGGCGCCGCCCTCGAGACTCAGCACGGCCGCCGCGGCGAAGAGGGCCACGGCCCAGGCGAGGGCGGCCGCAACGGACATCGCCTTGCTCGCGACCGGCCGGAAGCGCTTGACCGGGTCGGTGCGGTCGGCCTCCCGATCGAGCACGTCGTTGACGAGATAGCCGGCCGAGGAGGCGAGGCAGAACGCCGCCGCCACCGCGAGCGCCCTCTCCATCGCGGGCGCGTCGAGCGCGTGTCCGGCGAACACCGCCGGCGCGAGGACGAAGCCGTTCTTGAGCCAGTGACGGACTCGCATGGCTCGAAATAGAGCCGATAACCTCATGCTCAGCACGGATCAAATGCTAGCACCCCTTGGTTCGAACGCGCTCGATCCTGACTCGTCCTGGTCCCCCGCGTATGAGACTGTGCCCAGGGACTGCTGACGACGGCGGTTCTCCACTTGGTGGTTTGGGCTGGCGGCGGACCCGGTGCGATACTACGGGGCATGGTGTCGTCATCGTGTTGAGGCCCCGTCCTTGGGTGTTGGTTGTCGCCCTCGGGTGCGCCGGTGCCTCGCTGGCAGTCGCCCTCATGGCGGCGGATATCGTGCACCGGCTCATGGCGACTCGCCTCCCGATATTTCCCGGACTGAGGGACGCCGACTACTACGCCGGCCGGCTGCGCATGACCGCACTGTCGTGGGCCCTGGTACTTCCCATTTTCTCGGTCACGGCGGCCGCCCTTCGTGGTCGATGGAAGGCTCTTATTGCGCCTCACCCGCGTACCGCCACCCGGCCCGTCGCGCTCTGGCTGTTCGTCCTCCTCGCAGCTGTTCTCACCGTACCACGGGATCGCACGGGCGATGAGCCGTCCTATCTTGCGATGGCTCGGGCCGTGGTGACTCGCGGGAGTTTGGTGTTGAACGGAGATCCCGGCGACCTTCATCTTTCGTTGTCCTCGACCGAACCGCGTTCCGTGCACAGTCCGGGGATCAGTATTCTGATCGCGATACCGATGGCGCTGTTCGGAAATGCGGGCATCGCCCTGGTTCTGGTGGCGATCTCCTGGGGTTTCTTGCTCTGTGTGTGGAGGATGCTTTCGGGGGTCGTAGGGGGGGACCTCGCAGCGTTCGTCGCGGTACTGCTCGCGGCGAGCTTCCCGGTGGTCACCTATGCTCCCCTTGTCCTCCCGGAGATGGCTGGGGCCTTCGGGTTCGCCTACCTGCACTGGAGGCTCGTGCACGAGCGATGGCCGGACTGGGGCGCTGCGGTCGTGGTCGCCGCGCTGCCCTGGATGCACGTGCGATTCATTGCGGGCGCGCTGATCTACTGCACGTACGGACTGCTCCGGTCGGAGGTGGGGAAGCGGCGAAGGGCTGTGGCGAGACTACTCGTGCCGCTGGGGGTCTCCCTCGCCGTCATGGCATTCCTGCATTATCGGTGGTTCGGCTCACCGTCGCCGTTGGCGATGTGGGGTGGTCGTGCGGACCTGATTTCGCCGTCCGATGCTTTGGTCGGCTCGCTGGGCGTGTTGGTCGATCAGCAGTACGGCCTGCTGATCTGGGCTCCGATCATGCTTTTCGCGCCACTCGGGTTTCTCAGGCACCTGAACCAAGCGCGCGAGGGGGTTCTGGTGCTCGCCGCTGTGATCGTTGCCACCGCCGGCCCGGGGATCCTGCATGAGTGGTGGGCCGGTTGGTCCGCCGCCGCACGGTTCCTGGTCCCGGTGACCGGCCAGCTGGCCCTGCTGGCAGCGCTTGGACTGGCACGGGCGCTGCGCGGGGGGCCGACCGACCGCACCGTGGCAGGCCTCGTCGTCGCAGGCCAGCTCGCCATCGGCGTCGTCTGCGCGTTGGTCCCGGGCAAAGTGTTCGGCACCTTCGAGGCGGCACCCCGCAACTACTACCTGGATCTTCTCGGACGCGTACTGGGCATCGACTCGCTCCGTTCGGTTCTTGCCCTGAGGGTGGCAGAGGGTTGGAAGCCCCTGGCTTTTGCGGCCTGCGTGGTGATGGTGTGGTTGGCCGGCTCGTACCTATGGGCGCGCCGGCTCGACCGCCTCTCGGACGCGAAAGAGGGGAACGGATCCCTCAAAATGAACGAGAAGGCCCAGCATGAGTAGAGAGGGTTCTCAGAAGGGTGGCCGAGGGCGCCTCGATCAGGCGCTCGTCGAGCGCGGGCTGGCGCCATCGCGGGCGCGGGCCCAGAGCTGGATCCTGGCGGGCCTGGTGCGTGTCGACGGCGAGCTGGCGGACAAGGCCGGCAGGACCGTCGCCGCCCAGTCGCGGATCGAGGTCATCGGCCCCGACCACCCGTGGGTGTCGCGCGGCGGCGTCAAGCTCGCGGCGGCGCTCGCCGCCTTCGCCGTCGATCCGGCGGGCAAGCGCTGCCTGGACGTCGGCGCCTCGACCGGCGGCTTCACGCACGTGCTGCTCGAGGGCGGCGCGGCCAAGGTCGTCGCGCTCGACGTCGGCCGCGGGCAGCTCGACTGGAAGCTCCGCTCCGACCCTCGCGTCGTCGTCATGGAGGGCGTCAACGCCAGGCTGCTGGTGGCGAACGACGTCCCCGGACCGTTCGCGATCATCACGGCGGACGTCTCGTTCATCTCCCTGCGGCTCGTCCTCCCGGCGCTCGTCGGGCTCCTCGCCGCCGGCGGCGACGTCGTGGCGCTGGTCAAGCCGCAGTTCGAGGCGGGACGCGGTCAGGTGGGCAAGGGCGGCGTCGTGCGCGACCCGGAGGTCAGGGAGCACGCCATCGTCGCGGTGCTGGAGGCCGCGGCCGCGCTGGGCCTGGCCTGTATGGGCCGGATCCCGTCGCCGATTCCAGGCCCGGCGGGGAACGTGGAGGAGCTGGTCCACCTCCGCCGCTCTTGAGTCCACGCCGAATCCGAGTCCCTGCCGCGTCGGCGCCGACGCAGCCTGCCGGCCACTGGCCACCGACCGCGTCTCGTCTGTTCGTTGTGCCGGGAGATCGGAAGAGC
>SCRJ01000119.1 GCA_004298115.1 Acidobacteriota bacterium
CCTACGTGGACCAGTCGCGCACCCTCGACCCCGACAAGACCGTCTTCGAGGTGGTCTCGGAAGGGCTCGACGAGGTCCAGCTCGGCAAGGTCAAGATGAACGCGCGCGCCTACTGCTCGCGCTTCAACCTCTCCGGCGCCGACCAGCAAAAGAAGGTCAGCCAGCTCTCCGGCGGCGAGCGCAACCGCGTCCACCTGGCGCGCATGCTCAAGGAGGGCGCCAACGTCCTCCTCCTCGACGAGCCGACCAACGACCTCGACGTCAACACCCTGCGCGCCCTCGAGGACGCGATCGAGCAGTTCGCCGGCTGCGCGATCGTCATCTCCCACGACCGCTGGTTCCTCGACCGCGTCGCCACCCACATCCTGGCGTTCGAGGGCGAGTCCAAGGTCACGTTCTTCGACGGCAACTTCTCCGAGTACGAGGAGTGGCGCAAGCAGCAGCTCGGCGACGCCGCCACCAGGCCGCACCGGATCACGTATAGGAAGCTGACGAGGTAATGTGGCGCGTGGTGCGCGGCCGAGAGGTCCGGTGGGGCGCGCTGCTCCTCACCGTGGCATTCGGCGCCCTGGGGATCCGATTCGCCACGCTCGGATCGGAGCCGTTCTGGCTGGATGAGACGTGCACCGCCTACTTCGACGCCGGCTCACTTGGCAGCGTCGTGACCGCGTATGCGAAGGACATCCACCCACCGCTGTACGGCGTGCTGCTTCATTCCTGGCGCACGGTCGTGGGCGGGTCGGAGAAGGCGCTGCGAGGCTACAGCACGGCGTGGAGCATCGTCGGTCTCCTCGTCGCGGCGCTCCTCACTTGGGATATCACCGGCAGCCGGCCGGCTGCCCTGATGGCCGGCCTCCTGGTAGCGGTGAACCCTCTCGACATCTGGTACGCGCAGGAAGCGCGAATGTACGCGCAGGCGGCGGCGCTGGCGGCGATGCTTGCCTGGCTCCTGTGGCGCTGGGTACACACCGGGGGCCCAACGGGTAGGTCATGGCCTTCGGCAACAGCCTTCGGTCTGCTCTCGACGATGCTGCTCTACACGCACTATGTCGCCGTCGTCGTCGTCGCTTCCCAGGTCCTGGTGACCGTGGCGATCTTCTGCGTCCGCCGACGGTGGCGCGACGTGGCGCTTCTGCTGGGCGCCGCTTCGGCCTCAGCCGTGCTGTTCCTCCCATGGATGGGGTTTGTCCACCGCTTTCGCAACGGCCTCTACAGTGCAGCGCAAGTCGGCTGGATTCATAACCCACCCCTGAGCGATGCCTTCGGGTTCTTGAACCACGAGTTCTTCCTCGGCTTCGGCATCGCCCCGGCGGCGGCGGCCGGCTGGTTCTCGGTGGTCGCTGGGGTCGTCCTCGCGGTCATCGTGACAGCGGCAGCCTCAGCCGGGGCCGGAACGGACGCTCGTGAGTCTCGGCCCTCGGGCGAGGCCCTCGCGTTCCTGTCTGGCTTGGTGATCGTTCCGCCGTTGCTCGCCGTTGCGATCGGTGGTCTGTGGCACCCGGTGTACTTCCCCCCGCGCTTCAGCCTCTTTTGCCTTGTTCCGACGGTCGTTGCCGTGGTGACGTTGCTGACGACGATACGGCCACCCCTCCGGACGTTGCTGGCCGCCTCAGTGGCCGGGATGATGGCAACGGGCGCCGCGTGGCAGGCCCTTTCGCCGACGAAGAGCGGGTTGCGTGAGGTGGCACATCTCTCGACGGCGTTCGGCGAGCCCGAATTCGTGATCATGCTGCCGCCTCCTGACCAGTTCCTAGTCCGCTACTACTTGCCGCGCTCGGAGTTCCAACCATCGCCAGAGGCACTGGCGTCGCGCCTTCACGAGGGCAGGACCACGACGATATGGGTGTGTCTCCAGGGCGGCCAAGTCCCAAAGCCCGGTTCGCCCGACGGTGATCTCGTCGCATGGCTCGCCACAACGGGCGCTCATCGTCTCCTGGGACACGCGGATGGCTTCGCCGTCTTCGAGTTGCGGGCCCGTCCCGACCCGGCGGATCACCAGGTGCGTTCCGCCAAATAGCCACGGCGGATCGGGCCTCGTACCGGGTGCCGGAAACGCCTGGCGCGTGCCTGTGGGATAGGGAGGTTGTGTCAGGTACGCAAGTAGCTGAACTGTCGTGGCGTGGGCTCGCTGTTCTGCTAGTTGCGTACCTGGCACTCGTACCGCTCGATGCGTACCTGGCACTCGTACCAATTCCATTTCCCGGGCTCAGCACGACCGGATCGGTACCAGGAATCACCATCTCACCGTTTCGCCTGAGAGCACCCATGCACAGGGCCCTCGCCCTTCTCGCCGCCACGGGCGCCGACGATCGCAGGCCACCGGAGGCCGTCTACGACTGCCGGCCTACGGTGTAAGGCACGGCCTTGCCACCGCCGGCGGGCCTTCGGTCGCCGCCGGCCAGCCCCACCCCTTGCGTGACGCGGGCGCGATGGCGAGCGCGTTGCCCGGCCGGTCTGCCGGGCAAGGCTCTCGCCCATCACCCAGCTTGGACGGCTTCCTCAGCCTGCATCACCCCGATCAGCCCCTCCCCGACGCTTGGCTGAGCGTTCCAGGCTGCTACGATCGGCCACGATGAGAACGAGAGTCGTTATCCTACTGCGTCCTCGAATCGGATTCGCCGGGCCCACCGTTAGGCGTGACTCATGACGGAATTCGACAAGCGGCGTCACATAGGTACCGTGTAGGATGATCGTATCATCCGCTATCCGGGGTCGTGAAGGGGTGCCTGGTACGCAAGTAGCTGAACTGTCGTGGCGTGGGCTCGCTGTTCTGCTAGTTGCGTACCTGGCACTCGTCCACCTTCCCTTTCGGTCGCATAGGACTGCGTACCGGAAGCTGCGAACTGGGGAAGGTGAGATGGCGATTACTGGTACCGAGGTGTGCCTCCTCCCGGCGCACAAGGGTGCAGGAGACGACCGGGACGGAGGATGGACTACTGGATCGCGCCTGAACGGGGACCGTTCACGGCGGTCACCGCCTTCTTGTACTCCTCGGAGAATCGCGCGTTGGCCTCGTTGTCGTCATAGAGCTGGATGCACTTCTTGTACAGCTCGAGCGCCCGGGTGTCGTCGGTGCCGGCCAGCCTTTCCGCGAGGTAGTAGTTCAGCCGGAAGTCGTCGGGATGGTCCGCCAGACCCGCCTCGAAGATTCTGATCGACTCCGCCTTCAGGCCGTTCTTGCTGTCGAGCTCGGAAGCCAGGACGTAGTAGTCCCGGGCACCGACCTGATAGGCCGGATCCTTCTTGAGCACGGCGAGCTGAGCCAGCGCCTTGTCGATGCCCTCCCTCCCGATGGTGAGCCCGAGCTCCTTGGCGATCGACTTCTTCGGCTCAGGGACCTCCTTGCCGGCCAGGATGTCGATGATGTCGTTGGTGAGGTCGTAGCACCACTTGACCCCCACGTCGGTCCTGAAGTAGTCGTTCTCCAGGATGATGATGTCGGTCCGGTCCTCGACGACCCGGGTCGAGTAGGCCTTGTAGCCGTCCGTCGAGCCGCCGTGGCTGATCAATGTCTTCTTGTCGCCGTTCACGTCGACCGTGTCAATCCACCAGCCGTAGCCGTAGTACTGCCAGTCCTTGACGTGTGGCGTGAGCATCGCCTTGTAGAGCGGTTTGGACGTCAGCGTCTGCGCATCGAAGCACTCGTGGTTGAACTTGGCCATGTCGCCGACGGTGGAGAGGATTCCGCCGCTGCCCTTGCAGTGATCCATGGAGATGTAGGAGGGGAGCTTGTAGCCGTCGAGGAGGTAGTACTCGTAGCCATAGGCGCGTCTGGCGTCGACGTCCAGGTTGGAGTTCAGCGTGGAGTCGCTCATGCGGAGGGGAACGAATATCCTCTGTCTCAGCAGCTCCCCGAAGCTCTTGTTGGTGACCTTCTCGCAGATGATCGCCAGCAAGTTGTAGGCGATGCCGCTGTATTCAAAGCCGGTGCCGGGAGCGAACTTCGGCGCTGTCTCCTTGACCAGCTCCAGGTACTGATCCGAGTCGTACATCCAACGCACCCGCTTCTTCGACAAGTCGGGGATCGCCCCGTGGTTGGGGATCCCCGACGTGTGGGTCAGCATCTGCCGGATCGTGGCCTGGTTCTTCCCCGGGCCGTCGTATCGAGGAATGTAGGTGTTGATCGTGGCGTCGAGGTCGATCAGCCCTTCGTTGGCCAGGATGAGCACCATCAGCGCCGTGTAGGACTTGCTGACGGAGCCGATCAGGAACTTGGAGTCGGGCGTGTTCGCCACGTTCCATTCGCGGTTGGCCAAGCCAAACGCCCGTTCGTAGATGACCTCGTCGCCTCGCTTGACCAGGATCACGCCGTTGAACTGGCCGCATCTGTGATACGCAGTCATCAGCCTGTCGATGCCCCCGCGGGCGCTCGCCGCATGGAGCTCCAGGCAGGGCAGCACGGCAAGGAGAATGGCCAGACAGGCGACTCGTGTCGGTTTCACTGTTCCTCCCGGGGACCGCCTCACAGGCCATCTATATACGCCGGCCGCGCCCACTGGTTGCAGGCAAGACAACGTGGCGCCGCGGCACCGAACGCTGCATGCTGCACGCGCGGGGGGCTTCCCTCTCTTCACGTTTGCCGAAGGGCCGACCCGCCAATGCCTCGCCCACTCCCGCCACCTGCATTCCCCCCTACCGCGCCTCGTGCTCTATCGGCATCGGTACCACGAATCACCATCTCACCTTTCCGCCTGAAAAGGCTGATGCACGGGATCGACGCCCAGCTCGCCGTTGCGGGCGCCGACGGTCGCACTCCACTGGAGACCCTCCACGACCACTGACCCGCAGTGTGAGGCACGGCCTGGCCACCGCCGGCGGGTACCTTCGCCGCCGGCCGGCCTCACCGGTCGCATGACGCGGGCGCGGTGGCGACAGCCTCACGCAGCAGGACGGCCGGGCGGGGCTCTCCCCGTTCCGCTGCCGCCCATCACCCGGCTGAGACGCCTCCCTCGGCTCGCATCACCGTTGCAGCCCCGCCCGGCGCTTGACTGAGCGTTCCAGGCTGCTACGATCGGCCACGATGCGACGGAGAATCGTTATCCTTTGCCAATCTCGAATGGGATGCGTCGGGCATTCCGGGAGGTGTCACGCATGACAGACTTCGACAGGCGGCGTCAGGTTTTCCGCGATCTTCATCGCGAGGGGTGCTTCGCCCTGCCAAACCCCTGGGACGTCGGCACCGCGCGGTATCTCCGGCACCTCGGCTTCGCGGCCATCGCCACCACCTCGGCCGGGTACGCGTTCTCCCGCGGCGTCGCCGACGGCCGCGTGGGCCGCGACGAGATGCTCGCCCACATCGAGGAGCTGGTGGACGCGACCGACCTTCCGGTGAACGCCGATTTCGAGAACGGCTACGCCGACGATCCCGACGACGTCGCCGCGAACGTCCGTTTGTGCGTCGCCACGGGAGTCGCGGGGCTCTCGATCGAAGATGCGGCCGACCGGCGGGAGAACGCGATCTACGAGTTGCCGCTCGCCGTCGAGCGGCTGCAGGCCGCGCGCGCAGCGATCGGCGACAGCGGCGTGCTGCTCGTGGGTCGCGCCGAGGGTTTCTGGGTCGGCCGCGAAGGGATCGAGGAAGTGCTGAACCGCCTGCGAGCGTACGCCGCCGCCGGCGCCGATTGCCTGTACGCGCCCGGCCTTTGCCAGCCGGAGCACATCCGCGCGCTCGTGGAGGCGGTCGCGCCCAAGCCCGTGAACGTGCTCCTGAGCGGGCCGGCGGGACTGACGGGCCGCGTGGACCTGACCATGGCCGATGCCGCGGCTCTGGGCGTGCGGCGGGTCAGCGTCGGCGGCGCGCTCGCCCGCGCCGCGTGGGGCGGCTTCATTCGGGCGGCGACCGAGTTGGCGACGCTCGGCAGGTTCGACGGCTTCGCCGGCGCCGCCCCGCACGCGCAACTGCAGAAGCTCTTCGCCGCGACCGGTGACTGAGTGGTCGCCGGGGGCTAAGGCCGGCGCCAAGTTCGGGTGGGCGGTGGCGTCGCGCTCGTGCGGCGACCGGGTCCCCGACGACGGGCGGCAGCCGCGTGGCCGGCGCGTTGCGGTCCGGCGCCGGGAATCATCTCGCTCGTGGCTGACTTCGTGTCTGGTGAGGGCGACGTGCTCGCACCAAGGCCGGCCGGGAGATCCGGTGATCCTGCCAGGGACCGATGTCGCCAGGGACACAGGGGGCAGCGCGGCCCCGGACCGGGACGGGGTCGCCGGCGGCGATTTCTCGACAGACGTGAAGGACGCGCCGGGCCTCGAGATCGGACTCGCCGGCCCGAGCGCGTGAGAGGAGGCACGGTCATGACGAAGGACAAGCTGGTCACCTGCCTGTGGTTCGACCGCGGCGAGGCGCGCAAGGCGGCCGAGTTCTACGCTGCGACCTTCCCGAACAGTCATGTCGGCGCAGCGCATGCCGCGGCCTCCGACTATCCCGGCGGCCGTGCCGGCGATGAGCTTACCGTCGAGTTCACGGTCCTCGGCCGACCTTTCCTCGGCCTCAACGGCGGCCCGAACTTCACGGCGAACGAGTCGGTCAGCCTCATTGTCCTGACCGACGATCAGGCCGAGACCGACCGCTACTGGAATGCGATCGTCGGACACGGCGGCCAGGAGAGCGCCTGCGGCTGGTGTAAAGACCGCTGGGGCTTCTCCTGGCAGATCACGCCGCGCGTTCTCATCGAGGCGACGACCGATCCCGACAGGGCCGCCGCCAAGCGCGCGATGGAGGCGATGATGACCATGGGAAGGATCGACATCGCCACGATCGAGCGCGCCCGGGCCGGGGTGGCGGCGACGTGAGCGTTACCCGAGAAGCAGGACCGGGTATCGCCGTCTCGCCTTCCTGAGGCGTGCGTCAGGTCGGCACGTCGCCGCTCCTGGTGCCTGGTCGGTCCGGCCGCCGAGACGGCGCGCTGTCCGGACGCGAGGCTTCCCATGCCGGGGCGGGGCGTGGGAGGATGGCGCCATGACGAAGCGACTCGGGTGGCGGCGTGCCGTGGGGGCAGTCCGGTTCGGGGCGACGGCGGCGGCGGCCGCCATTCTTCTGCTCGCCGGGTGCGGGCGCGGCGGCGGAGCGGTTGCGCCCGGCGGGGCGGCGTCGTGGCAGGCGAAGCTCGTCGCCGAGCGCGCCGACAAGGACCGCGAGTTCAAGACGTCGCCGACCTCGCCGATGGCGGGCATCGCCCGAACCGTGGTCAACGCGCCGGGCGGCGGCTGGGTCGCGGCGAGCGCCGACGGCCTCGTCGTCACGCCGGAGGCCCCGGCCGGGAGCGCGCTCTCCTTCGTGTTCGCCTCCGGCTGGCGCTGGCGGGGCACGCCGGCGCGGGCGTGGCTCGAGGCCGGCGGCGCCGTGATCGAGCCCGGCGCGCTCCCCGAGGGGGCGCTGTTCCGCGTCGGCCGCTTCACGCTCGCCACGTACGCCCTCCCGGAGCAGCTCGTGGTGATCGAGTTCGACCCCGAGCGCGCGGCGGTGCGCGCGTTCGAGCACCTGCTCTACTTCGCGCCCGACCCGGCGTTCGTCGTGCGGGCGAACGTCGAGAAGGTGACGCCGCCCGAGCCCGTGACGCTGGCGACGAGCCGCAACCTCGAGAAGAAGTACTTTCGCTGGGCCCGCCTGCGCTTCGACCTGGCCGGGACGGCGTGCGTGCTCACCGCGTTCAAGATGCGGCCCGACGACCCGGCGGACACGAGCCTGTTCGTGCCGTTCTCCGACCGCACCTCGGGGGCCGAGACGTACGGGTCCGGGCGGTTCATGGACCTCGAGCAGCCGGCCGGCGCGACGGTGGAGCTCGACTTCAACCGCGCCTACAACCCGCTGTGCAACTACTCGCCCGCCTACAACTGCCCGCTCCCGCCAGCCGAGAACCGGCTCGCGGTCGCGGTGCGCGCCGGCGAGATGACGTACCCGCACTGAGCGGACGCCGCCGGCTCGACGGGCGCGGCGACGGCACGAGGTGCCGGGTACGCCAGGAGTGGGAGTGCGCGTCCGACCAAGCGGCAGGAACCAGGGGCCTGTCCGCCCCCCTTGACATGCAAGTATTCTCTTGCCTATTATGACCTCGTGAGCGACATGGACCTGCTCTTCAAGGCCCTGGCCGACCCCGGGCGGCGAACACTCCTGGACCGCCTGCACGCCAACGACGGTCAGACGCTCGGCGAGCTGTGCCGCCACTTGGACATGACGCGCCAGGGTGTGACGCAACACCTCGCCGTCCTCGAGGCGGCGAACCTGGTGGCGGTGCAGCGGCGCGGGCGCGAGAAGCTGCACTTCCTCAACCCCGTGCCGCTGCAGGATATCTACGAGCGCTGGATCTGCAAGTTCGAGAGGCCCCGCCTGGTGGCCCTGCGCGACCTGAAGCGCCGCCTCGAAGACGGCGGCAGGGGTGCGACTCGAACGAAAGGGGGAAAACGATGAGCGCCACAGACCGTAGCACCTTCGTCTACGTGATCTTCATCCGCACCACGCCCGAGAGGCTGTGGGCGGCCCTCACCGACCCGAAGTTCGTCCGCCAGTACTGGTTCGACATGACCGTCGAGTGCGCCTGGACGAAGGGCTCGCCGTGGAGGTTGGTCGGCGCGGACGGGAGCCTGACCGACACCGGCGAGATCCTGGAGGTCGACCCGCCGCGGCGGATGGTCATCCGGTGGCTGAACGAGTGGAAGCCGGAGCTCAAGGCCGAAGGCCCGAGCCGCTGCACCATCCAGCTCGAGCCCGTGGACGCCGCGGTGAAGCTCACCATCACGCACGAGATCGACCGGCGGGAGTCCAGGTTCATCACCGCCGTGTCCGGCGGCTGGCCGCGCATCCTGTCGAACCTGAAATCGTTGCTCGAGACCGGGGCGATCGCCACCACGTCCCATCCGGGGCATTGATCCTGACCTGCCGCTCGACGTAGAGGGGTAGCGGGCATTGCGAGCCGCGCCGCAGGCGACGCGAAGCAATCTCGCAGGATCTCGCATCGGTACCGGCGATCACGATCTCGGCTGCTTGGCGCGAGTGAGCCCCAGGGCCGCCCACGGCGCCGCCTCCGCGCGGCCCCATCGGCTCTTCGGCGCGGCTCGGGCCGCGCACGACGGGGGATGCTCGCCCGCAGGCCGCTCGCCGCCGCATCCTGCGGGCGCAACCCTGTCTGGCTCGACCGGCCCGCATGGCCGTGATCGGGAGATCCAGTTTGCTCCGGCGGTGGCAGGAGGCGAGAGTCCGGGGCCCGGCCCATCGCATCACTCGACTGTTGCCGGCGGCCCAGGAATGACGCTCCGGCCGGCCCCGTTGGACAAGACTCCGGCCGCCAGGCCGGGATCCGGGGGGCGTGCAAATGAGCATCGTGATCACAACACCCACAGGACACATCGGTTCGGAGCTGACCCGCCGCCTGCTCGAAGCGGGCGAGACGCCGACTCTCATCGTCCGCGATCCGGCGAAGGTCGCGGCCGCGAAGGCGCGAGGAGCGAAGGTCGCGCAAGGCTCGCTCGCGGACGAGGCGTTCGTCCTCGAGGCCACGAAGGGCGCCACGGCGCTGTTCTGGCTGACGCCGCCCAAGCTGGACGCGCCCGTCTTCCGGGAGTACCAGCGGCGCCTCGGGGCGATCGCCGCCACGGCCGTCGCGACGAACAAGATCGGCCGGGTGGTCAACCTCTCGAGCATCGGGGCGCAGCTCCCCAGCGGCGTCGGGCCGGTGAGCGGCCTGCACGAGGTCGAAGTGGCGATCGATCGAGCGGCCGGCAACGTGACCCACCTGCGCGCCGGCGACTTCATGGAGAACATGCTCAACTTCGTCGGGAGCATCAAGTCGGCCGGGGCGTTCTTCCTGCCCGTCCCGGCGGGCGTGAAGCTCCCGATGGTGGCGACGCGCGACATCGCCGAGGTGGCCGCCCGGGTGTTGCTCGACGCCTCGTGGTCCGGCCGGCGCGCGGTCACGGTGTACGGTCCCGAGGAGCTTTCCCACGCCGAGGTGGCCGCCGTCCTCGCCGACGTGCTCGGCAGGCCGGTCGGCTTCACGCAGGTCACCCCCGACCAGGCGCGCGAGGCGATGCTCGGGATGGGGTTCACCGCCGACCTCGTGGCTGAGTTCCTGGAGATGTACGACGCCTTCTCGACCGGTCGGATCCTGCAGGGCCTGCCGGCGACGCCGGACTTCCGCGGCACGACCACGTTCCGTGAGTTCGCGGCCAGCGTGATCAAGCCCCGATTCTGACCACCCGGCCACCGTGTTCAGCCCTCTCACCTCCTTCAGCCCAGCGGGCTGAGGACCAGCCGGGTACGCACGTCGCTGGAGTTTGGTGACGCGGCCGCCGAGGGAC
Organism: Acidobacteriota bacterium; assembly: GCA_004298115.1. Lineage (GTDB taxonomy): Bacteria > Acidobacteriota > Thermoanaerobaculia > Thermoanaerobaculales > Thermoanaerobaculaceae > RBG-13-68-16. Next base: position 10,288 of record SCRJ01000119.1, read on the forward strand.
CGTGACGCCCCGGCGGATCGGCCGGTACGACATCCACGCCGATCGTCGGCATTGGACGACCGGCGTCACGCCAGATAGCGGTAGATCACCTCGGCCGCCATCGCCGGCTTGGAGCTCCCCTCGATCTCCATCGCCACCTTGAGGAGGACCTGGAACCCTCCCTCCACCGGCTCGACGCTCGCCACCTCACCGGTGAGACGGACGCGTGAGCCGACCGGTACGGGGGCCGGAAAGCGCACCTTGTTGGTACCGTAGTTGATCACGAGCCGCGCTCCGGTGACCTCGAGCATCTCGAACAGCAGCGGCGGCACGAGCGCGAGCGACAGGTAGCCGTGCGCGATGGTCCGGTGGAACGGCGACTCGCGCGCGGCGCGCTCGGGGTCGACGTGGATCCACTGATGGTCGCCGGTGGCGTGGGCGAACTCGTCGACCTGCGCCTGCGTCACCTCGATCCACCTCGGCGAGGCGAACGCCGTGCCGGTCAGCGTCGGAAGGTCACGGACGTGAATGGTCTTGAGCGCCATCGGGGATTGGGCTCCTCTCTCACCTCGGAGCATGGTAGCGCTGCGGAAGGACGGGCGCGAGGTATGATCCTCGAGAGGTGTGCAAATCCGCAAGTAGCCTGCGTGTCGTGACATAGCCTGCAAGGAACCGCGACGCCGCCGCGGCCGGGGGTGTTCGTCGACAGGCCCATTGACCTCGTCAACCGCCGGGCGGGCCGCCGGACGTGCCCTTCAAGCTCGAGAACCAGGCCAAACGTCAAACGGTGCGCCGACCGATCCGGCTCGCCGCGGACGAGGCTCCGAATCCCTCTCACATTTGTGCCTCGGCCTCTCGAGCATGCAATCCGCCAGCGCGTGGCTGGGGAAGCGGCGTGCGATGGCACGACGGCTGACGGCCCGGCGGGGTTCGTCCCGCCGACCAACGACCTCCGCGAGCTTGGCGAGGGACCGGCGATCTCCGAGCGGTTGGAGGCGCTGGCCGAGCGGATGCTGGCCGTCGCCGGCGACGAGGCGCGACGCGCCCCTCGCCCGCGTGCCGCCGTTCGCCCAGCGGGCGCGGGGCGAGGGCGCCCGCCGGGACGAGTACGACCGCCGCACGACGCGGGAGCGCCACCTGGCCGAGCTGTTCGCGTGCGTGGTGATGAACCGGCAGTTCTGGCCGGAGTTTCCCTCGCGGCGCGAGACCGTGCTGATCCCGCCGGACTGCCTGCGCCGGCGCGGCGACGAGTGCGAGCGCAAGGGTTCGCGCTCCGGCACGCGCTGCACGGCCTGCGACGCGACCTCGCGGTCGGGCGGATGACCGTGGCGGCGGCGAAGCGCGGCGCCGGCGCGTTCTTCGCGATCCGCGACCACGGCCGGCAGTTCCGGCGGCTGCAGCGCGACCGCTTCAAGGATCTCTCGGTGATCGGCGTGGCGTGCATCTGGATGATGGCGAGCGGCATGCGGGAAGCCGAGGGCCCCGGCGTCCCGAGTCAGGGCGTGCTGCTCAACTACTGCGGCTGCGACCACTGGGCGGACGAGCCGCACGTCATCGACACGGTGCCGAGCGCGTCATGGGGATCCTC
>SCRJ01000120.1 GCA_004298115.1 Acidobacteriota bacterium
GCTCTTCCGATCTCCACCACCTCGCCGATGGCGATGGCGAGCCCGCCGAGCGTCATCGTGTTGAGCGAGATACCGAGGCGCTCGAGCACGGTGACCGCGGCGAGCAGCGAGAGCGGGATCGCCGTGCACGAGATCGCCGCGGTGCGCAGGTTGAACAGGAAAAGGCTGAGAACCACCACGACCAGGAGGGCGCCCAGCAGCAGCGCCGAGCGCACGTTGCCGGTGGCGGTCGCGATGAAGCGCGCCGGGCGCAGGATGTTGTCGGCGTCCAAGCGCACGCCCTGCGCCTCGAGGGTCCGCCGCAGCTCGGCGAGCGCCTGGTCCACCCGGCCGGTCACCTCCACGGTGTTGGTCCGGTACTGGGAAGAGACCATGAGCATGACGCCGGGCTTGCCCATGATGCCGGCCGCCCCGACCGGCGGCTCGGCGCCGTCCACGACCTTGGCCACGTCGCCGAGACGCACGACCGCGCCGCCGTGGCCGGCGACGACGGTGTCGGCGAGCTCGGCGGGGGTGAGCGCCTGCCCCTCGGTGTGCAGCACCAGACGCTGGTTGACCGTGTCCACCTGTCCGGCGCCGCGCACGCCGGTGGCGCGCCGCGCCGCGGCCACGACGTCGTCGAGCGCGAGGCCGAAGCGCACGAGACGTTCCGGCTCGACCTGCACCTGGAGCTGCCGCACGTCGCCGCCGAACACCGCCACCTTGGCGACGCCGGGCACCGCGAGCAGGCGCTGCCGCACCGTCCAATCGGCGATGGTGCGCAGGTCCATGAGGCTGCGGGTCGAAGACGTCAGGCCGACCGCCAGCACGGTGCTGGTGGACGAGGTCAGGGGCGTCATCTCCGGCGGTCCCAGCCCTGCCGGCAGGCCGCTCGCCACCGCGGCGAGCCGCTCCGCCACCAGCTGGCGGTCGAGGAAGATCTCGCTGCTCGGTTGGAAGATGACGGTGATGACCGACAGCCCCTGGATCGAGCCGGAGCGCAGCGACTCGATCCCCTGCAGGCCGTCGAGGACGTTCTCGATCGGCTGGGTGACGAGCGCCTCGACCTGCTCCGGGGAGAGGCCCGGCGCCCCGGTCTGGATCTGGACCTGCGGCGGGGCGAATTCGGGGAAGACGTCGTAGCGCGCCTGGAACAGCGAGTAAACGCCGTAGCCGAGGAACGCCGCGGCGAGGGCGATGACGACCCCGCGGAAGCGCAACGCGAAACGGACGATGGCGGATAGCATCCCGGTTCCCGCCCGTCAGCCCTCGGAACCCTGGATGGCGGCGCGGCCCTCCTCCGAGAGCAGCATCTGCGCGCCGCGCACCACCACCCGGCTCCCCGCCGCCACGCCGGCCGTCACGAACCAGCCGCCGGGGACCGGCGCGTCCGTCGTCACCGCGCGCCGCACGAAACGCCCCGGCGCCTCTTCGAGGTAGACCCACGCCCGCCCCTGCCACCACACGACCGCCGCGGCCGGCACCGTGACGCCCTTGACAGCCGGCCCGGCGGGAAGGAAGGCCTCGACGACGGCGCCAGGGAGCAACCCGGGCGCGGCCGGCGCGGCGTAGTAGTAGCTCGCGCCCTGGATTTGCGGGTCGGTGCGCGGGGCCGGCGAGACCAGGCGCGCCGACACCGCGTCGCCGCCGGCGCGCACGATGGCCGTGGCGGGCGCCGTTGGCAGCGCCGTTCCCGGCGGCAGCGTGATCTGGACCAAGCGCAGCCGCTGCGCCAGCAACGCCTCGAGTTCGGAGGAGCCGCGCTCGAGCCACCCTGAGACCACCGCGCCCCAGCGTTGGCGCGCCGCGGCCGTCTGCGCCGCCAGCGCCGCGTTCGCGCCCCGGCTATCGGCCTCGTCGCCGCGCCACCTCGCGGTCGCCTCCTCGAGCGCCTTGTCGGAGGCGTTGCGGTCGTCGGCGTGCAGCGTCCGGACGCGCTCGAACTCGGCGCGTGACGCCACCAGCAGGACGCGCGCCTTGTCCACCCGCGCCGCGGCCGCGACGATCGTGCCGCGGGCGTCGGCCAGCTCGGTCAGGTCGAGCACGACGCCATACGCGGCCGTCTCCGCCTGGTGCGACTGTGCCGCCAGCGCCTCGGCCTCGATTCCGCTACGCGCCAGCGTGGCGCGGTCGAACGTGACGACCGTCTCGCCGTTGACCACGGCCACCCGGGGCGGCGCCGAGACCGGTGGCGCGGTGTCGTCCTCGTCCGCCTCGCTGCGAGCAACGCCGCCTGCCACCAGCAGCGCGAGGGCGACGGCCGCAGCAGCGGCCCGCGCCCATGCGACCACGATCTGGTCCCTGGATCTCACGGCCGACCCTCCTTGGCGTCCCGCGGTCCGCTGGCGCCGACGGCCGGCAGCGGGCTGGCCGGCGCCAGCGGTCGCCGTACCGCGTCCTCGACCCGGCCCAGCGCCCGCTGCGCCTTCGCCTGGGCGTCCACGAAGGCGAGAGCCCCGGCGCCGCGCGCGACCTCGGCGTCCACCAGGCTCGAGCGGCCGGCCTCGCCGGCGGTGAACTGCCTGGCGGCGGCGGCGAGCGCGGCATCGTCCGCCGCCAGCAGCGCGCGAGCGGTGCCGAGCGTCGCCAAAGCGCCGCGATAGCCGGCGAGCGCCTCGTCAACCTCGCCGGCGACCCGCGCCTGCAGCGCGACGAAGCGGGCCGCCGCCTCGCGCCGCCGCGCCTCGGCCTCGGCGATCGGTCCCTGGTTCCGGTTCATCAACGGGAGCGCCAGCGCAACGCCGAGCGCCCACTGGTTGCTGCCCTTGTCGAACGTGTACCCCGGGCCGAGGTGGATGTCGGGGTACTGGCGCGCCACCTCGAGCTGCAGCGCCGCCTCGCTGGCGGCGTACTCCGCCAGCGCGGCGAGGATGTCGGGCCGGTTCAGCAGCGCTTGGGCCCGCACGGCCCGCGTTCCCAGTTCTGCCTCGGCCGGCAGCCGCCCGGTAAAGCCGAAGTCGATCGCGTCGCCGGCCAGCGCCGGCGCGCTCACGCCGATCGCCTCGGCCACCCGCACCAGGGCCGCGGCCCGCTGTTCCCGCGCCTGTCCCAGGGCGAGCGCAACGCGCTCGCGCTCGCGCCGCCCGAGGATGACCTCGAGCCGGGCGGCCTCGCCGTTGGCGAACCGTGCGTCGAGCAGGCGCATGCGTTCCTGCGCTGCTGTGTCCTGCCGCAGCAGCAGCGCCTCGGCACGCCCAGCCTGCCAGAGATCCACCAGCCGGACCCGCAGCCGCGAGCGCACCTGCCACGCCTCGTCGCCGAGGCGCAGGCGCGCCACCTCGGAAAGGTTGCCCGCCTCGGCGATGCGGATGGTGCGCTTGCCCGCCGTCGTCAGCGGGACGTCGAGGGCCACCGACAGCACCCACGGCGTCACGCCCGCCGGCGCGTTGCTCACCCATTCCGGGGTGGCGGCCAGAGCGGGGTTCGCACGCTGGCCGGCCGTCACCACCGCCGCTTCGGCCGCGGCGAGCTGCGCCCGCGCCACGTCGAGGTCCGGGCTGAAGTACAGCGCCGCGAGGGTGAGGCGGCCGAAATCCCACGACGGCGGCGGCCACGCGCCGACCGTCTCGCCCCGCTGCTCCTCGATGAAGCGCCGGAGTCCGGGGTCTGCCAGGGAGCGCGCGGCAAACGCCGCAGCCGTGCGCTCAGGCTCCACGCGGCGGGCGACGTAGGGCACACAGCCGGCGGACATCCCCGCCAGCAGACCACACAGCAACAATCGCGCGCCACCCGTCACGACAACATGAGACCAGCTGTCACCTTGCAGGATCCTGACACGTTGCTTGCGACGCCGTCAGGTTGCGGCCGCGCCGGGATACTCATCACCGAGGCACGGCGGGAACCACAGCGTGACAGTGGTGCCTCGCCCGATCTCGCTGGTCACCGTCGCCCGCCCACCGTGAAGCTCCATGATCGAGTGCACCAGGGCAAGCCCCAGGCCGCTTCCTTCCGGGTGTGCGACCCGCGCCCGGCGCCCGCGGTAGAAGCGGTCGAACACGTGCGGCAGCTCATCGGGCGGGATGCCGCAACCCGCGTCGGCGACGCTGACCAGCACTCCGCCGGCACCGTCACCGCCCACTTCGACACGCACCACCCCGCCGGCCGCGGAGTACTGCAGCGCGTTGGCCAGCAGGTTCGAGAGCGCGCGGCGGAGCAGAACGGTGTCCGCCCACACCGTGGTGCTCCCGCCCGCCTCGACCCGCACCCCACGCTCGTCCGCCAACGGCGCGAAGAATTCGCACACCGTCGCCACCTCGGTTGCGGCGTCGAGGCAGGTCCGGGCGGGCGACGTCTCGCCGCTCTCGGCGCGCGCCACGAACAGGAGCCCATCGATCATCTGGGCGAGACGGTCGTACTGCTCGAGGCTCTCGGTCAGCAGCTCGCGGTACTCGTCGCCGCTGCGCGCACGAGAGAGGGCCACCTCCGTGGCACCGCGCAGCGTGGCGATCGGAGTCCGCAGCTCGTGGGCGAGGTTGGCCGAGAACTGCGACAGGCGGGTGAAGGCGTCCTGCAGGCGGTCGAGCATGGCGTCGAACGCCGCCGCCAGCTCCCGCAGCTCCACCGGCCACTGCGTTTCGCCCACCCGCGCGTCGAGCCGCCGCGAGGACACGTCGCGAACCGAACGCACGATCTCGCCCAGGGGGTGCATCCCACGGCGCGCGACGGCCACCCCGCCGGCCACCGCCGCCAGCGCCCCGATGCACACCACGGCCAGCAGCCCGTGGCGGTACGACGCGAGCAGCGCCTGGTCGCGACTGGTATCCAGTGCGACCTGGAGTCGGAGCGGCTCGCCGCCGTGCGCCGGCGAGCTCCACCCGGCCGCCAGCACGTAGCGGTGCCCATCGCTGCGGAACGCGCCGAACGCGGGCCCACTGCGCTCCGGCGGGGCCGGGAACGCCGCTACCGGGGCAACCCGCGCCATCCCTGGCGTCTCGCGCATCACCCGGCCCCCGGCCTCCACAACGCGGGCGAAGAACGGCACGTAGGCCGACGCCCCACCTTCCCACGTCACCTCCTCCTCGAGCGCCATCGGGTTGTCGGGGAGGTGAGCGAGGATGACCCGGAGCACGTCGAGCTTGGCGAGGAGAAACCGCCGGTCCTCACTGACCAGGCTGGCGGTGAAGACCCAGTACATCCCCAACGCGGCGGCCAGGAGCAGCGCGACGGTCACGGTCGCAATGAGCACGGCTAGGCGGGTCGCGATGGCGGTGGGACGTCGCGCTCGAAGAAGCCGCTGCGTCATGCCGGAGCGCCGCCTTCCCTTTCCTCGAGGACGTACCCGACCCCGCGGACGGTGTGCACCAGCTTGACCGCGAACGGGTCGTCCACCTTGGCGCGGAGCCTGCGGATCGCCACCTCGACGACGTTGAAGTCGGAGTCGAAGTTGATGTCCCAGACCTGCTCGGCGATCACGGTGCGCGACAGCACCTCGCCGGCGTGTCTGGCGAGCAGCGCGAGAAGGGCGAACTCCTTGGGCGTGAGGTTCAGCCGCGCGCCGCCGCGGCTGGCCCGGTGGCGCGGGAGGTCGACCTCGAGGTCGGCGATGGCCAGCACCTCGGAGTGCCGCGCCGGCCCGCGGCGCAGCACGCTGCGCACGCGGGCGAGCAGCTCGGCGAAAACGAACGGCTTGACCAGGTAGTCGTCGGCCCCCAGCTCGAGCCCGCGCACGCGATCTCCGACCGCGTCGCGAGCGGTGAGGCAGATTACCGGTGTCTGCACCCCGGCGCGGCGCAGCTCGGAGAGGACCGAGAAGCCGTCGCGCAGCGGGAGCATGAGGTCGAGGACCAGCAGGTCGTACTCCCCGGTACCGGCGAGGTGCAGCGCCTCCTCACCGTCGGCCGCCACGTCCACGACGAACCCGTTCTCGGTCAGCCCCTGCTTGAGGTAGTCGGCGATTCTCGCCTCGTCCTCGGCCACCAGTAGGCGCATACCGCAAGTCTACGTCAGTACGCGGACCGACGGCCGCTGCACCCGTTCAGCGGGGGCCCAACAGGAACGAGTATCCGAGCAAGCGGTAAGCCAGTTTCGCGGCGAGGAAGTCCGGCGCGACCAGGCCGGGGATCGGCGCCAGCTCCACCACGTCGAACCCGACGATGCGCTTGCGCCGCGCCACCTCGCGCAGCACCGCGAGGGCGCAATACCAGTCGAGGCCGCCCGGCTCCGGCGTGCCGGTGGCCGGCATGATCGCCGGGTCGAACGCGTCGAGGTCGACGGTGACGTAGACCTCCTCCGGCAGCGCCGCGACGATGCGGCCGATCCAGCTCTCGACCGGCGCGCCCACGGCCTCCGGCGCGAACACCGTGCAGACCCCTCGCGCCCGGATCAGCTCCCGCTCCTCGCCGGTCAGGGAGCGGACCCCGACCTGCGCCAGCGGTACGCCGTCGTCGAGCAACCGGTGCATCACGCAGGCGTGGTTGTGCGGCGAGCCCTCGAACGAGTCGCGCAGGTCGGCGTGGGCGTCGAGCTGAAGGACCCCGACCTTGGGATGCCGCGAGCGCACGGCGCGCACCAGCGGCGCCGTGATCGAGTGCTCGCCGCCGAGCGCGACGAGGAAGCGGCCGGATTCGACGATACCGCGCGCGACGGCCTCGATGCGGCGCATCGTCGCCTCGGGGCCCGAGGTGTCGGGCACCACGGCGGAAAGCGTCTCGATCCCCACCTCCTCCCAGGTCTCGCGCTCCAGCTCCTCGTCGTACGTCTCGAGGTGCGTCGAGGCCTCGAGGATCGCGAGCGGACCGCGCCGAGCGCCGGGCTGGTACGAGGTCGTGAGGTCGTACGGCACCGGCAGCACCGCGACACGAGGCGCGCGCGCCGGCTTGAGGTCGGCGGGGACGCCCAGGAACTCCTGGTACGGCGCGTAGCGCTCCTCGCTCATGTCCGGGCTCCCCCGTCGGCCCGCGTCATGCCTTCGTCCCCAGCCGCGCCACGTAGTCGTCGCGCAGCCGCGCCAGCAACGCGTCGCGCCGGTCGTACAGGCGCTTGAGCGGGCGCGGCTCGCGGTTGGCCAGGGCGTACGCGGCCAGCAGCGGCAGCGCGATCGTCGAGTCGGTGTAGACCACCACCGCGCTCGGGAGCTGCTCCGGATCGATCTTCCCCCACGAGACGGCCTCGGACGGCGTCGCCCCGGAGAGGCCGCCGGTGTCGGCGCGGGCGTCGGTGATCTGCAGGAAGTAGTCGTGCCCCTTCTCCGCCAGGCCGAGGACCTCCTGGATCTGCGGCTCCGTCTGCAGCACGAAGTTCTTCGGGCTGCCGCCTCCCAGGATCAGCACGCCGCTCTTGCCGCCCTCCCGTTTGGCGGCGTAGACGATCGCGGCGGTCTCGTTGACGTCGAGGTTGGGGTCGATCACGAGCTTCGAGCCGGTGAGCGCCATCGCGGCGACGTTCATGCCGATCGAGGAGTCCCCGGGCGAGGACGTGTAGACCGGCACGCCGGCGCGGTGGCAGGCGGCGATCAGCGAGTGGCCCTCGGTCGAAAGGAGCTTCTCGCGCTCCGCGACGTATCCGCCGAGGCGGTGGTGGAACTCCGCCGACGACATCGGCCGGCCGAACTCGGGCGCCGCGATCACCTCGCGCACGAACGCGTCGGTGTCGAGCAGCACGTCGTACTCGAAGAAGATGTCGTAGATGCGGATGACGCCGGCTTGTCTCAGCTCGACGTCGGAGACGAACGGCGAGCCGTGGTGGAGGTGCATCCCGAGGCCGTAGTGCATGTCGTGGTAGAGATTCGCGCCGGTCGAGACGATCCAATCGACGAACCCGGCCTCGATCAGGGGCACCAGGCAGGAGATGCCGTACCCACCGGGCGTCAGGGCGCCCGTCAGCGAGACCGCGACCGTCGTCTCCGGCGCCAGCATCTTGCGGGCGAACAACCGCGCGCCCTCGCGCAGGCGGGCGGCGTTGTAGGCGGAGAACACGCCGTCGACCAGCTCCGCGGCGCTCATGTCGCCACGCACCCTGGGGGGCAGGATCCTGCCGCCGCCGAGGTACTTCTTCGTCGCTCCCGCCATCGCTCCCCCTCTAGTCGAACAGCAGCACCGCGGCCGCGACGACCGTGGTCCACTTGCCGGAGCGGCCGACGATCGCCGACTGCGTGACGTTGCGCGTCGTGACGATCTTGTTGGAGATCTTCCAGATCTGGCGCTTTTCGTCCCACGACTGGTTCTCGTCGAACTCGACGCCGAGGGTGGAGGCGAGCATCGAGGCCGCGAGGTCCTCGGCGTAGTCGCCCGCCTCCTTGCCGGTCTGGCCGAACGCGTGGTGCTCGGAGAGGTAGCCGTACATCCGCTTGTCGGCCGGCACCGCCACGCCGATCGAGGCGGCGGCCATCCGGTGCGGCTCGTTCGTCTCGGCGCGGCTCATCACCACGAACGCGATCTGGCCGGGCTCGAGGTACTCCTCGCCCTTGGCGCGGGTGATGATCCGGCAACCCGGCGGGTAGATCGACGACACCGAAACCAGATTCAGGGCGGCGATGCCGGCGTCCCGGAGCGCGAGCTCGAACGACTGCAGCTTCTCCTGGTGCACACCGACACCATTGGTGAGGTAGAGCTTCTTCGGCACGAGGTTCGTCGGCATCCGGCCTCCCCTTGAACGTCCCCGCCGCGCGGGCGTGCGGAGCGTAGTCGGAAAGTCCCCCGACATCAAGCGCCTCTCGCCCGGGCGTCCGCCGGAGGGGACCGGCCGGCACCGTCCGGCCGCATCACGCGCATCTGTGCGACCATTGTCCCATGCTCGGCAAGGTGATCGACATCAGCCGCCCGCTCGAACCGGCCACCGCGGTGTGGCCGGGTGACACCCCGTTCGCGGCACGGTGGACGCACCCGCACGGAACCGGCCAGGCGGCCGTGACCTGTCTGCAGTTCTCGCCGCACGTCGGCACCCATCTCGACGCGCCGTTGCACGTCGTTCCCGACGGGCGCGACGTGGCGAGCGTCCCGCTCGCCGCGTGCGTCGGCCGCTGCGAGGTCGTGGCCGTCCCCGGGCACCGCGGCCCGATCTCGGAATCGCACCTGCCGGCCGGCTGGTCGCCCTCCACGCCCCGCATCCTGTTCGCCACCGGAACCTGGCCCGCCGGCACGGCGATCCCGCCGGCGTTCGCGAGTCTTGCCCCCGCCTTCGTGGACTTCCTCGCCCGCGCCGGCGTGGTCCTCGTCGGGCTCGACACGCCCTCCGTGGACAGCGCCGACGCCACCGACCTGCTCGCGCACCGCCGTTGCGCCGCGCAGACGATCCTGGTCGTGGAGGGACTCGACCTCACCGGGGTGCTCCCCGGCCCGTACACGCTCGTCGCGGCGCCGCTGCGCATGTCGGGGATCGAGGCGTCGCCGGTCCGCGCCCTGCTCCTGCCGGCGAAGGCGTTGCCGCAGGGCCTCACCGAGCGGCTCGGAGGCTTGCCGGCGGTACCCCGCTGAGGGATCGCACGGCGGGCCCGCCGTCGCTCCCACGACGGCGCCGGGCGGCGCGCCGCCCCGGGGTTTCTCTCGACGCCTCCGCCGGAGCTACCATCCGGGCTGCGGTCTGGGAGGTGGCGATGGACAGCACGATCGCACGAGCGATCAGGGCCGAGCACGAACCGGTCGCGCTCCTCTTCTCCGACGAGCTGCCGCAGGGTGCGATGCAGTTCGCCGAGGGGAAGTGGGGTTGCGTCATGTGGCTCCTGCTCGCGGCCGCGGCGAAGGGAAAGCCGGCCGCGGCCGACCGCCGCACGTTCGGCTGCCTCGGTGGCGGCACCGGGCTGGGGTTCGGCAACCAGTACGAGAACTGGCCCGGGGGGATCGAGTGCTTCTACAACTTCCTCTCGACCGGCAACGGCCCGCAGGACGGCTCCGCGGCAGCGCCGGGGCCAGGGCTTCGGCGCGACGCCGGCGGCGACCTCGCCTTCGGCGAGCGGTACCTCAAGGACCCCGCGACCACCAAGCGCTTCGTCGACGCGCTGCCGATGACGAACGTCCCGACGCGCTACGTCGTCTTCAAACCGCTGTCGCAGGTACGGCCCAGCGAGCGGCCCGAGGTCGTGGTCTTCCTGGTCGACCCCGACCGCCTCTCGGCGCTGGTCGTGCTCGCGAATTACGGTCGCGACGACAACGACAACGTGATTATCCCCTGGGGCGCGGGCTGTCAGACGATCGGCATCCTGGCGTACCGGGAGGCACGCGCCCAGAGGCCGCGCGCGATCGTCGGCCTGACCGACCTGTCGGCGCGCAAGTACGTCGCCAAGCAGCTCGGCCACAACCTGATGACGTTCGCGGTGCCGCTGGCGATGTTCGAGGAGATGGAGGCGAACGTCCCCGGCTCGTTCCTCGAGCGCGACACCTGGCGCGAGCTGATGGAGGGCGCCGGCTAGCGCTCCCCGCGGCCGGAACCGCGTCAGCCGTGCCGCGGGTACACCGGCGGCCCGGCGATCAGGCCCACCGGCTCGCCGGGGTCCTCGTCACGCCAGTGGTCGAGCACCGCCTCCACGTCGCCCTCGGGGCGCATCCCGAGCCGTTCGGCAAGCTCGCGCGGCAGCTCGGTCCTCGCGAGCACGCAAAAGCGTCCCGTCTTCTCGACGAGACGCAGCGTCGTGTGCCCGTACTGGACGTAGTCTTCGGCGAGGCGCGCCACGATCGCCGCCGCACGCGGGTCGGCCAGGAACGGCTCCATCGCCGGCGAGCCGGCACCGCCGTCGCACGCCGCCACGAACAGGACCTCGGCGTCCGGGCTGGCGAACCGGCACGCCGCGTCGAGGGCCTTGTGCGCCTGGATCAGCGTGTGGTCGGTGGGAAAGCCCCCCGCCGCCACGACCATGCGGCGGAACGGCCCGGCTTCGACCTCGAACCACTCGCGCACCTTCTCGCACGCCTGCGGGAACACCGTCTCGAGCGACCCGCCGGCCGCCCACGCCGGCGCGCCCTCGACACCCGCCACCAGCAGCAGCGCGAACGCCGGAGGGCACAGGCGCGCCGCGGCGAGGATCTCCTGGGCCACCGGGTTCCCCTCGACCACGCCGGGCTCGCAGCGCGGGTGCCGCCGCGGCGGATCGCTCGCGAGGTCGAGGACCTTGCCGTGGTTCGCCTGGATCTCCGCGTACCCCGCAACGCCGGGAAACACCATCTTCGGGCCGCCGCCGAAGCCGACGAAGTAGTGGTGCTGGACCGTCGAGATCGCGAGCAGGAGGTCGGCCTCCACCGCGGCGCGGTGCAGGCGGACCGGCTCGCCCGAGGCGAGGGCGCCGACGCGCACCAGCGTCGATTCGTCGCGGGCGTCGTGCTGCAGCACGCGCACGCCGGCGGGGAGCTGGCCGACCAGGGCCGCGAGCCCCGCCGCACCCGCCGGTGGGTGTGTGCCGCACGCCACCAGAACCGTGACCGCTTCGGCCGCGACCCCGGCGGCGGCCAGCCGGTCGAGCACGACCGGCAGCACCTCCGGCAGCGACGCCTTGCGCGTGGCGTCCGGAACCAACACGGTGGCCCGCCGCGCCCCGCGGGCGAGCTCGGCGAGCCCGCGTCCGGCGGCCGGCTGGTCCAGCGCCGCGGCGACCAGCGCCGCCACCGCCGGCGCATGCCGCGGGGCGGCGGGCCGCAGCTCGCGGCAGTGCAGCCCGCGCAGGTCGGCGGTGATGGAGCCGTGCCCGTACGGGAGGCGGAGGATCATGGGTTCATTGTAGGTGGTCGCCCGGCGGCCGTTGCGGCCGATCGTTGGCCTTGGGCCGCCGCGCGTCTCACTTCACCCCTGTCCCCGGCGCCACCTCGCCGTCGGGGGCGAGCAGGAACGGGGCGCCGTCGAGCGAGGCGGCGAGCAGCATGCCGCGCGACTCGACGCCCATCAGGACCGCCGGCTTGAGGTTGGCGACCACGACGATCTGGCGGCCGAGGAGTTGCTCGGGCTGGTACCGGTCGCCGATGCCGCCGACGATCTGGCGCAGCGCCGGCTCGCCCAGGTCCACCTCGAGCCGGATCAGCTTCTTCGACTTCGGCACGCGCTCGGCCGTCCTGACGGTTCCTACGACCAGCTTGACGCGCGCGAACTCGTCGATGCCGATCTGCTCGACCCCGACCGCTGGAGCCGGCGCTGGCGCCGCAGCCGCGGGCGCGGCCGGGGCCGAAACTGGCGGTTGCACGGGTTTGGATTCGTCCACCTTGACCTCCGAAAAGAACGCCTCGACGTCGGCGCGCGGGAACAGCGCGCCCTCCGGCCCGAGCGGCTGCCCGGTTCCGAGACCACCCCACTCCAGCGAGCCCGGAGCTTCCGGCGCGCCGAGCTGCGCGAGCAGTCGCGCGCTCATCGCGGGCATCACGGGCGACACCATCACCGCCGCCAGGCGCAGCGACTCGAGGCAGTTGTAGAGGACGTGCTGCAGCCGCGGCGACGACACCCCTTCCGTCTTCGCGATCCCCCAGGGGGCCTTCTCGTTGACGTAGGCGTCCACGGCCGCGAGCAGCTCCCACACCGCCTCGAGGGCGCGGTGGAACTCGAACGCGTCCATCGTCTCGCGCCAGCGGCCGACCACCTCTCCGGCCTTGGTGCGCAGCACGCTGTCGTCGCACGACTCGCTCGGCGTGCGCCCGTCGCCGTAGCGGCGCGCCATCGCGAGCACGCGCGAGGCGGCGTTGCCGAGACCGTTGGCGAGGTCGGCGTTGTAGCGGGCGAGGAACCCCTCGTCCGAGAAGCTCGCGTCCGCTCCGAACGTCATCTCGCGCAGCATGAAGTAGCGCAGCGCGTCGGGCCCGAACCGCTCGAGCAGGGCGTCCGGCCGGACCACGTTGCCGAGAGACTTCGACATCTTGCGCTCGTCGCGCAGCCACCAGCCGTGGCCGAACACCTGGCGCGGCAACGGCAGCCTGGCCGACATCAGGAACGCCGGCCAGTAGACGCAGTGGAAGCGCAGGATGTCCTTGCCCACGAGGTGCAGCGTCGCCGGCCAGTAGCGCTCGTACAAGCTCGCGTCGCCGGAGCCGAAGCCGAGCGCCGAGATGTAGTTGGTGAGCGCGTCGAGCCAGACGTAGACGGTGTGCTCCGCGTCGCCGGGCCAACCGATACCCCACCTGATCGTCGCCCGAGAGATCGAGAGGTCCTTGAGGCCCCCTTCGACGAAGCGCACGACCTCGTTGTAGCGGGTGCCGGGCCGGATGAACTCGGGGTGCTCGCGGTAGAACGCGAGCAGCGGCTCCTGGTACGCCGACAGGCGGAAGAAGTACGACTCCTCCTTGAGCAGCTCGACCGGGTGCCCCTGGTCGGGGCAGGTGCCGTTGACCAGCTGCGTCTCCGGGAAAAACGCCTCGCACCCCGAGCAGTACCAGCCCTCGTACGACCCCTTGTAGATGTCGCCCTTGGCCTGCATGCGGGCGATCACGGCGTGGACGCCCGCGCGGTGCCGCGCGTCGGTCGTCCGGATGAAGTCGTCGTTGGTGATCTCCAGGCGCCGCCACAGCTCCTCGTAGCGGCGCACGACCTCGTCGGCGAGCGCTTTGGGCGCGACACCGCGCGACCGGGCGCTGCGCTCCATCTTCTGGCCGTGCTCGTCGGTGCCGGTGAGGAAGCGGACGTCGAAGCCGCCCATCCGCTTGTAGCGCGCTATCGTGTCGGCGACCACCGTGGTGTAGATGTGGCCGATGTGCGGCAGGTCGTTGACGTAGTAGATCGGCGTCGTGATGTAGAACGTTTCGCGTGCCACGGTCTCTCCCGCGCCTCCAAAAGCGTGAGGATAGCACCGCCCGCGCGCCCCGCCCCTACACCCGTGGACGCCGCGTCGTGGTCCACGGACCACGGACCACGGACCACGTCTCTTCTTTCAGCGGGCGCCGAGGCGCTCCTGCAGCGTCCGCAGCCTGATCGCGAGGGCGGTCTTCTCCATGGCGAGCCCCGCCTCCAGCATCAGCAGCTCGAGGCCGTCGATCGCGCCGATCGGCTCGCCGGTGGGCTGGTTGTCGCCGTACAGCACGGCGACGACGTTGCCGCTCACCACCATCGGGACGACGACGACCTCGGCCGGAAACCCGCCGCCGAGCTCGGCGACCAGGCGCTCGTCCCAGGGGTCGTGCGAGAGCTTGCCGAGGAACGCGGTCTGGCTGGTGATGACGCCCTGGAAGACCGACGGCTCGTCGGCCGGAATCCGGAGCCGCCGCAGCCGCTCGCCGACGCCGCCGCCCTCTTCGTCGAGCCCGATCTGGCCCATGCCGCGGACGCCCTCCTTGGAGATGGAGAACAGAGCGCACCGCCGCACGACGCCGGATGCGTAGCGCAGGAGCCAGAGGGTGATCTCGCCGCCGAACGCCGGCGCGCGCAGCTCGGTCATGATCGACTTGAGCGAGGCGAGGTTGGCCCCGGGCGCCTGGCTGCCCGTCCGGCCTCCGCTCCCCTCCTCCCGGGCGCGGTTGTAGCTCACGGGTTGCGTCTCGAAGTTCATCGCGTCGAGCGACTCGCGCGCGACGTCACCGGCGTCGAGCCCGGCCTCGATCACCAGGTCGCGCGCATCGACGCTCACCTCGCCCTGCTCGGGGATCTCGAGCGGTTCGAACGCGAAGAACCCGCTGCCCCAACCGCACAGCTCGCGGATGATGCCGGTGGTCTGCTGGCGGATCACCCGGTCGAGGTCGCCGGCCGCCAGCGCCCCCATCTCCACCAGGATCGCGCCCAGCCGCTTCTCCTCCGGCGAGGTGTGCTGCAGGTCGAGCGCATGCGCCAGCGTGGCCTCGTCGATCAGGCCCTGGCACACGAGGATGTTGCCGAGCGCCTCCCGGGCCGCGTTCGAGGCCGCGTAGATGATGCGCCCCTCGCGCAGGACCGCCAGGCCGTTGCCCTCCCGACTCGTCAAGGTCAGCTTGCCCGTCCTCGCCTTGACCGCCAGCATCTGCAGCAGTCCCGGCAACGTCACGTCCTCGAGCCGGCCCGCGAGCCTCGGGGCGACGGCCGTCATCACGCCGCCGCCCCCGCGCGCGTCCCCGCGGCGGGCTGGCGGCGCCTCGGAAACCTGACGGCCGCAACGTCAACGAAAGGGGTGCCGGAGAGCATCGTTGGGCGACGATGATACAACGATTGTCGCGCCGTTGCAGGCGCCACGGGCGCGTGCCCCGACCGCCCGAAACTCCCGGCCGGGCCGGACCGGTTACCGCCCCGGCAGCACCCCGCGCTGCCGGAGCGACACGAACCCCGACCTGCCGACGACGATGTGGTCGAGGACGGCAATGTTGAGAAGCCGGCCGGCGTCGGCCAGGCGCCGGGTCAGGGTCACGTCGTCCTCGGAGGGCGCCGGGTCGCCCGAGGGGTGGGTGTGCCAGACGATCAGCCCGTGCGCGTTGTCGAGGATCGCGCTGTTGAACACCTCCGACGGCTCCACGTCCGCGTGCGAGCGCGCCCCGCGGTGGAGCTCGTGCACCTGCAGCAGGCGGTTGCGCGCGTCGAGCGTCAGCGTCCCGAACTTCTCGACCCGGCTCGACCCGTACGAGCGGGCGAGGTACTCCGCCACCACCTCGGGCCGGTCGAGTAGCGGCTGCCCCTGCAGCGCCAGACGGGCGAGCCGCCGTCCGACCTCGAGCGCCGCCGCGACGACCGCGCCCTTGGCGGGGCCGACCCCCTTGGCGCGCAGGACCATGCGGCGGTCCGCGGCGGCCAGGCCGGCGAGGCCGCCGGCGTCGGTGAGGAGCTTCTCGGCCAGCGCCAACACGTCGGTGCCGGCCGTGCCGGTGCGCAGCAGCAACGCGACCAGCTCCGCGTCGGAGAGCGCCTCCGGGCCGACGCGCAGCAGCTTCTCCCGCGGCCGTTCCGCGCGCGGCAGCTCCGCGACCCGCACGCTCAGCCTCCCGCCAGCAATGCGTCGACCCGCGGCAGCATCTCCCCCGCCGGCCCGCGCAGGGTCACGCCGGCGAGCCCCGCGAGCGCGCTCGCCGCCGGGTTCACCTCGATCACCGTCGCGCCCGCCGCCGCCGCGATGCCGACGAGGCCGGCGGCCGGGTAGACCACGGCCGCCTGCGCGGCCAGGAACGCCTCGGCCGGCACCGCCTCGCCGAACCAGACCACGCCCGGCCGTTCCATCGCGCCGCACGCGGCGCAGCGCGGCGGCAGCTCGCGCAACGGCGTCGTGCGGTCCTCCCGCTCGCGGCCGCAGCCGGTGCAACGCACCCGCCAGAGCGAGCCGTGCAGCTCGATCACGCCGCGCGAGCCGGCGCCCTGGTGCAGCCCGTCGACGTTCTGCGTCGCCAGCGTGAAGCGCCCGAAGCGGTCCTGCCACCCCGCCAGCACCATGTGCGCCGGGTTGGGCCGCGCCTTCGCCGCGTTCGTGCGCCGCTGGTCGTAGAAGCGCCACACACGCATCGGGTCGGCGGCGAACGCGTCCGGGGACGCCACCTCCTCGACGCGGTGACCCTCCCACAGCCCGCCCGCGCCGCGGAACGTCGCGAGGCCGCTCTCCGCCGACACGCCGGCGCCGGTGAACGCCGCCACCCGTCTGGCCGAGCGCAGCGCCTCGACGGCACGCCCGACATCGTCTTGGAGCATGTCCTGATTCTAGACCAGGCGGCGGCGGATCAGCCGCCCAGCGCCACGACCCACCCGACGTAGGTCGCGACCGACAGGACGGTCGTCGCCAGCACGCACGCGCCCGCGAGGTCGGTGTCGCCTCCGAGGTCGGCGGCGACCGAGTTGGACGCCACCGCCGTCGGCGCCGCCAGG
Source organism: Acidobacteriota bacterium (assembly GCA_004298115.1). Lineage (GTDB taxonomy): Bacteria > Acidobacteriota > Thermoanaerobaculia > Thermoanaerobaculales > Thermoanaerobaculaceae > RBG-13-68-16. The sequence continues at coordinate 16,624 of SCRJ01000120.1, forward strand.
AGCAGCACGCCGACCGCGCACTCGAGCGGCGACGCGCCCAACCGCTCCAGGAGCCACCAGCCGAGCGCCGGCATCGCGACCAGCTTGATCGCCGACACCGCGGCGAGCGGCCGCCAGAGCGCGGCCAGGCGCCCGAACTCGAGCTCGGCCCCCAGTGCCAGCAACGCCCCCGGGAACGCGAGGTCCGCGAGGGCGTTGAGCGAAGCCGCGAGCCAGCCCCACGGCTTCCAGTGGGCGATCGCGAGGGCGAGGCCGAGGAGGGCGCCGACCACGAGCGGGTTGGCGAGCACCCGCACGGCGACCGGCACCCGGTTCGCGCCGCGCGGCCGGTACGCCTCGAGCGCGGCCACCGCGAACAGGTTCATCGCCGGGATCAGGACCGTCGAGGTGACGGCCGCGAGGCGCAGGCCCGTGTCGCCGTACGTCGCCAGGATCAGCGGGAAGGTGAAGTAGACGATGTTGCCGCGCAGCGCGCCCTGGGTGAACACGCCGCGCTGCGGACCGGGCAGCCGCCACCAGCGCGCGATGGCGAGGCCGGCGACGGTCGCGATCGCCGTCACCCCGACCGTGACCAGCATCGTCCGCGGCGAGAACGCCGACTCCAGCGGCGAGCCGCCGACCTTGATGATGAACAACGCGGGGAGGGCGAAGTTCGCGACCAGGCCGTTGAGCCCGTCGGCCGCGGCCTTGTTCAGCATGCCGAACCGCCGCGCCGCCATGCCGAGCGCGATCAGCAGGAAGACCGGAACGAGGCCGGCGAGCAGCGTCACAGGCGGGGAGTCTACCAGCCCGCGGCGCGCGCCCGCTTGAGCGCGATCGGCTTTGACCCTATCCTGACCGCACCGCGGAGGGGTGGCCGAGCGGTTGAAGGCAGCGGTCTTGAAAACCGCCGTCCCGCAAGGGACCAGGAGTTCGAATCTCCTCCCCTCCGCCAACTCCCGGCCGTTCGCAGCCCGCAGCCCGCCTCGGACGCCGAACGTCCGCCGTCGTCGCGCCGCGCTACCGGTCGGGGAGGCGGCGTGCGAACGCGTAGATGCGGGCGATCACCGGCGCCAAGCCGAGCAGCGGCACGACCAGCCAGACGGGTGCCCACGGGCTCGTCGGCGGCGGCGCGAGGTCGCGGCCGAGCCACCCGACGGCGAGCAGGAACAGGCCGAAGCCGAACAGCAGCGTGCCGCCGTAGGCGTTGATCTCGTACCAGTTTTCGGAGGAGACGAACGCCTTCGGGATGCGGACGCCGTACAGGTGGTTCATCGGCACCCTGCGCAGGATGAGCGGGATGGAAACCAGCGCCGTCAGCAAACCGATGCCGACGTGGACGGACGGGATGGGAACGATCACGAAGCTCCTCCGTTCAACAGCCGCCGCCGGCGGCGAACCCGCGCACAACGACGCCGATCACTTCTTGACCGCGGGCAGCGCGAACGTCGCCTTCGAGGAAAGGAGCACCTTCCCCTCCGCGGCCGAGATGACCGTCAGCCACGCGCCGGCCCGCGGACCGGCGGCGTCGATCGCGCACGTGAGCGTGGCGCGGATCCCGGGCGCGACCTCGGCCGAGGCAGAGTCCGACTCGCCGGAGAACAGGACGACATCGAGGTCCCCGTTCCACGGCCGCATGCTCTTCGGCGACGTCCGGAACGAGGCGGTGCACAGGTAGGGGGTGTCGCCGGGCCAGCGCGGCGGGCGGATGACCGGCTCATCCGTCACCGGCTTAACGGCCAACTCGCTGGCGATCTCCGGGCCGACCACCATCGGCGGGTGCGTTACCTGCGCGGCGACGGGACCGGCGGGCGCGATGCCGGCGACCACGACCAACACGCCGATGACGGCACCCGGGACTCGTCGCATCGCAAACCTCCCCTGCCCGATCGAATCAAGCTCAGCGTACCGCCCCCGGCGGCCGAGGGCAAACGCACGCGCCAGGCCGGCGCCGCGCCCTCCCGGCTCAGCCCTCCGCGCCCGCTGCCGTCCGAACCAGTCGTCTGACGATCACGGCGTAGAGCGTGAACTCGACCACCCCGGCGAGGAACCACAGGCAGGCGAGCCGACCGGGGATCGGCAGGAGCACGTACTGGTTGAGGTCGACGAGCACGCCGGCGACGGCGGCGAAGAAGAGGCCGTAACCGATCGCCTCGCGCAGCGAGCCGGAGCGGGCGAACCGCACGTAGCCCGCGACGTACACCACGACTGTCGCCACCGCTGCCAACACCGACAGCCACATCCGGTCCGCCAGGTCGGGGCGGTACAGGGGCCGCACGGCGGCTTCGGCCGCGCGCAGCACGACGAGGTGGAGCAGCCCGTTCCAGGCCAGGGCGAAGGAGAAGAGCGCCGCGCACGCCAGGAGGAAACGCCTCACGCCCATGTCGAGCCTCCCAACCCGGCCGCCGCCCCGGGGGCGGCCGCCGGCTAGAACCCCATCAACCGCGGCACGCTGACGGCCAACTGGTACGCCCCGAGGACCGCGAGCGCGGCCGCCGCGACCGCGATCAGGCCGCGCCGCGCGCCGGCGCTGATGTAGCGCGCCGTGCCGAAAAGGACCACGAACGCCGCGAGCGTCGCGACGATCGTGGCGTAGAACGCGACGACCAGCGCGACGGCGCTGGCCGGATCGCGATGCCACGCCGCGACCGAGGCCGGTCCGAGCACGAGCGCCCAACCGAGGTACGGGTTGGGGTTCAGCACGTTGACCAGCACGGCCGCGAAGAACGTGCGCGGCGCCGAGGGCGGGGCCGCCGCGGGCGCCTCGGGCGGCAAGCGCAGCTGCCGGAACGCCGCCAAGGCGAGGTAGACGAGGAGGACGCCGCCGGCCGCCCGCAGCCCCTGTTGCGCGGCCGCCGGCAGCCGTCCGAGCACCAGCAGGACGAGCGCGGCGATCGGGATGTCGGAGAGGAGCGGGGCCAGGACCGCCGGGAGGGTCCGCTTCCAGCCGCCCGCCGCCACGCGGGCGAGCAGGAACGCCTGCAACGGGCCGGGCTGGATCGCCGCCGCGAACGCGAAACCGCTCCCGAAGACGATCGACTCGATCACGCCGCTTCCTGCGGCGTCACCCGGCGCGCTCGATGAGCGCCGCTGCAAGCGCGGCGGCGACGAGCGCCCCGCCGGGCTCTCCGTGCGGCCCGCCCTCGCTGTCCGTTGCCGCGAAGCCCGTACCGCACCCCCCGGGGTATCGCCCCACGCATTCGCCCGGAGGCGGCCGACGCCCGGACTCGGTTCACGCTAGGCCGCCAGCGCGCGCACTGCGAAGAAGGCCATCATGCCCACGTAGGCCAGCGTGAGGACGACACTACGCCAAAGCCTCGCCGGCGAGCGCCGTTCATCCGTCAGGTACCGGTAGAGGTGCAGCATCGCGGCCTGAAACAGGTAGAGACAGTACCCGGCAAGAACGACGCCGCAGAGCTTGGCGTCGAGGCTGCCGAGACCCGCCCAAAAGCCCATCAGACCAAAGGCGAGGTTGGCGAAACCGACTTCGAACATCCAGTCGGGACGGTCCGTCTGCCACCCGAGGCGCTCGGCGTCCGAGCGAAAGAAAACGACGTGACGGACGAAGGCCAGGATGCCGACGAGCCCCACCGTCGTCACCGTCACGATCGCGATCGAGGTCCCGGGCGCGGCGGACAAAAAGTAGAAACCGAAGAAGATGCCGACCCCACCGATCGCCATCGCAGCACCATTGAGGATCCGGGCCACGCGCGCTCCTTTCCCGACCGACCGGCCGGTCGCCGAACATGAACCGTCCGGCCACGTCTCCCCGGTCTGATTGCCCTGAAGTCATCATATGCCCGCAGCGTCGCGAAGCCCGAGGCCGGGCGCGACGCGGCGTCGCCTCACGCGGCGCCCGGCGGCGTCCCGACCATGGTGGCCGGGGAGATCAGCTTGAGGTGCGCGAGCAGCGCGTCCGGATTCGCGGGCGAAACCACCACGACCCGAGACTCGTAGCGCAGCACCACCGCCTTCTTGGGGTCGGTGACGAACGCGCGATAGCGGCCCAGCGCGGCGTTCTGGAACAGGCCGGTGACCGCGTAGAGCCCGCCGTTGCCGAACAGGCGCAGCGAGCGCTTCATCGCGACGGGATCGTGCCAGGCGGCCGTGAGTCCTCCCAAGCCGATGGGCGTGCGCCAGAGCAGGCGTTCCACCCAGAAGCCCGTCGTGTCGAGCTCGTAGCCCTTGACGAGAAACAAGAGCGCACCGAGCAGGATGGCGAGAGGCACGAAGACGACGAGCGTTCCGAACGTTTCGGCGAAGGGGACGCGCGTGCCGCGCGGGACCGCCCGGTCCAGGACGAACGTCACGCCGACCAGGGCGAGCGTCGCGACGGTCGACACCACCCTCAGCGAGACGGGCCACGCGGCGGCTGCGAACCGTTGCATCGCGCTCCAAGTGTACGCGAGGCCGGCGCGCCGCCGTCGGTCGCGCCGGCCGCTGGCCGCCGCGCTCCGGATCCCGCGGCCGTCATCCGCCGCCGAGCCGGTCCCGCAGGGCGGCGCAGGCGCCGGCAACCGATCCGGCTCCTACCGGAACGCTTCCGCCGGCCGCGAGCGCGGTGCGCGCCCATTCGAACAGGAGCGGCCCGTTGATGGGTTGGTCCCTGCTCTCCGTCGCGCGCCAGTACTCGTCGAGGATCCAGGGCGTCCGTGGGAACAGGTGGAAGTGCAACCGCCGGTCGAGCTCGGCGAACGAGAGGCAGTAAACGCGGTCCGCGCCCACCGCTTCCTCGATCGCTCGCGTCACCCTCGAGAGCAACCGCCCCAGGGCCTCGGCCCTCAGCGGCGCGAGATCGGAGAGAGACGTCGCGGGCCCCTTGAGGCGAACGAGGACGTACCCGGGGACGATGCAGGAGGAGGAGTGGTCGACCGTGAACAGCTCGTCTTCGAAAATCCTCAGGTCGGCCGTTTCGTTCATCGGTTCACCCTTGCTCCCGCCGCTCGCGTCCATCCGCGAGCGGCACGCCCGCCGAGGTGGGGGCCGCGGGCACGGCGTGACCGGCGGCGACGGCACGTCCGTCGCGCAAACGCGCCCGGACACCCGGCCACCGCCGCGGCCGCTCAGGCGCGCACCGCTCGCGACCCCGGTTCAAGCGACCCTCGCGGCGACGATCACGTCCTGGAAGCTGTAGAACTCGGGCCGCCCGCACCACGCGCCGTACGCCGTCGGACCCAGGGGCGCAAGACGGCTTTGCCGAAGCAGCTCGGCCACGTCGCGCTCGTTGTAGGCAACGGCCGCCGCCGGCGCACCGCGCTTGAGCAGCCGGCAACCCTGCGCCTGGTGGGCGAAGACCAGCATGCTGGCGCCGCTGGCCTGCAGGGTCAGGGACTCTTCATTGAGCAGGAAGAACGTTGCGACGAGCCTCCCACCGGGAGCGAGCACACGGGAGGTCTCGCGGAGGTAGTTCGCGAGGTCCGAGGGGAGGAGGTGGGTAAAGAGCGACGTCGCCACGGCGAAGTCGAAGGAGGAATCGGGATACGGAAAGCGGAACGACGCGGCGTCGACCGGGCCATCCGGGTTGTACTCCTCGTTGTGAACGTCGGCGAACGTGAAGCTGAAGGCCGGATAGAGCGGGGAGAGCGCCGCGCGACACCAGTCGATCGCCTCACGGTCGACATCCAGCCCCTCGTAGCGACCCGGAGGGATGAGGACCTTGGTCAGCGGCAGCGCGACGCGGCCGGCGCCGCAACCGATGTCGACGACCCGTGCCGTAGGCTGCAGCCCGCCCCGATCGACCAGGACGCGCAGGAGGTCTTGCCCGACCTGGTGGAAGTCGCAGCCGCCGGCGCGGGCGACGAGTCGGGCCGGAGGCGTCAGCGCGTCGGCGCGGCCGGACAGGCGGCCGGCAAGGTCAGCGAGCAGGTACCGGGCGTTGCGGACCGCCGAGACGACGGGCGTGCGGAACGACGATCGGGATCGGGTCATCGCGCTCCGGGCATTGTAGGTCCTGGGAGGCGCGACACGTCAGCCGTACGCCGGGCGGCCGCCTTGCTCCTCTCGCCTGAAATGACTGACCTCGTCCTTCCCGGGCGGCCGAGGCCCTCCCTGGGCCGCACGCCGGCTCGGCCGGTTGCCGGCGACGACAGACGGCCCGTTCCGCCGCCGTCCACGCCCCGTCGGAGGCCTCGCCGTTGCGGGCTCAATGGAGACGCGCGCGCAGCCAGCGGATCTGGCCGCGGTGGTTGATCTCGTCCTCGGCCACATGGAACCACGCCCAGTGCGCGTTGAGCTCGGGCGCCGCCGCCAACGGGCGTTCGAGCCAGGCGTCGTCCCGTTTCGCCAGCGCCGCGAGCGTCACCTTCCGAGTCCCGGCCAGCTCGTCGACGTAGGAGTGCGGCTCGCGCCCCCTGAGCTGTCGCCGTCCCTCGTCGCCCAGCTCCAGCGCCGCGGACCACGTGGCCGCCTCGCTCGCGGACAGCTCGCGGTCCTCGAAGGTGAGCGCCTGATACCAACGCTCCACCGCGGCCGCGTGTGCGAGCAAGGCGCCGATCGAGTTGCTCCTCGCGTCGTGCAGGTGGTCGAGGTCCTCGCGCGACAGCCCCTCGACCGCCGCGAGCAGCGTCTGGCGGGCGTACGCCAGCACGCAGACCAGTCGCCCGATGGTCGGGGTGTAGCCGGCGAGCGGCTCGATGCGGAGGGACTTCATGCGTCGGGCCTCACGCCCTTCGGCGTCGAGCGCCGGCCGGCGTCCGGCTGCAACGGCGGCGCCGGCGACGCGGAGCCAGGTGCGGGTGCGCGGGCCATGCGCACAGCATAGCCGACGGCGCGACCGCCGGCGGGCGCCGGGCGCCGCGCGACCGGCCTCAGGCGCCGGGAGGCTTGAGCTCGACCTCCCCTTCGATCTCCACCGGGAGGTCGAACGGCAACCCCGCCATGCCGACCGCGCTCCGGCTGTGCGCCCCGACCTCCGGGCCGAACAGCTCGAGGATGAGATCGGAGAAGCCGTTGATGACGCTCGGCTGCCGGTCGAAGCCGGGGGCCGAGTTCACCATGCCGAAGACGCGCACCCAGGCCCCGATCCGATCCAGGTCGCCGAGCTGGCGCTGCAGGCTGCCCAGGATCGAGAGGGCGGTGAGGCGGGCGGCGGCGTAGCCCTGCTCGAGCGACACCTCCGCCCCGACCTTGCCCAGGGGCGGCGCGAAGCCGCCGTCCGCGGCCTGCGGCCCGTGCCCGGAGATCAGGACGCGCGCCCCGACGACGTGCACGAACCGGAACGGGAGGACGACGCCCTCGGGAGGCCGAGGCGGCGGCGGAAGGTAGAGTCCAAGGGCCGAAATTCGTTTCTCGATCACGGACATCGGGCACCTCCTCGACGATGATCCGGCGCTCGGCGCCGTCACGTGCCGTCCGACTCTCCCGGCGCCCGAAGCGGCGCCTCGTCTGCGTGGGTGAGATGAGGGCCATGAAAGCGGTCGCCGTCGTGGTCGCCTCGTGCCTCGCCGCCCCCCGACCGCCGGTCGCCCGTGCCGAACAGGCTGACGAGCACGTCGCCCACGTGATGGGTCCACGTCACGGCGCTGTGGCCCTCGGGCACCTCGGTGTAGTCCACGGCGTGGCCGGCGGCGGCGAGCACCAGCCGCAGGCCGCGCGCGGTCGCGACGTTGGCCAGGTCGTACCGCCCCGCCACGATCGCCACTCGCAGGTGAGCACCCCGGCGTCCCGGGATCGCAGCGATGTCCGCGGGGCCGATCCTGCGGCCGGGGATCAGCAGCCCCAGCCGGCCGAACCCGCCGGCGGCCCGGCCGGAGGCGAGCGCCGCGTCGAGCGCATCCTTCGCGCCGAACGAGATGCCGAGGATCGCGCGCCGGCTCGCGGCCCTGGTGACGCCGTACCGCGACGCCAGCCACCCCGGCAGCTCACCGGTGAGGAACGCGCGCAGCGGCGCGCCCGTGACGTACTCGCCGCCGTGCGGTTCTGGGCCCACGAACACCGCCACGATCGGCTCGATCTCGTGGTGGGCGATCAGCCAGTCGAGCACGCGCGCCACCTGGCCCGAGCGCAGGTCGAGGAACACCGCCACCGGGTACGCCCCGTCGCGGCGATAGCCCGGCGGCGTGTAGACGATGAGGCGGCACGGCCCGCCCAGCGCCCGGCTCGCGACCGTCGTCTCGGTGGTCGCGCCGGCGGGCGAAGTCGGCGGGTCCGCGAACTCCGGCGGCGGCCGGTAGCCGGGCGTCACGAACTCGGATGCCGGCAGCCCCCCGAACTCCGGCCCGGCCGCCTGACGCGGGTTGTGCGGGTCGAGCCGGTAATCGGACGGGCCGTCGGCGATCAGGTACTCGATGCGCGCCCGCGGCGCCACGCTCGCCTGCAGCGAGTACCACTCCGTCCGGCCCACGCGCGTCATCGTGCCGGCCGCGACGTCGAACGTGCCGTCGGCGTGCTCGCCCCAACCGGTCACGTCCGACACGACGCGCGGCACCGAACCGCCCGCGCGCTTCGCGAGGAACGTCACCGTCGCGTCGCCCCCGGCCGCCGGCCCGGCGACGACCGGCGTCGTCCGGCTCCCCGCTTCGATCGCGGCGATCGCCGCCGGCAGCGCCGTCGCCTCCGCCGCCGGGGCACGCGGCCGCGCCGGGCCCGAGCGCCAGGCGTACACGCCGAGCGCGACAACGCCGGCGACCGAGAGGATCACGAGGGGTGTGCGGCGGTGCATGAAACTCCGTCGTCGCATCGTCAAGACGGGCGAACGGCGGGCTCCGGGGGCGGCACGAAGGCCGTCTCCCGGATGCCGCCGTCAGGCCCCGTTCGCGACCCTGCGCTCGGTCACGAGAATCCGGATGTAGCCGATTGCGAGAAGGGCCTCGACCGCGGCGCTCGCCAGAATGGCTGGCCCGGTGCGGCCAGCGGAGAACTCGTAGACGCTGAGGAATGCCAACATCGAGCACGCCGCCGCCGTTCCCGCACCCAACGCCGTCCGCGCGGCCGACACGGGTGCGGACCTGGCCAGGAAGAAGATGACACAGAGGCCGAGATAGAGTGCCCCGAGCCGCCTGCCGAGCAGGAGGACGCTCGCCGTGGGCTCAATCTGCCAACGGCCGACCAGGAGCGTCCCGGCGAATAGGTAACCAGCACCGAGCACGAGCGTCACGATGGCGGTGATGACGGCGATGGTTCTGAAGCTCATGGCAGCTCCTTTCGCCCCCTGGATGGGGTTCCGACGCCGCGTCCGTGTCACGGTTGGAGTGCTTCACGGCGATGCAGTTCGGGGCGTTGTCCGCTCCGAAGCGCCTTTGGACGCCTCGGGGGCCGGTGCCGACCCGCTCTTAGAAGACACGGGGAACCACTCTCTTCGTCGTCGCCGCGTACGAAGCGTGCTCCGGGTAGCGCTGCAGGAGGAGGCGCTCCTCGGCGAGGATGCGAGCGAGGCTGCCGGCGAGGACGAGAAGAACCAGCCCGGCCGCGATGAACGAGGCGTGCGCGCAGGCGCCTGCGACGGCGAAGACGCACACGGCCGTGTAGATGGGGTGCCGGACGAAACGGTACGGCCCGGTCGTCACGAGGCCGCCTGCGGTCGGATCGGCGCTCGCGTGGAAGCTGCGTCGGCCGAAGGTGACGCGTGCCCACACCATGAGTGCGACGGCGGCGGCCTGGACGGCGATCACGAGCGCAGCGCGCGACCGCAGCGAGTGGGCCGCGAGGAGGCCCGCCAGGCCGCCGACCATGAGCAGAAGACCCGCGACGGAGATCGTCCTCAGCACGCGCTCGTCCCCCGAGGAGAGCCGGGGCGGCGACTGCCGCCCTTCGGCGACACGCCGCATGGCCGGCCCTGGTTCGGCATAACTCGATGATAAGCGACGACATGCCCGCCGAGCGCACGCGCCTCTCGGCATGCCGGCTGCGAGCGCCGGTGGTCCGGAGCTCTGTTCGTGGGTCCCCCACCCCTCCTTCCCGCAGAAGCTCTACTTGGCGGCGACCGGCGACCGACTCTGACGCACGCACAGGGCCGTCCAAACCGCGCCTAGAAGGTCGACACAGCCAAAGAGCGCGAGCGCGGGCACGGCGAGCTTCAACACCGAAAAGGCCGCAAGACACACGAAGACGAACGCCCGGACCCTGACCGTCCATTGAAAGAACTCGACCATCTCCCGCCTCGCCGCCAGCACGTAATAGGTCGCCAAACACAGCACCAGAACCCCGACAACGCGCACCCACACCTCGGTAGTGGAGGCAAATCCGAAGATCCGCAGGAGAACGTTGGGGACCATGACAAGGAGGAGCCCAAGAAACACCAGGTACACGCCAAACACGAAGACGCTCGTGGCACTCTTGCTCATGTCACCCTCCCCAGGTTTTCGGGTCTGTTCGCAGCGCCGGCAACACAAGCGTGCCGCCTGGCGGCGCCGTTCGGCCACTGGGCCGAGTCTGCCGGGGGCGTCGCGCCGATCGGAAGACGAGTGGCAGTCGGCCGCGACCGCATGTCAGGCACCGGCCGTTCTCTTCGCGCGCGACTCCTTGAGACGCGACGACCACTGCCAGAGACCCGCGGCCACCTCGGGCGGGAGCCGGTGTCCGAGCTCGCGAGCCATGAGGAGGAGCTGGCCCCGATGGTGGGCCTCGTGGGAAACCGCGTATGCCGTGAAGAGAACGACGTTGCGCGGCATGGCGCCCCAGACGAACGCGCTCGAAACGCCGGGGAACGCCCCGCCGGCGTCCTGGCCCGCCTCCAGCATGCGCAGGATCGCCTTGCCGCTCGAGGCGAGAGCCGTCACCAAGCCTCTGCGGGTGACGGCGAGGCGGTCGACCGGGCGCGGGATCGGAACGGCCGTGCCGACTGCGAGGCTGCGCATCCAGCTGCAGCGCGAGTTGTGCAGGTGCGCCGCGACGCCGCGGACGGTGCGGCGCGGCGAAGCCGGCAGTCCGGCAGCCCAGACCGCCGCGGGGATGTTCGCGACGAGGAAGGTCGTGACGCGGGCGTTGATGCGCCAGGCTTCGAGGATCGCTTCTTCGGGTGAGGTCATAGGCGCTCCGAGTTCGTAAGGGTGCTGATGGCTGACGCGAGTATTCACCTCTCAAGCCTACAACGGGTCGCGGGCCGTGCGAGCCTCGCGAGCGCCCCTGTCCGCCGGATGCCGTCGTCAGCCCCCGGTCGCGACGCTGCGCTCGGCCACGAGAATCCGGCTGAGTCCGGCCCGCGCACGCCGTCCCGCGGCGACCTCCTGTTACGCGGCGTCCCCGTCCGTCTCGACGACGCACGCCTCGGCCGCGAACACGAACGCCTTCCCCGGCCGGATCGCATGCGGGACGTTCTCACGCCACCACCTCGCAGCCGCCGGGTCGCGGGTCTCGAGCGCCGCCATCGCCGCGACCGCCGCAACCGCGTACCCGCGATGCCGCTCCAGCCGGCCGGAGAGGAGCGCCGACACGCGTGCCACGAGGCCTTTCGGGCCCGTCAGGACCCCGGACGACCGCCACTCCCTGGGATGTCGGTGGAACAGAGGCAGCGGAATGCGAACCCCCACCCACGCCCTGCGAACCTCCTCGGGCGCTTCCCCCGGGGGAACCGCGATGATCCGAATGAACCGGCGCGTCATGGCCGCTCCCTCCCTGCAGATTCGCCTTCCCGTTCGCCGGCGGGCGCTGTCGGCCTGCAGCGGCCGCGCTATACCGCGCCCGGTTCGGCTCCCCCGAGCGCCGCACGACGGAACAGCCACGCCGATCCGGCGAACAGCGCCACGAAGAACCCGTTCAGAATCACGAGCTCGAGCGCTCCGCTCCACGGCAAGCCCAACCCCGCGATCACCGCGAACACGGCGACCGACGTCTGGGCGAGCGCCGTGGCGACCAGCGCGCGGGCCATCCCACCCGGGCGGAAGCGCGCGACGAGGGCGCCGATCACCCCGACTCCGAGCACCCCGAAGTACATCAGGTTGGCGGGGTCGCCATCCCTCCCGATGATGCCGACGCCCAGGCTCAGCCAGACGAGGAAGAGCGCCGCCACGAGCGCGACGACGACGGCCCATCGATACGTGGTCTTCCGAGTATGCATGGCCCTCCCAACGAGAGTGCGTGCGTCGAGCCACACTCTACTCGACCCCGTCGAGCCATGCCTCTCTGCCGTTCCTGGGCGCTCTCATGAGCGGCAACGAGCCGAGCAGGCCACAGGGCTCCGCCGCTATTGCGAACGACCACCCGACACCGGAGGGATCCTGCAGCCGAGCACGCTCCCGGATGATCCACCAAAGTTGGACGAACACCCACAACGAGGTCGCGACACGACGGCGCCGCAGTGGCGAGCCGGCCACAGGATCGGCGCCGAGCGGAACGATCGGCGGCGACGCGACTTCCATCACGCCTTGCGCCACGGGCGACCCCATCCTGACCACGGTCATGCCGGAGCCCCCGCTTCCTCCTCGAGGAGGTTAACGCTGCGCTTCAGTGGGCCGGCCACTTTCACCCTTGGCATACGACCAGCCTACCCCTGGACACCGCACGACGGCGGACTTGCCAGCCGTGTGGCCGGTCCACTGCAAGCTCCTGTTAGCTGGCCTTGACATGTGCAGACAACGTGCATATAGTGATCCTGTGAGCTTCGAGTGGGACCCGCGGAAGGCCGACGCCAACCTCCGGAAACATGGCGTGGACTTCGCTGACGCCGCTCTGGCCCTTGAGGACGAGCACGCGATCACGATACCGGACGCGGCGAGTGCTTCGGAGGAGCGGCTCATAACCCTGGGCATGGACCCACTCGGCACAGTTCTTGTGGTCGTGTACACCTGGCGCTCCGAGACGATTCGTCTCATCTCGGCCCGCAAGGCAACCCGCCGCGAAGCGCGGCAGTATGGGGAATGGCGATGAAGAGCGAATACGACTTTGCTGGTGGCAAGCGGGGACCCGTGGGCAAGCCAGTTCCGGGCAAGACCCGGATCACGATCCGCATCGACAACGATGTGCTGGCCTGGTTCCGGGACGAGGTTCATCGTCGGGGCGGCGGCAACTACCAGAGCCTTATCAACGACGCCCTTCGCGAGCACATGAGCGCCAACCGGGAAGCCCTGGAGCTGAAGCTGCGGCGGATCATTCGTGAGGAACTCAAAAGGGCCAGCTAACGCTCGCGCTGACCTGCGGGCCGGGCTGGCGCGCCCGTTGCACCCCTGCAACGGGCGTGACAGGACGGGCCGTCAGGTCCAGCGCGCTGTTAGGTCGCTCTTGTCTGCTTACAGCCATCTCCTGACTCCTTCGACGATGCCAGCCACGCCTGCTACCGAGCTTGTAAGGAGTTGTAGAGCTGATACACCTATGCCGCGAAACTGAAAGTCCACCCAGACGATTCGGTCAACGCGCTGGGCCGGGTGGGGCACCGGCAACTGAGTTCCAGGGTCGATGGGCACACCCCCGATGAAGACGCCCGCGCCGAACTTCACAGCTCTCGGGTCCCACCTCACTTCCCCGTCTCCAGGACCCGAGACTCTTACACGCTCTGACTCCACCCTGGACTGTTCGAGCAGCTCTCCATGCTTATTCTCGGAGTTGACACGGTTGAAGTCGCCGAGCCACTCGCAGCCCTGGTGATAGGGTTGCTCCGACTCGAGGTATGCCCAGAGGTCTGGGCAGGCGGTTGCTAAGCCCGCAAACCAAGACGAGACCTTTTGCTCAAACGCCTGCCGTGACGGGAGAATGGGAAAGTAGAACCGCACACGAGGGTCGGCGCTGGGACAGTGTCTGGCGCGGAGGTCCTGCGCAAGATAGTCGAGGGCTGAGCGAAGATTACCGCACAGGTTCTTGATGTCGATTCTAAGGTCCGGGTCAATCTGCTTCGCCGCCAGGGAGGCCTTGTACCGGTTCATTATCGTGTCGAGATCTCGTCGTGAACGGTCCAAGAGGGCATCGATGCTGGTAGCACGACTACTCATGCCTGCCCTCCCTGAGAGGCGACCTAACGCCGCCGTTCAGCCGCCCGCCGGCTGACCCCCTGAACTTGGGCATGGCACGACGATGAACCGAGGCCCGACTGCTGTGCAGGCAGCCCGGTCGCCTGGTCCAGCGCGCTGTTAGGCCGCAACCTACGGCGCGACGAGTTGCTCATGAGACAACTCGGTGTCGCGAAGGATCTTGGCCATCAGCCCCCGACCGATAGTCTCCCCCGCGTGAACGGGCACGACCGTGGCACGCCCGTCGGGATGCCGCAGAAACTGATGACTGCCCCGGGTGCGGATCACCTCGAACCCATGAAGCTTCAGCGCGGCGACGATCTCCTTGCCACTGAGCGCTCGATAGGGGTTCATGCGGGGATGCGAACGCGCTGCACACCGATAAAGTCGAGCGACTCCGCCGGCTCGCCCTCGACTTCCAGGCAGAGGCGGATCGCCTCGCGGGCCCGCTCCATGAGCTCGTCCAGCGAGCGCGCTTGCGTGTGGCAGCCACGCAGCGAAGGAACGGAAGCCACGTAGAATCCGTCCGCGTCCCGCTCCACGATGACGTCGAATTCCCGCTCCATGCTGTAAGTCTACACCCTTCTCCCCGCTTGCGGCCTAACGCCGCCGTTCAGCCGCCCGCCGGCTGGCGCGCGGCTTGCGCACGCAAGCCGCGTGACAGACGCGCGGGGCGGCTGCAACAGCTGGTTAGGCAGCAGCCTAATAGCGAGGGACATATCGCCCATCGCGCGGAGGGCAGTCATAGGCGGGCATGACCATCTCCGGGAACACTTCAAGCTCGACAAAGGTGATTTGGCGCCGATATTGGCCGAGATGGCCGTAGTGACCCGGCCTAGAGATGTAAGCCGTCCCGCGGACGAAGACGTACCACCGCGGGTCTGGAAGGCTGTTCCATGGCGTCTCGTCGATCCAGAACCTTTCCATCGTCTGACAAGGTGCGAAGTAGGTACCATCACGAACTCGGACCCAGTGCCCAAGAACGGCCACAATTGGCTGCCCTGGCCCGCGTGGGGGGACACGCAGGAGCGGAGCGTCGGGTGCTGGACTAAGAAGGGCGACTCGTGGTGCGGGAGGCAACTCGGGGAGGCGCCGAACGTGTAGGCGGCTCCATGCCAGAAGCCCGATCATCAGCAAGAGCGCCGCGAGCAGCCAAGCGGAACGCCTAATCACTGTCGCTCGTCCTGCTGCCTAACGCCGCCGTTCAGCCGCCCGCCGGCTGGCGCGCCGGTTGCGCACGCAAGCGGCGTGACAGCCGAGTGGGGCGGCTGCAACGGCATGTTGGGCACTGCCCTCGATCCTACCTTCCCTTTCCTGTGTCGCCGAGGAGCTTCAGCACTTCCTTGGCAGCTGCTACCGTTGCCGAATTCCCACACGTGTCGATTGTCAGTCTTCGACCGATCGGATCATCAAAGGTCTCTTCTGAAATGAAGAGGAGGTACTCTCCCCCAATTTCCAGCCAGAACCGTGCCGTCGAGTTCTCACTGAATAGCGCGACCTTGGGACCGGGACGCCCCTTGATGACCCAAAGCACCTTGATTTCGTAGACAGCGCCAGCGTACGGATCGAAGCCCCAGGGCCTCGGACTGCCGCTTTGGAACGGCGGCTGGAGGGGCTTCGGTTTACCGTCGTCTCCAAGCCAGGTCTCGCTTACCACGCGCCCCACGACCACATACTGAGACCGCGCCAACTCCTTTGACACCGAGTAGTAGTCTGGGTCGTACCCGGGAAGAGAGGAATCCGAACCTTGGCAGTAGGCCAGAGCGATGACGGGCATGACCAAGATCATCGCGCTAAACATGCATGTGCCCAACGCCGCCGTTCAGCCGCTGGCGCGAGCCTGCGCGGCGCGCAGCGCCGGCTTGCAGGCGAGTGACAGGCGGCTGCAACGGCCTGTTAGACGGCTTGACGCCATAGCGTTCTAGCACTATATTGAACCCCATGAGTGATGCTCGTCGCGTGACCGTCTACTTCGAACCGAACGTTCATCGTGCGCTGAAGCTGAAGGCTGCCTCCAGCGACCGGTCGGTTTCCGAGATGGTGAATGATGCTGTGCGTGCGGCCCTCGCCGACGACGCCGAGGACCTCGAGGCGTTTGAGAAGCGAGCCAACGAACCCGAGCGGGCCTTCGAGGACTTTGTGAGGTCGATGAGGCGAAGTGGGAAGATATAGCCTCCGGATCAAGGACTCTGCGGCAAAGGAGGTCGAGCGGATCGAGCCGAAGAAGGTCCGGCGACAGATCGTCACTCGCATCCAAGGTCTTGCGACAGACCCGCGCCCACCCGGCTGTGAGAAGCTCGCCGGCGCAGGCGACCGCTACCGCGTCCGACAGGGAGCCTACAGGATCGTGTACGAGGTTCGCGACCTCGAACTCGTGGTGGTGCTGGTCAAGGTAGGACATCGGAGCCACGTCTACAAAACCCTCTAGCCGCCTAACGCCGCCGCTCAGCCGCTGGCGCGAGCCTGCCCGGCGCGCAGCGCCGGCCTGCGGGCGAGTGCCAGGCGGCTGCAGCGGCCTGTTAGGCGGCAAACAACGGTAGACGCACATCATTTGGCTCAACGCAAACGACATCCGTGGCACCCACCTTAACCAGTTCGCCACCGAGGTCCTTAACGACGTGGGTGCAAAAAGCCTCGGC
>SCRJ01000121.1 GCA_004298115.1 Acidobacteriota bacterium
GCTTCCAACGCACGACCCACCGGCCGGGTTCGCGGGCACGCTCGGGCCAAGACGCTGCCGGCCGCCGCAGCGCCCGCCGGGGTGCGCTGCAAGTATAGCCGCGGCGGTCGCAGCGCCCCGGGTCTATACTCCGCACGCGGAGCACCGCGGCCCGCCGCCGCAAAGGCGGTCCCGCAGGGGGAACGAATGGCAGCGATCGAGAGCACACCCGATTTCGTGAACGCCGTGTATACCCGCACCCGCGCCCGCCTCGAGAGGGTGCGCGCGCGCCTGGGGCGGCCGTTGACGTTGGCCGAGAAGATCCTGTTCGGCCACCTCGCCGACCCCGATCGCGCCGAGCTCGATCCCGGGAAGGCCTACCTGGAGTTGCGGCCCGACCGGGTCGCGATGCAGGACGCGACGGCCCAGATGGCGCTGCTGCAGTTCATGCTCGCCGGCATGGATCGCACCGCGGTCCCGACCACGGTGCACTGCGACCACCTCATCCTCGCCCGTTCCGGCGCGGCCGCCGACGTCGCCCGCGCCGTCGAGATGAACAAGGAGGTGTACTCGTTCCTCGAATCCGCGTCGGCGCGCTACGGGATCGGCTTTTGGAAGCCCGGCTCGGGGATCATCCACCAGGTGGTGCTGGAGAACTACGCCTTCCCCGGCGGGATGATGATCGGGACCGACTCGCACACTCCGAACGCGGGGGGCCTCGGCATGTTCGCCTCGGGCGTCGGCGGCGCCGACGCGGTGGACGTGATGTCGGGCTTCCCCTGGGAGGTGCTGCAGCCGAAGCTCATCGGCGTCGAGCTGACCGGGACGCTGTCGGGCTGGGCCGCGCCCAAGGACGTCATCCTCAAGCTCCTCGACATCCTGACGGTCAAGGGCGGCACCAACGCGGTCGTCGAGTTCTTCGGCCCGGGGTGCGCTTCGATCTCGTGCACCGGCAAGGCGACGGTCACCAACATGGGCGCCGAGCACGGCGCTACCACCTCGGTGTTCCCGTACGACGCCCGGATGGAGGTCTACCTGCGGGCCACACGACGGGGGGCGATCGCCGACCTCGCCGACGCCAACCGCGACCTGCTCGCCGCCGACCCCGAGGTGGCGGCGAACCCCGAGAAGTACTTCCACCGCGTCGTGCGCATCGACCTCTCGGCGCTCGAACCGCACCTCGTCGGCCCGCACACCCCCGACCTGGCGCGGCCGCTCTCGGCGGTGCCGGCGGCGGTTCGCGAGAACGGTTACCCGGCGAAGCTCTCCGCCGCCCTCGTCGGCTCGTGCACGAACTCGTCGTACGAGGACATCACCCGCGCGGCCGCCGTGGCGCGCGAGGCGCTGGCCGCGGGGGTGAAGACGCGCGTGCCGCTGCTGATCACGCCAGGTTCGGAGCAGGTCTACGCCACGATCGAGCGCGACGGCCTGCTCGCGGTGTTCAACGAATTCGGCGCGACGGTGCTCGCCAACGCCTGCGGCCCGTGCATCGGCCAGTGGCAGCGCGACGACTCCCCGAAGGGGACGCCGAACGCGATCGTCAACTCGTTCAACCGCAACTTCCCGGCGCGCAACGACGGCAACCCCGCCACGCTCTCGTTCATCGCTTCGCCCGAGGTCGTGGTCGCGTACGCCGTGGCGGGCTCGCTCGAGGTCAACCCGGTCGCCGACGCGATCCCGGTCGACGGCCGCACCGTGCGCCTCACGCCGCCGCCGCCGGCGCCCGAAGTGCCCGCCAACGGCTTCGTGTTCAAGGCCGAGGGGTACGTCGCCCCGCCGGCCGCCGCGGCCGCGGTCGCGGTGCAGGTGCGCGAGGGCTCCGACCGGTTGCAGCTGCTGCAGCCGTTCGCGGCGTGGGACGGCAAGGACTATGTCGACTTGGCCGTAGTCCTCAAGGCGAAGGGGAAGTGCACCACCGACCACATCTCCCCCGCCGGCGTCTGGCTCAAGTACCGCGGCCACCTCGACAACATCGCGAACAACATGTTCTCCGGCGCGATCAACGCGTTCAGCGGCGAGGCGGGCAAGGGGAAGCACCCGATCACCGGCGAGGTGATGGAGTTCACGAAGATCGCGCGCGACCTCAAGGGGCGCGGGCTGCGCTGGGTCGCGGTCGGCGACGAGAACTACGGCGAGGGCAGCTCGCGCGAGCACGCCGCGATGGAACCGCGCCACCTCGGCGGCGCCGCGGTGATCGCCCGCTCGTTCGCGCGCATCCACGAGACCAACCTCAAGAAGCAGGGGTTGCTGCCGCTCACCTTCCTCGACCCGGCCGACTACGAGAAGGTGCGCGAGGGCGACCGGGTGAGCATCCTCGGCCTCGCCGGGCTCGCCCCGGGACAGCCGGTGAAGGTCGTGCTGCGCCACGCGGACGGGAGCAGCGACGAGTTCGCCTGCAAGCACACGTTCAACGCCGACCAGGTCGGGTGGTTCAGGGCTGGCAGCGCGCTCAATGTCTTGAGGGCGAAGAAGTAGGGGCGGCCATCGCCGATTCTGAAGCGCTCAGGCCCTGGTCTCGCCGGGCCCACCCGCCCACCCCCGGCGAGGTTAAGGCCGGGTCGGCCCTCAACGTTCTGCGGGCGAAGAAGTAGGGAAAGCGACCCGCCGCCCGGAGGCGCTCAGGCCCTGGTCTTGCCGAGCCCACCCGGCCCGCCCCGGCGAGGTCAGGGCTGGTTCGGCCCTCAACGTGCTCCGGGCGAAGAGGTAGGGGAAGCGACCCGCCGCCCGGAGGCGCTCAGGCCCTGGTCTCGCCGGGCCCACCCGCCCACCCCCGGCGAGGTCAGGGCTGGTTCGGCCCTCAACGTGCTCCGGGCGAAGAGGTAGGGGAAGCGACCCGCCGCCCGGAGGCGCTCAGGCCCTGGTCTTGCCGAGCCCACCCGGCCCGCCCCGGCGAGGTCAGGGCTGGTTCTGCTCTCAACGTTCGCGGACCACGGGCCACTGACCACGTTTTCCCTTGGTCCGGGCCCCGCACCCCGGGCCGTTGCCGCTTAGCGCCGGTCGAGGTGGCGGCGCGCGCGTGCCCCGACGGTGATGGTGTGGGCTACCTGGGCGAACGTGGCGCCGTTGCCGACCCGGAGCGTGACCGCGTACGCGCCGCGCACGGCGTACAGGTGGCTCGGGTTGCGCTCGGTCGACGAGGCGCCGTCGCCGAACGTCCACTGCCATGAGCGCGGCACGCCGGACGACGTGTCGGTGAACTTGACCGTCGTCCCCTCGATCGGCGCCGTCGAGGACGCGACGAACGACGCCGCCAGGCCGGAGGGCGTCGGCGTCGGCCCGGTCGGCGTCGGCGTGGGCGTCGGCGTGGGGAGCGGAACCGTCGGCGTCGGCGCCGGCCCGGTGGGCGTCGGCGTCGGCGCGGCCGCGCCGGCGAACCCGGTGTCCGGGGCGGAGTAGGCGCTCCAGCCCGCGCCGTTGTGGGCGCGCACCCAGTAGAAGTAGGTGACGCCCCGCGACGCGGTGGTGTCGTCGAGGAGGGTGGCGGTGAGGGTGCCGAGGTAGGCGGCGGTCGAGGCGTCGTTCACGGTGTTGCGCCACACCTGGTAGCTGTCGGCGCCGGCCGACGCGTTCCAGCTCACCCGCACCCGGTCGGAGTAGGCGCCGTCGCTCGCCGACACGCCGGTCGGGGCGGCGGGGACCGCGGACGGCGTGGTCGGCGTCCGCGTCGGCGTCGGGCCGACCGTGGGCGTCCACGTCGGCGTCGGCGAGGGGCCCGCGGTCGGCGTCCGCGTCGGCGTCGGCGTCGGGCCGCCCGGGGTGAACGTGGGCGTCGGGGTTCGGGTCGGGGTGGGCGTCGGGGTGGGACCGGCGGCGGGATAGAGGTACTGCGCGCAGGCGATGTCCAGGCTGTCCGGGCCCTGACAGCAGCTCGGGTACATCAGTGAGTTCGAGTCGGCGGTGTGGCCGAAGCCGAGTCCGTGTCCGAGCTCGTGCGCCAGCATGGTGGTGTAGTCCGCCGAGCGGATGCAGCCGACGCCGTTGTTGACTACGACGTACCAGTGATTGATCGACCACCACGTCGAGCCGTCGAACGTGTGCTGGCCGATGGCGCTGTAGCCGCCCTGCGCGAGCGTCCCGGAACACCCGACGAGGTCCGGGATGTCGTTGCAGGGGTCGTTGAACGCCACCACGTTGTTGGTTGGCGTGTCGAAGCCGGAGGTGCAAGTGATGCTCGCCGCCGCCGTGCCGGCGTAGGCCGGCGAGAGGCTCGAACCCATCCCGGCCCACACGGCGAGCGCGCTCTGAAGCTCGCCGTAGCCGCCGTCGCTGATCGACGGGTCCGGCTGGTTCGAGCCGTACATCGGGGCGGGGTTGCCGGACGGCCAGCGGCCGTTTTGGAGAAAAACGCACCCGGCCGGGGCCGTGAGGGCCATCACGTGGAGCGGCAACTGCTCTGAGCGGGCCCGAACGCCGTCGGCGCTCCACGCCGCCTTGCCCTCGACCACCGCCCGGAGGTGGGCCAGGAGCGGGGCTTCGACGTACGTCGCCACCGGCTCGGGCAGGGTGCCGTCCGGGCGCGGAAACGCCTCGACGTTGCCGCTCTCCGGGAGCGGCTCGAGGAGCGTAGAACCATCCCGTCCCTGCACCCGATGGAGGATCCCGTACGAGGCCATCTGCGGCAGCCAGACGCCATCGCCCTTCTCGCTGAGCGGAAGCAGATAGACCGCCCCGGTCTCGAACTGCGGCGAGCCCGCGAAGACCCACTTCTCGTCCCCGGATTCGCCGCCAAGGACCTCGACGGAGAAGCGCGAGGACACGGCGAGCGGGCCGCTCACGGCCTCCACGACCCGGAACGAGGTGCGCGTGTACAGAACGGCGCCGTGGCGCACGACGCGAGGCGCACCCGCTTGCGCCAGCACGACGGCGTCTGCCATCCGCGCCAGCTCGCCGAGGTTGTCGGGCGGGACGATCGAGGTCGCCGACGCGGTGGCCGCCGTGAGCACGGCGGCGGCCAGGACGGTGAGGCGCCTCAGGTGGGACACGGGCATCGCGTCGAGTCTCCCTGCTTCATTCTATTGTCTGACTCGCCCTGGAGGGTGAGCCCCGTCACATCTCTCCCGCCGGCGGACCGGCCACGGGACCGGTCGGTTGCGGCTCGTCCGGCCGTGGCCGGCTCAGCGCTTCGATCGCGGCGATCTCGTCCGCACGGAGCGGCGGGCGCAGCGGCAGCATGAACGGTACGCGCCGCCAGTACGCCTCGTACGCATCCCCGAAGCGCAGCGCCAGGTTGTGCTCCTCGCGGCGGGCACGCATCAGCGTGACGCGCACGGTGGGGATGAAGAGAACCAGAGCGGGGAGCGAGCGCATCGCCACGATCGCCCCGACGAGCATGAGCAGGACGCCGGCGAGGTAAGGGTGGCGGACGAACCGGTACGGACCGCGCGTCGCCGGGCGTGTGCCGCGTCCGATGGCGCGCACCGCGGCGAGCGCCAGCAGGCCGCCGGCGAGCAGCAGCGGGGCGGCGGCGCGCAGGGTGACGCGGGAGAACTCGCCGGTCGCGAGGGCGCCGGCGGCGCAGCCCACCACGAGCAGCGTCCACGCCACCGGCATCTCGCCGATGGGGACGCCCGGGACGATCTCGCCGTCGTCGCTCACGGCCGCCTCGCCGCCTACCCGACCTGCGCGACGGCGGGCCGGGAGGCGCGGTAGCGCTCGAGCCCGGCGAGGAACACCTCCATGGCGCGCTCGAGCTTGCCCACCTCGAGGACGTATGCCATGCGCACCTCGTCCCGCCCGGCGCCCGGCGTCGCGTAGAAGCCGCCGGCCGGAGCCACCATCACGGTGTCGCCGGCGAGCGAGAAATCTTCGAGCAACCAGCGCGCGAAGTCGTCGGAGTCCTCGACGCCGGCCATCTTGACGATCATGTAGAACGCGCCGCGCGGGCGCTTGAGCACGATGCCGGGGTCGGCGGTGAGCGCGTCGTACATCACGTCGCGGCGGCGCTGGTACTCCGCGCGCACGGCCTCGAAGTAGCTCTCGCCGAGGCGATAGGCGGCGACCGCCCCGAGCTGCTCGAGGGTGGGCGGGCAGAGGCGCGCCTGGCCGAACTTCAGCACCGAGCTCATCACCTCGGGGTTGCGGCAGATCACCGCGCCGACGCGCGCGCCGCACGCGGAGAAGCGCTTGGAGATCGAGTCCACGACGATGACGCGCTCGCGCACCCCGGGCAGCTCGAGCACCGAGCGGTGGCGGCGGCCGTCGTAGGTGAACTCCTTGTAGACCTCGTCCGCGATCAGGAAGATGTCGTGGCGGGCGGCGAACGCGGCCAGGCGCTCGAGCTCGTCCCAGGCGAGCACCGTGCCGGTGGGGTTGTTCGGCGAGCACACCAGGATGGCGCGGGTGCGCGGCGTGACCGCGGCGTCGAGCGCCTCGTCCGCGGGCAGGTGGAAGCCGTCCTCGGCCCGGGTGCGCACGGGCACCACCCTGAGGTTCGCCATCTCCGCGTAGCCGTTGTAGTTGGTGTAGAACGGCTCGGGGATGATGATCTCCTCGCCCTCGTCGGCGACGACGTTGAAGGCGAACAGGATCGCCTCGGAGCCGCCGTTGGTGATGAGCACCTCGTGCGGGTCCAGGGCGATCCCGAACCGCTCGAAGTACCCGACCATCGCCTCGCGCAGCTCGGGGAGGCCGTCCGAGGGGCCGTACTCGAGGACCTTGCCGGGGAACGAGCCGACCGCCCGCAGGAACTCCGGCGGGGTGGGGACGTCGGGCTGCCCGATGTTGAGGTGGTAGATGGTGACGCCGCGCCCGCGGGCGGCCGCCGCGAGCGGCGCCAGCTTGCGAATCGGGGATTCCTGGATCGAGGTGGCGCGGCGGGAGATCTTCATCTCACCTCCATCGCCCGGGCCGTGCCGGACGGTCTGCGAGGGTAGCGGCGCGGGCGCGAAAACACAAGGCGCGGCGCCGTGTGGCCGGCCGCGGCGCGTGTCCGGGCGGGGCCGGCTGCGCTATCCTCACCGGCGGCCGGCGCCGGCGGACGGCCGGCCGAGGGGGCACCACGATGAGTGACGGGGGACGCAAGGTGGCGGTGGTCACCGGCGCGAGCGCCGGGATCGGCGCGGCGGCGGCGCGGGCGCTGGCCGCGGCCGGCTACGACGTGATCGTCGGTGCGCGGCGCGTGGACCGGCTCGAGGCGTTGGCGAAGGAGATCGGCGGCAGCGCGGCGCCGCTCGACGTGACCGACCCGGCGTCCGTGGCGGCGTTCTGCGCGGCCGTGCCGGACCGCCTGCACCTGCTCGTCAACAACGCCGGCGGCGCGCACGGGCTCGACACCGTGGCGAGGGCGAAGGACGAGGACTGGGCGTGGATGTTCGCGGCCAACGTCCTGGGGCTGATGCGCGTGACGCGGGCCTTGCTGCCGCGCCTCGAGGCCGGCCGCGGGCACGTCGTCAACGTCACCTCGATCGCCGGGCGGGAGGTGTACCCCGGCGGCGCCGGCTACACCGCCGCCAAGCACGCCGCCGTGGCCGTCACGCGAACACTGCGCCTCGAGCTGAACGGGACGCCGGTGCGGGTCACCGACATCGCCCCGGGGATGGTCGAGACGGACTTCTCCGCCGTGCGGTTCGGCGGCGACTCCGACCGCGCCGCCAAGGTCTACCAGGGGCTGACGCCGCTCACGGCCGAGGACATCGCCGACTGCATCGTCTGGGCCGCGACGCGGCCGCCGCACGTCAACGTGGACGAGATCGTGGTCAAGCCGGTGGCGCAGGCGTCGGCGACGGTGGTCGCCCGCGGCGCGGGGCTGTAGGCCCGCCGCGGAGGCAGGGGGCGGCGCGGTGCGTGGGTTGCGGATGGTGCGGGTCGTGCTCGTCGCCGTCGCGACGCTGGCCGGCGCGGCGGCCGCCGGGCTCGCCGGATCGGCGCGCGAGTTCTCGTCCACGCCCCTGGAGGCGCAGCAGGCCCGCTACGGGCGCGTCCAGGAGGCGCGGCGACGCCAGGGCAGGGCGATCGACGCCCTGTTCGCCGCCGCCGGCGTCGATTATCCCGCGGCGGTCATGCTGCGCGCGTTCAAACAGGAGGAGGAGCTGGAGCTGTGGGCCGAGTCGCGGGCGACGGGCCGCTGGGTCAAGGTCGCGCGCTACCCCATCGCCGCCGCATCCGGCGACCTCGGCCCGAAGCGGCGGCGCTGGGACCGGCAAGTCCCGGAGGGGTTCTACCGCATCGACGGCTTCAACGGCGCGAGCCGCTACCACCTCTCACTGCACGTGGACTACCCCAACGCGTCCGACCGCATCCTCGGCAACCGCCGCCACCCGGGCAACAACATCTTCATCCACGGCGACGAGGTGTCGAGCGGCTGCATCGCGGTCGGCGACCGCGCCATCGAGCAGCTCTACCTCGTCGTCCTCGACGGCACCTCCGCCGGCCGCGAGGTCCCGGTGGAGATCTTCCCCTGCCGGTTCTCCTCGCCCGAGTGTGCGCGGCGCCTGGCCGCGCTCTCCAGACGCAAGCCCCGCCTCGCCGAGTTCTGGGCCAACCTGCGCGAGGGGTTCGAGGCGTTCGCGCGCGACGGCGGGCCGCCGGTCGTCACCGTCGATCCCTCCGGTCGCTACCTGTTCGCCCCCGAAAGTGTAACAATGAGGTACCTGGTACCGTAAATGTGGCGATTGATCGTAGAGGGGGCGCAGCGGGGCGCGTGGAACATGGCCGTGGACGAGGCGCTCGTCGAGGCGGTGGACGGCGGGCGCTCGGAGCCGGTGCTGCGGCTCTACCGCTGGTCGCCCCCGTGCCTGTCGCTCGGCTTCTCGCAACCCTACGAAGTCGCCGACGCCGGCTTCTGCGCCGCGCGAGGCGTCGCCGTGGTGCGCCGCCCGACCGGTGGGCGCGCGGTGCTGCACCACCTGGAGCTGACGTACGCGGTGGCGGCGCCGCTGGGCCGGGGCCCGTTCACCCACGACTTGCAGGCGGCGTACCAGACGATCTGCCGTGCCCTGGTCGCGGGCCTGCGCACGGTCGGGGTGCCCGCCCAGCTCTCGGGCACGCCGGCGGACGGGATGATCAAACCCACCCGGGCGATCCCGTGCTTCGTCGGGCCCGCGGCGGGCGAGGTGGTGGCCGCAGGCCGCAAGCTCGTGGGTTCCGCGATGCGCCGGGTGGGGGATGCGATCCTGCAGCACGGCTCGATCCTGGAGGGGTGGGACGGCGCGCTCCAGGCCGGGTGCCTCGGCCTTGCCGACGACTCGTCGCTGCGTTCGGCGGTCGTCACGGTCGGCGACCTGGCGGCCGGGGCGCTCGCGGCGGGGCGGCTCGAAGCGGCGATTGCGGCCGGCGTCGGATCCGCGCTCGGCGTCGCCCTCGCGCCGTCGGCGCTGACGTCCGCGGAGCGATCGCGCGCCGCGTTGCTCGAGCGCGAGCGCTACGGCCATGCGCGCTGGACGGTCGGCCGCGACGGCTGGGTGCCCGGCGACGAGAGGTGAGGCGCCCGCAGACGCGGGGCCGCAGGTGTGGACGCGGCGGCGCGCGCCGGCGGCGTCAGACGCGTCGCCGGCGCAAGACACCGCCGCCGGCGACGGCGAGCGCCACGAGGAACGCCGCGCCCGAAACCACGAGACCGCGCGCAACCGTCCGATCGCGGTAGACGAGTTCCACCCGGTGCGTTCCGGGAGGAACGGCCACGGCTGAGAGGCTGATGTCGGTGCGGAGCAGGCGGGCGGGGGCGCCGTCGACGGACGCCAGCCAGCGGTCGTCCCACGTCTGGTTCACCGCGACCAGCGAGTCGCCCGGGCCGCCCGCCAGGACGTCGATCGCGAGGCGAACCGGGTCGCGGGCGACGATGTCGGCGCGGCACGGCCCGGGGTGCGCAGGCAGGGCAAGGGCGTCGGGCCCCTCGATCAGCGCCGCGGTCCTCTGCCGGTCGCCGAGGGCGACGACGGCGGCGACCCACCCCTCGTCGCCGTCGAACCGCACCACGCGGTCGGCGCAGAAGACCTCGGGCATCGGGTCCTGGAGACGGACGAGCGTCGGGACCGCCCGCCGAGAGGGGTCGTCCCGCCCGGCGGCCGTCGGGCGCGTGAGCACCGCGCCGACCCCGCGGCGCAGGAGGATCGGGGTCATCACGCGGCTGTCCGCGGCGGCCGCCCGCCAGAACAACCGGGTGGCCCGGCCCGACCAGGCGAGTTCGGAGAGGTCCGTGTCGGTGGCGAACGCCGACCCGACCCCCCAGGAGGCCGCCTGCAGGCCGGACGGCGCGGCGGCGATCACGGGGTCGGCGGGCTGCCACTCCGCCAGGTCGAACAGCCGGACGGGTTCGGAGGCCCGGGCGAGCGGGCGCAGCAGTGGGAACGCCGGGTCGACCGCGCCCGGCGGCCGGGACGGCACCAGGCCCTTGCCCGCGACGAAGAGGTCGAGCGCGAGGACCGCCGCGAGCCAGGCGCCGCCCCGCACCCCGCCGTGGCGCACGAGCGCCCCCAGGCCGAGGAGGTAGGCGGCCGCGAGCGCGGCCGCGACGGCGCAGTCGCGCGGGACCAGCGCCGCGAACGCCGTCGTCGCCGCCGGGGTCCCGAGGCGGGCCACCAGCCCGGCGAGCGCCGCGGGCGGGGCGGCGGCGGTCAGCAGCCCCCCCGCCGCAGCGAGAGCCGCGGCGCCGGCCAGCACCGCGCCCGCCACCCTGCGGGCGCGGCGTCCTCCCGACGCGATGTCGTCGAAACCGAGCGCGGCGAGAACGGTGACGGCGAAACAGGTGACCACCGCGAGCTTCTCCGGGTAGCGCAGGGCCGCCGAAACCGGCGCCGCGTGCCGCAGGATCGTCCACAGCGGCGCGTGGCCGCCCACCGCGAGGAGGTACCCGAGGGCGCCGGCGCCCGCCCACACCAGGCGCGCCGGGCGCGGCCGCGCGAGCGCCGCGACGGCCAACGCCGCAATCAGCAGCCCGGGATAGATCGAGTAGATCAGCGGGAAGCGCTTCAGCGGGTAGGCGGCGGCGCCCCAGTACGCCGCGCCGGCTCCCTCGCCGGTGTGCCCCATCACATGGGGCAGCACGAGCTCGAACAGCCGGAGCGGCGGCAGCGACCAGATCTCGGAACGCTCGAGCGGGAGCCCGGCCGCGCGCACCGACCGCGCCGCCAGCGCGAGCGACGGGAGGATCACGGCGGCCGCCATGGCGACGCCCAGTACGCCGGCGCCCGCGACGCGCAGCACGGCGCGCGCGGCGGCGGGCCGGCGGTGCGGCGCGAGCGACACGATCTCGGCGACGAGCGCGGCGGCGAGGAGCAGCGCCGCAGCGGCCAGCGTCACCGGTTCGCCGCCGGCGCACGCCAGGGCGGCGCAGACGGCGAAACCGAGGACGTCGCGGCGGCCGCCGCCGCGGGCGAGGCGGAGTGCGAACGCCAGCAGCGCCGGCACCGGCGCGATCGTGAGCAGCATCGGCAGCAGGTTGGTAAGCGACAGCAACAGGCCGCCGAACGCCCACGAGCCGGCGGCGAGGACGGCCGCCGTGCGGGAGCCGCGCAGGACGCGGACCAGGGCGACCATCCCGGCGAACGCGGCGACCAGCGGCAGCAGCAGCTGCAGCTCGAAGGCGGTCCCCCACGGCAGGACCAGGAAGAGCCAGGAGAGCGGGTGGAAGACCGCGGCCTGCGGGTTGGCCGCGAACGGCTGGCCCATGTCGAGGAGCGGGTTCCAGAGGGGCGGCCCGCCGGTCGAGCGCCAGAGGTGGACGAGCAGGGTGCGCAGCGGCCGGTGGAGCATCTCGAGGTCGCGCTCGTACAGCGTATCGCCGCGCAGCAGGACGCCGCGGAAGAGCGCGACGAAGAGCAGGAGCACCGAGATGCAAGGGACGCAGGCGAGGCGGCGGCGGGCGCCGCGAGCGCGCTCGAGCGCCGGCTCCGGTTGCGAGGCGCGGTCAGGCGGAGCGTCCAACGGCGGCAGTCTAGCAGGCGGCCGCCGCGCGGCACGCGGCGGCTCCGCTAGAATGCCGGCCGTGACTCGCCCGCCGCGATCCCGCCCGCTCGCGCGCCTGGCGCTGCTGGCGATCGGTTGTGCCGCCGCGGCGTGCCGGACGGCGCCGCTCGCGCCGCCCGCCCCTCCCGCTCCCCCCGCCGTCGCCCCGGGAACCGTCGTCGCGCCCGTCCCGCCGCCGCCCGAGACCGTCCGCGTGACCGGCGGCAGGCTCAACGTGCGGCGGGCGCCGGCGGTCACGGCCGCGACGGTGACCCGGGTCAGGCGCGGCGAGAGGCTCGCCGTGCTGGGCCGCGACGGCGAGTGGATCCGGGTCGCGCTGGCCGGCGGTGGCGAGGGGTGGGTGAGCGCGAGGTACGTCCGCTCCGACGCGCCGTGCCCGGCCGACAAACCGGGCGCGGAGCTGCTCTCCGACCCGCCGCTGTCGTTTTCCGACGGCGCGGGCGCAGGCAGGGTCGTGATTGAGGCCACGGTGGACCCGTCGGGGAAGGTCGCGGCGACGAAGGTCGTGGCCGACTCCACGGGCGCGCCGGCGCTGGTCAAACGGGCCGAAGACGAGGTGAGGGCGTTCCAGTTCTCCCCGCCGGTGCGCGACTGCCGGGCGCTGCCGTTCGTCTACACCTACACCCGCAACTTCTGAAGGGCCGACCCGTGAGCGGCGGCGCTACGGGCGCGGGCGCAGCGCGGCCAGCAGCTCGCCGATGTCACGGGGGAGCGGCGCCTCGAACGTCGCCGGCTCGCCGGTGACCGGGTGGGTGATCGTGAGCTTCCAGGCGTGCAGGGCCTGCCGTGGGAACTCCCGGCAGGCGGCGGCGGCCGTCGCGTCGCCGATGCCGCGCCACTGGCGGCCGGCGTACGTCTGGTCGCCGACCAGCGCGTGCCCGATGTGGGCCATGTGCACCCTCACCTGGTGGGTCCGGCCGGTGACGAGGCGGCACTCGACGAGGGCCGTTCCGTCGAAGCGCTCGCGGACCCACCACAGCGTCCGCGCCGGGCGGCCGCCCGCGATCACCGTCATCTGCTTGCGCTCGATCGGGTGGCGGGCGATCGGGGCGTCCACCACCCCCTCGTCGGTCTTCGGCGCGCCGTACACGACGGCGAGGTACCGCTTGTCGGTCGTGCGCCAGCGAAACGAGAGCGAGAGAGCGCGGTGCGCGAGGTCGGTCTTGGCGGCGATCAGCACCCCGGAGGTGTCCTTGTCGAGGCGGTGGACGATGCCGGGCCGCTCGACGCCGCCGATGCCGGAGAGGTCACGGCAGTGGGCGAGGAGGGCGTTGACGAGCGTGCCGTCGGGATTGCCGGCGGCGGGGTGGACCACGAGGCCGGGCGGCTTGTTGACGACGATCAGCTGCTCGTCCTCGTAGAGCACGTCGAGCGGGATCTCCTGCGCGACGACTTCCGACGGCACCGCCGCCGGCGGCGTCACGTCGATCACGTCGCCCGGCGAGAGGAGCTGCGCCGGTTTGCAGTGACGGCCGTTGCGCGTCGCATGCCCGGCCTCGATCCAGCGCGCCACATGCGAGCGCGACCAACCGCGCCCGGCGCCGGCGAGGAAGCGGTCGAGCCGCAGCCCCGCGGCGTCGGCCGGCACCGTCAGCGTGATCGTCGCGGCGAGCTCAGGCATTTCCGGCCCCGGTCGCCGGCCCAGGGCCGGAGGAGCAGGGGAGCGGAGAAACCCGGGGGCGGGGGACGTGCATCGCCGTTTCCGCCGCTGGGCCTCTGGCCGTCTTTGCTCCCATACCGCCCATCACTGCGCGGCCGGCTGGCCCTGCTTGCGGCGGTAGACCCACGCGAGGACGGCGACCCCGACCGGGACCATCACCCCGGCGATCGCCTGGCTCGTCGAGAGCACGCCGCCGAGCACGAAGCCGCGGTCCGCGTCGCCGCGGAAGAACTCGATGATGAAGCGCGCGACGCCGTAGCCGATAAGGTAAGCGCCGATCACGGTCCCGGGTCGCAGCCGGCGGCGGAAGAGCCACGCCAGGAACGCGTAGTTGGCGAGGTTGAACGCCGCCTCGAACAGCTGCGTCGGGTAGATCGACACGCCGAGCGGGGTGCCGGAGACCTCGGCCGCCAGCGGGTTCGTGAACACGACCCCGAGCGGCGAGGCGCACGCCCGCCCGTAGCAGCAGCCGGCGGAGAAGCAGCCGAGGCGCCCGAAGAAGTGCCCGAGCGCGACGGACGGCGCGAGGACGTCGGCGACCGAAAAGAACGGCAGCTTGTAACGGCGCAGCAGCACGACGGCTGCCACCAGCGCACCGATCAGGCCGCCGTAGAAGACGCCGCCGGCGCGCATCAGGCCCCAGACCCCCGCGAACGAGGCGAGGTACGACGGGTCGGTGATCACGAGCAGGAGCTTGCTCCCCGCCAGACCCCACAGCACGACCCAGGCGCCGAGGTCCATCACCTTGTCGCCGGGGAGGCCGACGAGTTTCGCGCGCCGGCTCGCGAGCCAGATCCCCAGCACGATGCCGGTGTAGAGCAGAACCCCATAGGTGGGGACCTGGTAGAAGCCGAGATCAATCAGGACGGGATGCACGTTTGCTCCTCACCTGGTTGACGATCTCCGACACGATCACGCACGCCGCACCCACCGAGATCGCCGAGTCGGCCACGTTGAACGCGAACCAGTGGTGCTCGCGTCCTCCGATGGTCAGGAAGAAGTCGAGGAAGTCCACGACCTCGCCGCGGACGATGCGGTCGACGATGTTGCCAACGGCGCCGCCGAGCACGAGCGCGAGGCCGGCGCCGGCCAGGCCGTTGCCGTCGCTGCGCAGCAGCTGCCAGCCGACGAACGCGACGATCGCGGCGACGACGGCGAGCAGGACCAGCTGCGCCGCGGGTCCCGAGCTGCCGAAGAAGCCGAACGCGATGCCGCGGTTGCGCGAGTGCACCAGGCGGAGCAGCCCGGGGATCACCTCGGTCTCGCTGCCGTACGGGACCGTCGCCACGATCCACGCCTTGCTCGCCTGGTCGGCGAGCACGACCGCCGCGGCGATCCCGAGCGCGTGCGGGAGCCGCATCACGCGCCGTCCTCGGCGAGCGCCAGCACGACCCCGAGACAGCGCGCGCACAGGTCGGGGTGCTCCGGGTGGCCGGCCTTCGGGAGCAGCTGCCAGCAGCGCGGGCAGGGCGCGCCGTCCGCCTTCCTCACGCCGAACGAAAGGCCGGTGTACGTCAGCGAGGGTTGCGGCGCCTCGTCGCCGGCGGCGGCGGCGACCTGCGAGACGATGCACAGCTCCTCGATCGTCGCGCGGGTGGCCGCGAGGTCGCCGTCGAGCGCGGCGCGGTCGCCGGCGAGCCGCAGCCCGGCCTCCAGCGACTTGCCGAACTCGCCCCGCTGGCGGTGGACCTCCAGCTCCTTGTTGACCTCGTCGCGAAATTCGAGAAGCCGGGCAAACCGGCTGTCCGCGTCGTCGTCCCCGGACACGTTCTCCAGCAGGTCGAACGTCTCGAGGAGCACCGCGCCCGCGTGCTCTCCGGGGAGATGCTCCCACGCCTCGTCGGAGGTGAACGCGAGCGCCGGCGCCATCACCGTCGTGAGCATGCGGGCGAGGCGGTAGAGGACGGTCTGGGCGGAGCGCCGCTCGGGCGAGGCGGGGTGGGAGCAGTACAGCCGGTCCTTGATGACGTCGAGGTAGACGGCCGAGAGGTCCACGGCGCAGAAGTTGATCAGCGCGTGGTAGACGGCGTGGAACTCGTACGCCTCCCAGGCGTCACGGACGCGGCGCGCGAGCGCCTGGCCGCGCCGCAGGAAGTACGCGTCGAGCGGTCGGAGGTCGGCCGGCGCCACGGCGTCACGCGCCGGGTCGAACCCGTCGAGGTTGGAGAGGAGGAAGCGCAGCGTGTTGCGGATCTTGCGGTAGGCGTCGGCGGCGCGGGTCATGCTCTCCTCGGAGAACGGCATGTCCTCGCGGAAGTCCACCGAGCAGGCCCAGAGGCGCAGCACGTCGGCGCCGAACTTCGCGGTCACGTCGAGCGGCGAGACCGCGTTGCCGAGGGACTTCGACATCTTCTTGCCGGCGGCGTCGAGGACGTGCCCGTGCACGAGCACGGCGCGGTACGGCGCGGCGTCGTGCGTCACCACCCCGACGAGGAGCGACGACTGGAACCAGCCCCGGTACTGGTCGTGTGCCTCGAGGTAGAGGTCCGCGGGCCACGACATCCCCGGGAACCGACCGTTGTCGCAGACGGCCAGGTGGGACGCGCCCGAATCGAACCAGACGTCGAGGATGTCGCGCTCCTTCTCCCACGCCGTGCCGCCGCACTTCGGGCAGGCGAGGCCCGCGGGTGCGAAGTCGGAGACCTCCCGCGCGTACCACGCGTCGGCGCCCTCGGCGGCGAACAGTTCCTCGACGCGGGCGAAGAAGGCGCGCGTGGCGTCGCGGTCAGCGCCGTCCGGCCACACCGCCCGGCACGACTCGTTGGCGCACACGAGCACCGTGATCGGCGAGCCCCAGCGGCGCTGTCGCGACACGCACCACTCGAAGCGATTCTCGACCATCCCGTGGATACGGGCCTGCCCCCACTGCGGCAGCCACGACACCCGGTCGATCTCCTCGAGGGCGCGCTGCCGCAGGTCGATGGCGGCGTGCGGAGCGGCGGCGGGCGTGAGCGCGATGAAGTACTGCTCGGTGGCGCGGAAGATCACCGGGTTGTGGCAGCGCCAGCAGTGCGGGTACTCGTGCTCACCCGCGCCGGAGGCCAAAAGCGCGCCGGCGCGCGCGAGCTCCTCGGTGACCCGCGGGTTGGCGTCGAAGACGTGCACGCCCTTGAGGGCCGCGACGTCGGCGGTGTAGCGTCCCGCGTCGTCGAGCGGCGAGACGATCGGGATCCCCTCGACCTTGCCGGTGCGGAAGTCGTCCTCCCCGTGGCCCGGCGCGGTGTGCACGAGGCCGGTGCCGGTGTCGAGGGTGACGTAGTCGGCCGCCACGACGACGAACGCCTTGGCGCCCTCGGGGAGGGCGGCGCGCCAGGCCGGGGCCAACGGGTGGCGGTACGCCAGGCCCAGGAGCGCGGCCCCCTTCGCGCGGCCGGCTTCTTTCCCGTGCAGGCCGGCGGCGGCGAGCACCCCGGGGGCGAGCGTCGCCGCCATCACCAGGCCGCCGCGCTCGGTTTCGACCAGGACGTATTCGGCGTCGGGGTGCACGGCGATCGCGAGGTTGGACGGGATCGTCCACGGCGTCGTCGTCCAGATCGCGAACGCCACGTCCCCGGAGCCCGGCGCGGCGAACGCCGCACGCACGGCGGCCGGGTTCGCCGCCGGGAACGCGACCGTGATCTCCGGATCGCGGCGGGAGGCGTACTCGAGCTCGGCCTCCGCGAGCGCCGTCTTGCACTGCCAGCACCAGCGGATCGCCTTGCGCTCGCGGTAGAGCAGCCCCTGCTCGACGACCTTGCCGAGGGCGGCCGCAATGTCGGCCTCGT
This sequence comes from Acidobacteriota bacterium, assembly GCA_004298115.1. Taxonomy (GTDB): domain Bacteria; phylum Acidobacteriota; class Thermoanaerobaculia; order Thermoanaerobaculales; family Thermoanaerobaculaceae; genus RBG-13-68-16. Next base: position 17,305 of record SCRJ01000121.1, read on the forward strand.
AGCGGGGCGCCATGGTCAGATACGGGTGGTACCAGGTGCCGATCCCGCCGAGGCGGCGGAACTCCTCGCGCTGCACGGCGACGAAACGCTCCGCGTAGTCGCGGCAGGCGGCGCGCACCTCGAGGTCGGACATCGCGAGCTTGCGCCCGCCCAGCTCGCGGTCCACCTTCTGCTCGATCGGGAGGCCGTGGCAGTCCCAGCCGGGGACGAACGGGACGTCGTACCCCAGCATGGCGCGCGAGCGCACGACGAAGTCCTTGAGGATCTTGTTGAACGCCGTCCCGAGGTGGATGTGCTCGTTGGCGTACGGCGGACCGTCGTGGAGGAGGAACCGGGGCGCACCGGCCCGCGCCGCGCGCAGGCGGCCGTAGAGATCGTCCCTTTCCCACCGCTCCAAGCGCTCCGGCTCGCGGCGCGCGGCGTCCGCGCGCATCGGAAACTTGGTCGCGGGGAGGTTCAGCGTTTCCTTGTACATGCCATGCCCCTTCGCGTCCGCGCCGAGCGCAGCCGCGGCGCGAAACATCCAACCCTACGCACGATGCGCTGCCCCGTCAAGCGGGGACGAGGCGCCCGACCTCCTCGAGCACCTGCTGGAGAGAGAACGGCTTGGTGATGTAGGCCGCCGCGCCGAGTTCGCGCCCGCGTCGGACCTCCCCCGCGAGGCCGTGAGCCGTCAGGAACACCACCGGCGTGCGGCAGTGGCGCGGGTCGGCGCGCAGCCGTTCGGCGAGCTCGAAGCCGGTCATCGGGGCGCCCAGCGAGACGTCGAGGATCAGGCAGTTGACCGTGCCCGTCTCTAGGATTGCGAGCGCCTCGGTGGCGTTGGCGGCCTCGAGCGCGACGTAGCCGGCGCGCCGCAGCTTGAACGCGAGGATGCGGAGGATATAGGGCTCGTCGTCGACGATCAGCACCCGCGCCATGAATAGCAGTATAGAGGTTGGCAAAGGTCCCGCTGGGGGCGCCGCCGATAGCGGACCATCTGTCCTGCCTTCGGCAGGATCGGGCTGCGGCGGTTCGGATCCTCATGTGGCCTCCGGCCACACTCCGGTCCGACCGCCTTGCCCTCCTAGCCAGGGGCCAGGTATCACACTTTGTTCGCGGGTCGGCAGCGCGGGTCCGCCGGCCGAGCGATATGGCTACCCAATGGTCAGGCCGCCGGCACCAAAGTGTGATAGCTGGCCCCTACCACTCTCGGCGGCGCGGCTGCACGCCCCAAGCTTGGAGGCCCTGCCTTTCGGAGTCGGTTTCGTCTTCGAGGGAGGGGCGAGAGGCTGCGCGGCCTGCGGCCGGCGCAGCCAGGCTGGGCACGAGGCGCGGCTGCACGCCCCAAGTTCCGGCGCCCTGCCTATCGTCGAGTTCATCGTCTTCGAGGGAGGGGCGAGAGGCTGCGCGGCCTGCGGCCGGCGCAGCCAGGCTGGGCGAGGGGCGCGACGGCCTCTAATGTGGGGCGCGCCCACCGGGCGCGCTGTCGTTGGTCTCCGCTGACCACGGACCACGGGCCACTGACCACGTCTTCGCGCTGACTCACCTTTACGCTTCGAGGATGACGACGGCGATGGCGACGCCGGCGGCGTGCGTGATCGAGACATGGGTCGCTCGGACGCCGAGCGCCGCGGCGCGCGCCGCGGCGCCGCCGGCCAAACGCAGGCGCGGCCCACCGGAGGGGGTGCGTTCGACGGCGACGTCGCGCCAACCGACGCCGTCGCCCCAGCCGGTGCCGAGCGCCTTGAACGCGGCTTCTTTGGCCGCCAGCAGGCCGGCAACGTGCTCGGCGTCCCCCGGCCGCGCCACCTCGCCGGCGGTGAAGCAGCGCTCGAACAGGCGGCCGCCGTGGCGGGCGAGCAGCCTCGAAGTACGGTCGACGCCGACCACGTCGAGGCCGACGCCGGCGATCATGCGTTCCTCGCCGCGCTGTCGAGCCACGACCACGCCGCGCCGAAGTGGACGAGCCCGAAGCCGGAGATCGCCCCCCGCACCGTGGGGTTGTCGAGCCACGCCATCATCCAGAACGGTACCGCCGGGACGACCTTGACCGCCCAGAGGCTGCTCCACGGCGCGAGCACGAAGAACCACCCGGCGGCCGTGAGGTAAACGGCGGCGGCGAGGACGAGGGTCGCACGGAGCGAGTTTCGGCGAGACACGCGTGAATTGTACGGCAACGCGCCGGGAGGGCGCGCGCCCGGGCTCGGAGAGTGCGACGCGGTGCCCGAGACGATATACGATCTCGGGCGACTCGATTGCATCAGGAGCGGGTGGTCGTGCGGTTGTTCCCGCGAAAGGGAGGGTATCGACGTGATGTCCAGCAAGGGGCATGCCGAGGTCAAGGTCAGGGTCGTGGGCGACCAGGTCGTGTGCGATCCCGATCCGGTGAAGTGCAACTGGCTGCACGGACCGGACAACATCCGTTGGACGTTCAAGGACCTGCCGGCGAACGTGGCGTCCGTGGTGATCGAGTGGAAGACGCTGCCGATGCACCGCGGCATGGGGCACACGCCCAGCACCGTGGGATCGCACCTGTCCGACATGGTCACGAGCGGCAACGTCCGGGTCGGAGGGCAATACTGGTACCACGTGTACTGCCTCGACGCCAAGGGTGCGCTGGTCGCCTACGCGGATCCCCTGGGGCAGAACGAGCCGCCGCCGATCTAGCGCCGCGTGCGCCGGTCATTGGGCGCGGGCCGACGCGGGCACCAGCGCCACGAATGCGCGGTTGCTGCGCAACGCCGCGAACTCGGGGCCGGAGAACCACTCCGGCGGCGACTTCAGTTGCCGCGCCATCTGCGTCCAAGCGAGGCAGGCCTGCGTGTCGCCGTTGAGCGCGGCGACCACGGCGGCTGTGAACGCCGTGTAGGCGTCCCGGGGCGACTGTTCAATGGCTGCCTGGCTCTCGAGCACCGCCTCCGCCCCGCGGCCGAGGTGGGCCAGGCAAAGGGCTCGGATGACGTGGATGCTGGCGTCGTAGGAACCCTGCGCCAGCAGGCCGTCGCACAGGGCAAGGGCGGACCGGTATGTCCTGGTTGCCGCCTCGATGTCGCCGCTCCAGAAGTAGGCGTCGGCGAGGTTGGAGAGGTTTGCCGGCCGTTTCGGGGCCAGGGCGACCGCCTTCTGGAAGGCCTCCACAGCCTCGCGCGGGCGGTGTTGGTAGAAGAGGGCCGTGCCGAGGTTGTTGTAGTCGAGGGACGAGCCGCGAAGTGCAACGGTCTTGCGGCAGATCTGCTCCACCCTCGCGTAGTCGCCCGCATTGATCTCGACGTAGGAGAGGCGGGCGAGCGTCACCACGTTGTCGGGGGCCTGAGCGAGGATGGCCTCGAGAACCCTTCGCGCACCATTGGTGTCTCCTTGCGCGGTCCGAAGGTCGGCAAGGTCGTACTGGAACCGATAAGCCGGCTGGAGCGCGATGGCGCGTTGCATCGCCTTCTCCGCTTCGCCGAACCTGTTGAGCTTCTGCAGCGCGAGGCTGAGCTGCTGCCAGGCCTCCGGGTCGCCGGGCCGGCTGGCGACGAGTGCGCGAGCGTGGCGCTCGGCGTCGGTAAACGTTCCGGCGGAGATGTCGAACTCGACCTGTGCCTTGGCGACCCGCGGGTCCTTTGGAGCGACGCCCCGGGCCCGCACCAGCAGGTCAGCCGCAGCGTCCCGCTCCCGCGGGTCCTGGGTCATGTCGAACCGGTACCGGTGCAGCGAGGCGAGCTTGAGCAGGGGGTCGAGGAAGCGGGGGGAGATCGCCACGGCCTGCTCCAGCAGAGCGGCCACCTCGTGCAGGTCCTTTGAAT
>SCRJ01000122.1 GCA_004298115.1 Acidobacteriota bacterium
CCTCGGGGCCGGTGACGAACATGTAGCTCGAGCTCTTGGCCATGAACACGAAGTCGGTGATCGCCGGCGAGTACACCGCGCCGCCGGCGCACGGCCCGAGGATCGCCGAGATCTGTGGCACCACCCCGGACGCGATCGTGTTGCGGAGGAAGATGTCGGCGTAGCCGGCGAGGGAGACGACCCCTTCCTGGATGCGGGCGCCCCCCGAGTCGTTGAGCCCGATGACCGGCACCCCGAACTTGAGGGCGAGGTCCATGATCTTGCACACCTTCTCGGCGTGCGCCTCGGAGAGCGAGCCGCCGAACACGGTGAAGTCCTGGGCGAACACCGCCACCTGGCGGCCCTCGATGCGGCCGAAGCCGGTGATCACCCCGTCGCCGGGGATGCGCTGCCGCTCCATGCCGAAGTCGTGGCTGCGGTGGGTGACGAGGCGGTCCACCTCCTCGAGCGACCCGGGGTCGAGGAGCAGGTCGAGGCGCTCGCGTGCGGTGAGCTTGCCTGCGGCGTGCTGGCGCTCGACGCGCTCTTTGCCGCCGCCCTCCAGACTCGTGGCTTCGAGCTCAGCAATGCGCCTGCGGACGTCGTCGCCCACCTCGCCCCCCAACCGTCGTCCGGCCGTGCCGGAAAGCGGACTATGCTATCACGGCGACGTGATGGAACGGGACGAACGATCCGGCCTTGCCGAGCTGGCGGCGGCGGTGGCGCGTGAGCGCGTCGCGGGGCTCGTGGACGTCTACCTCGAGCGCCGCGCCGAAGCGTTCTGGCGCCTCGCCGGCGGCCGGATCGTCGCGCGCGAGACGCTCCTTCGCGAGGGGGCCGCGGTGCGCCGTGCCGGGGTGTTCGCGTCCAGCGACGGCCTCGACCGTCCCGCCCTCGCCGCTCTGCTCGGGATCACCAGCCGCGCGCTCCCCCCGTTCGCCGCGCCGCGCTTCCCCGAGGCGCCGGCGCTGGAGGAGGTGGCGGCGGCGTGGCCGCCCTCCTGGAGCGGCGTGCGCTGGCGCTGGAGCTGGGCGGCGGTGCTGGCCCGCCGCAGCGCGGTCGCGATCGCCCGCCCCGAGCTCGCCGAGGTCACGTTCCGCGACGGCCGCCGCGCGCTGGCGTGTTGGCCGGCGCTGCCGCAGCCCGAGCTCGAGGCGCCGCCCCCGGCGGCGCCCACCGCCGCGCGGCCGGGGCCGACGCGGGCGCTGCTCGCGCCCGCGGCAACCGCGGTCCTCATCCACGAGCTGGTCGGGCACCCCCTGGAAGGCGACCTCCTCCGGCGCGGCGACTCGCCGTGGGCGGGGCGCAGCGGCGAGCGCATCCTGGCGGCGGCGCTCTCGGTCACCGACGACCCGACCCGGAGCGACCTTCCGGGCGGCTTCTCCGCCGACGACGAGGGCGAAGCGGCCGTGGCCCGGCCGCTCGTCGCCGGCGGCGTCCTGGTCGGTGCGCTCGCCGACCGCGGCGCGGCGCAGGCGCTCGGCGTGCCGCCCGGCAACGCCCGCCGCGCCGGCGTCCACGCCCCGCCTCGCCCACGCATGTCCAACCTGATCGTCGCGGCCGCCGCGCCGCTGTCCGAACCGCCGCGCGGCGACGCCGAGATCGAAGTGGTCTCGGTGTCATCGGGCACCCTCGAGCCGGCCTCGGGTGCGGTCCTGCTGCACGTGCGGACCGCGTTCGCGCTGCGCGGCGGCAGGCGGCGGCAGCGCCTGGCGCCGTTCACGCTCGCCGGGACGCTGGCCTCTCTCGGCCGCGGCATCCTCGCCACCGCCGAGCCGGCGGCCGCCGCGCCGGAACCCGGGTGGTGCGGCAAGGACGGCGAAGCCGTGCCCACCGGCGCGATCGCCCCGTGGCTGCTGCTCGAAGGGGTGGCGGTCCGATGAGAGCGGCCGACGACCTCCTCCTGGCCGCGCTGCACAGCGCGGGCGAGGCGTTGGCGGGCCGCGGGGTGCGCTTCGAGGCGTTCGCGCGCCTCGGCGAGAGCCTCCACGTTCAGCGCGAACGAGACGGCGCGCTCGAACGGCGCACGAGCCGCGAGTTCGGCGTCGCCTGCCGCGTCGCCGGCGGCGGCCGTGCCGGGTTCGCCGCCGCGTCCGGCTCGGGCGCGCGCGCCGGCCGCGACGCCGCGCGCGCCGCGCTGGCCACGATGCGCCCCGCCCCCGACCCGCTCCCCCCCCGCCCGTTGCTCGGCAGCAGCGGCAGCGCGCTGCCGTTCCGGACGCCGGACGCCGGCCGCTTGGACGCGCTGGTCGAGGACGTGGCCGGACGCCTCGCCCCCGGCCACCACGGCCTCGCGCTCGTGCAGCTCCGCGGGCTGGCCGGAGCGTCCGCGGCCGCCATCGCCACCGGCGAGGGGTTCCACGCCCTGGCGAGCGCCGGCGGGGCGGTGCTCGAGCTGCTCCTGGCGCCGCGCGAGGGACCATGGCGTCACTTCCACTTCGCGGCGGCCGCGCTCGCCGACCTCGACCCCGCCGCGGTGGCCGAGCGCGCCCGCGAGGCGGCGCTGCTGGCCACCCGCGGGCGGCCTCCCGAACGCCAGCTCGCGGACGTCATCCTGGCGCCCGCGGTCGCGGCCCCGCTCGTCGCGGCGCTCGCCCAGTGGTTGACCGCCGCCGCCGGGCCGCTCGGCGCCGCCAGGGTCGCGCGCGCCTGGCGGCTGGTGGACGACCGCCCCGGCCCGGCGGGGCTGCTCCCGCTCCCCTGGGACGGAGAGGGACTGCCCGCCCGCAGGATCGAGCTGATCGCGGGCGGCGAGGTGCGCGAGCGGCTCGCCACCTGGGCCGAGGCGCAGGGTAGCGGCGGCGCGCCCGGCGGCGCGGTCCGTCCCTCCTACCGCCACCCGCCGCACGCCGGCCCGGCGAACCTCGTCGTGCTCCCCGAGCCGGCGCTCCGACAGGAGGAGCTGTTCGCCCGCGTCCAGCGCGGCTTCTACCTCGTCGTCCCGGCGGGCGCGGTCCGGCTCGACGCCGCGGGCGGACGGTTCGAGCTGCGTGCCGCCGCGGTCGCGGTCCACGACGGCAGGGCGGCGGCCGCGCACCCGCTCGTGACGGTGCGCGGCTCGCTGCGCCGCCTCCTCGGCGCGCTCGTCGCGACCGGCGGCGACAGCGAGAGCTTCTCCCTCGCCTGTGCCGTCACGACGCCCTCGTTGCTCCTCCGCCGCCTCGAGATCGCGTAGCAGGGCACGGGCCCGGGCGGCGGCCCCAAATGTCCCCCACGGAGGACGCCTGCGCCCGGCGAACGCCCGCCGGCGCGGCCGGGCGTGCGGCGACCGGCGCGACGTCGGCTCGCCGCGTGGCACCGGCGTTGCAAAGGCACCAGGCGTGAGCACCGACCGTACCGCGCGCCTGGCCCTCGCCCCGAACGCCGGAGTTGCGCTGGCGTGCGTCCTCGGCCTCGCCGCGGCGGCCGTGGCGCAGACGCCGCCCACGCCGCCGTCCCGCAAGCTGGCGCCGGTCACCGCCACCGACCCGCTGATCGCGCACACGATCTACACCTGGTACACGCGGGACAGCTTCGGCCGCGCGGCCGTGCAGCCGCTCGAGGTGTTCAGCTCGGACGACACCGAGCACTACCGGGCGATGTTCTCCCGGCTGCGCGCCGACGGCGTCGACGTCATCGCCGGGGTCCTCACCGGCCTGCCGGGCGAGCGGCGGGCCGACGGCTCGCCGCTGCCGACGGCGTACCAGGCCGAGAACCTGCTGCGCGTGATCCCGCTGGCCGGCGCCGCCGGGATGAAGTTCTTCATCTACTACGACACCGCGATCCGCTCGTACTGGAAGACCGGGCTGAGGACCGGCGAGTTGGACGTGGCGAACCCGCGGCTGCGCCGGCAGTTGGTGGACGACTTCGAGTGGATCGCCGACGAGGTGGTCAAGAAACACCAGGACGACTACCTGTTCCTGCAGGCCCAGGACGGCACGCCGGTGCTCGACGAGGCCGGCCTGCCGCGGCCGGTGATCGCGGTCTACGTCGCGCGCGCCCTGCGCGACGCCCCCGGCCTTGCGGCGCTCAGGCGGGTGATGAACGACGAGCTGGCCGGCATGTACCACCGCAAAGGGCTCGGACGGCCCGCCCTCGTCCTCGACGTGGTCTTCTGGGGCGGGACGAGCTTCGACTCCGACCTGGTGGCGGCGTTTGGGGCCAACGCCGTGGCGCTCACCTCGTTCTGCCCGGTGTATCCGCGCGACGACGTTCATCGCCTGCGGGACTGGGTGCCGCTGTTCGACAAGCTGTACGAGCAGGCGGGCAAGGAAATGGCGGCGCTGGCGCGCTGGGGGGTGCTCGATCCGGCGATGGAGCTCTGGCCCGGCGTCATGCCGAACTTCCAGACCCGCTCCGACCGCTCGGGCCAAGCGACCGACGTGGGCGACTGGGAGGCGATGCTGCGCATGGGCCTGCGCCGCACCGTGCGCCTGGAGGCGACGCCACAGGAGAACCCGGTGCGCGCGATGACCATCGTCTACACCGACGAGTTCTACGAGGGCACGCCGCTGCTCACCGCCGGCGGCCTGTACACGCTGCCGTTGACCGTCCAGGGCAGCGTTCTCGAGGAGTCCGGCATCAACCTCTCGAAGTTTTAGACCCCGCGCCCGGCCCGCACGCCCTGCCGTCGGTCCTCACCGGCCCCTGACCGCGGATCACGCCCGTCCTGCGTTGGCCACCTGTCTTCATGCCTCTTGACGATTGATACGAACGTTTGATATGATCATTCGATGGAAGGTGACGTCCGTATCGCCACTGAGCACAACCTGTCCCACGCCGAACTCGGAGTCCAGACCAGGGAACGACTCCTGGACGCCGCCGAGAACCTGTTCGCGGAGTTCGGCTTTGCCGCGACCTCGGTGCGGGACATCACGTCCGCGGCCGCATGCAACCTCGCGGCGGTCAACTACCACTTCCGCGGCAAGCAGAACCTGTACCGCGAGGTGTTCCGTCGCCGCCTGACCGAGCTGCGCGACCGACGGATCGCCAGCATCAGCGGGGCGCGCAGCGGGGCGGGATCGCTCGAGGCCGTCCTCGGGGCGTTCGCGGCGGCGTTCCTCGAACCCCTCGTCGACCACGGCCGGGGCCGTCTGCTCATGGGGTTGATCGCGCGGGAGATGCTCGATCCCCAGCTGCCCCCGGAGCTGTTCAAGTCGGAGTTCGTCGACCCGGTGCACCAGGTCCTGGTGGAGGCGCTGATGACGACGACGCCGGGCCTGACCCCCCGGTCGGCGCGGGCCTGCGCCGTCGCGATCGTCGGCCAGCTCCTCCAGGTCGCCCAGCGCGAAGGCCGGGCCAGGCTCGATCCGGCCTGGGAGGCCGGTCTGCCGCCGCTGCCCGAGATGGTGGCCCACATCGTCCGTTTCTCGGCCGCGGGCGTGCGGGCGAGCGCCGGGGCCGCGGAATGAGCAACCATCCCCCCGCTCTTACCGTAGACGTTGACTCGGGCCGAGGCTGCGCCCCGCCCCCTGTGGAGATCAACCGATGACTCACCTCTCGACACAACCGTTCCGGCGCCCAGGTCTGCGCGCCGCGGCCGCCGCCTGCGTCGCGGCGTTCACCGTCGCGGGCGCCGCGGCGGCCGCTTCCCCTCCCGTGCCCGTACCGGCGAGCCCGGCCCGCGAGGTCCAGCTCCCGCCGCAACCGCCCGCCGAGCAGGCCGCGACGCCGGCGATCCCGGCCGACCTGCTCAGGCCCGGGGCGACGATCACGATGGCCCAGGTGGTCGAGATCGCGCTGGAGAACAACCCGCTGACGCGGGCCTCGTACCTGCAGGCGCGCTCCGCTGCGGCGCTGCTCGGCAGCAAGAGGGCGCCGTACTACCCGTCGCTCGCCGCATCGGTGAACTTCACCCGCTCCAACAATTCTTTCCAGGATCCCGTCCCCGGGGCGCCCGAGAACACGTACGGGCCGGCGGTGACGCTCAGTTACCTCCTCCTCGACCTCGGCGGACGCGCGGCCAACGTCGAGGACGCCCGTCTCGGGCTCATCGCCGCCGACTGGAGCCACAACGCGACGATCCAGGGGGTGATCCTGGGCGTCGAGACCGCGTACGTCGGGTATCTGGACGCCAAGGCCCAGCTCGAGGCGGCCGCGGTGGACGTCAAGCAGGCCCAGGCGGTCCTCGACGCCGCCACCACGCGGCACGACGCCGGTCTCGGGACGATCGCCGAGGTGCTGCAGGCGCGGACGGCGCTGTCGCAGGCCCACCTCTCGCAGCAGGCGGCCGACGGCCAGGTGCTCGCCCTGCGGGGGGCGCTCGCCACCGCGATGGGTCTGCCGGCGAACACGCCCTACGACGTCGGGAGGCTGCCGGCGGACGTCCCGCTCGACCACGCCACCGGTGCGGTCGAGGAGCTCATCACCACCGCCAAGGTGCGCCGGCCCGACCTCGAGGCGGCGCGCGCTCTCGCCGCGAAGGCGACCGCGCACGTCAGGTCCGTGCGCTCCGACGGCTTGCCCAACCTGTCCCTGGCGGCGACCGCCAACCGCACCTACTTCGACCCCTCGTTCGGCACCAAGTACCGCAACAACTGGTCGGCGTCCGCGCTCGTCACGGTGCCGCTGTTCACGGGTTTCAAGAGCACCTACGACATCCGCCAGGCCGTCGCCGACGCCGGCGTCGCCAGCGCGCAGGCCGACGCGCTCGACCAGCAGGTGGTCCTCGAGGTGTGGCAGAGCTATTACTCGTTCAAGACCGCGACGCAGCTCGTCAGAACGAGTCGCGACCTCCTCGCGAGCGCCGAGGAGTCCGAGCGCGTGGCGCTGGGACGGTACAAGGAAGGCGTGGGGACGATCATCGACCTCTTGACGGCGCAGGCGGCCCTCGCCAGCGCCAGGGCGCAGGAGATCTTCGCGCGCTCGAGCTGGTACATGGCGCTCGCGCAGCTCGCCCACGACACCGGCACGCTCCCGCCGCTCGATCAGCCCATCGAAATCACGAAGGAAGGCGTCAGCCCATGAGGATCCCCAGCTCGGCCCCGAGCACGAGAGAGGTTGCGATGAACGAATCCCTGGTCACCAGGTCCAGCAAACCGCGCGGCGCGAGCGCCGCCATGTCCGCCGTCGCCGCCGCCGCCCTCCTCGCCGGCGCGTGCGGTGGCGCGCCGCGCACCGGGCCGCCACCGGCGGTGCCGGTGACCGTCGGCACGGTCGTGCAGAAGACGATGCCGGTCTCGTTCCGGGCGATCGGTCACGTCGAGCCGATCTCGACGGTGGCGGTGAAGGCGCGCATCGGCGGCGAGCTGCAGAAGGTCGGGTTCGCCGAAGGGCAGACCGTTCACCCCGGCCAGACGTTGTTCACCATCGACCCGCGCCAGTACGAAGCGGCCCTGCGGCAGGCCGAGGGCCAGCTCGCCAAAGACAAGGCCCTGCTCGTCAAAGCGGAGTCCGACGTCAAGCGCTACGGCGAGCTGGTCAAGAAGGACTACGTGACGAAATCGGACTTCGATCAGGTCACGGCGACGGCGGGGTCGCTGCAGGCGACCGTGGCGTCGGACCAGGCCAACATCGACAACGCCCGGCTGCAGGTCGCCTACTGCACGATCACCTCGCCGGTCGAGGGGCGCACCGGCAATCTCAACGTCAAAGTGGGCAACCTCGTCAAGGCCGACGACACGACGCCCCTCGTCACGATCAACCAACTCCGCCCGATCTACGCCAGCTTCTCGGTCCCGGCGCAGCTTCTCCCCAGCGTGCTCAAGAAGAACTCCAACCCCGTCGCGGTGACGGCCTCGATCCCCGAGAGCAACGTCCCCGAGGCGACGGGGACCCTCTCGTTCGTGGACAACAACGTCGACGAGACCACCGGGACGGTGCTGCTCAAGGCCACGTTCCCCAACGAGGACGAGGCGCTCTGGCCCGGTCAGTTCGTCAACGTGACCGTGATTCTCGGCGAGGAACCCAACCGCATCGTTGCACCGGCGCCCGCCGTGCAGACCAGCCAGCAGGGCCAGTACGTGTACCTCGTGAAGAGCGACGACACGGTGGAATTGCGGCCGGTGAAGGTCAACCGCATCGACGAGACCAACGCGGTCATCGATCAGGGGCTCGCCCCCGGCGACCGGGTCGTCACCGACGGCCAGCTCCGTCTCGTCTCGGGAGCGCGCATCGAGGTCAAGGGTGGCGACACCTCGGGCGCCAGCCGCTCATGAGCTTCTCCGAGCTGTTCATCCGCCGTCCCGTCATGACGACCATCGTCATGGGGGGGATCCTCATCTTCGGCTCGATGGCGTACACGCTGCTGCCGGTCAGCGACTTGCCCAACGTGGACTTCCCCACGATCTCGGTGTCGGCGTCGCTGCCCGGCGCCAACCCGGACACGATGGCCTCGTCGGTCGCGACGCCGCTCGAGAAGGAGTTCTCGACGATCGCCGGCATCGACTCGATGAGCTCCTCGAGCTCGCTCGGCAGCACCAACATCGTGCTGCAGTTCAACCTCTCCCGCAACCTCGACGCCGCCGCCCAGGACGTGCAGGCCGCGATCGCGCGCGCCAGCACGCAGCTGCCGCAGGACATGCCGTACCCGCCCACCTACCAGAAGGTGAACCCGGCGGACCAGCCGATCCTCTACCTCGCACTCACCTCGCCGACGCTGCCGCTGTACGACCTCGACGAGTACGGCGAGACGATGATCGCGCAGCGCATCTCCACGGTTTCCGGCGTGGCCCAGGTGCAGGTGTACGGCGCGCAGAAGTACGCGGTGCGGATCCAGCTCGACCCGCGCGCCCTCGCAAACCGCGGGATCGGCATTGACGAGGTCTCCAAGGCCGTGCAAGCGGCCAACGTCAACCTGCCCTCGGGCATCCTGTACGGACCGCAGAAAGCCTACACGCTGATGGCGCAGGGGCAGCTCACCCGCGCCATCGCCTACCGGCCTCTCGTGGTCGCGTACCGCAACGGCATGCCGGTGCGGCTCGACCAGCTGGGCTCCGTGTACGACAGCGTCGAGAACAACAAGACCGCGGCCTGGTACGTCAACCACCGCGGCGTCGTCCTCGCGATCCAGCGCCAGCCCGGCACCAACACCGTCGAGGTCGTCAACCTCGTCAAGAAGCTGCTCCCCAAGTTCGAGAGCCAGCTGCCCGCGAGCGTTTCGCTCGACGTGCTCTTCGACCGGTCGGTGTCGATCCACGACTCGGTGAACGACGTCAAGCTCACGCTGCTCGTCACCCTGACCCTCGTCGTGCTCGTCATCTTCATGTTCCTGCGCAACCTCTCCGCGACGGTGATCCCGTCGCTCGCGATGCCGATGTCGATCGTCGGCACGTTCGCCGTCATGAACCTGCTCGGCTACTCGCTCGACAACCTCTCGCTGATGGCGCTGACGCTCTCGGTTGGGTTCGTCGTCGACGACGCCATCGTCATGCTCGAGAACATCGTCCGCCACATGGAGATGGGTAAGAAGCCTTTCCAGGCCGCGCTGGACGGCGCCAGCGAGGTCGGCTTCACCATCATCTCGATGACGCTGTCGCTGGCGGCGGTGTTCATCCCGGTGCTGTTCATGCCCGGGATCATCGGCCGCCTCTTCCGCGAGTTCTCCGTCGTGATCGGCCTGTCGGTGCTGATCTCGGGGTTCGTCTCGCTGACGCTGACCCCGATGCTCTCGAGCCGCTTCATCAAGCCACCGAAGCAGGTTCAACACCACGCGCTCTACAACTTCTTCGAGCGCTTCTTCGACGGTATGCTCGGCGTCTACAAGCGCGGTCTGACGTGGTCGCTCGGGCACCGCCGCTCGATGGTGTTCGTGACGGTCGCCGTCACGGCCCTCACCGGCGTGCTCTTCGTCGTCGTCCCCAAGGGGTTCATTCCGTCGCAGGACATCGGCCAGATCTTCGGCCAGGTCGAGGCGATCGAGGGGATCTCCTTCGACGCGATGGTGGCCCACCAGAAGCAGGTCATGGACGTCCTCCAGCACGACCCCAACATCGAGGCGTTCATGTCGTCGGCCGGCGGCCGCGGCGGGATGGGCGGCTCCAACACCGGGTTCTTCTTCGCCCGGCTGAAGCCGACCAGCGTGCGCACGCTCACGGCCGACGAGGTCGTGAACGAGCTGCGCCCCAAGCTGGCCGCGATCCCCGGCCTGCGGGTCTACATCATGTCGCCGCCGGCGATCCAGGTCGGCGGCCGGCAGACGCGCAGCCAGTACCAGCTGACCCTGACCGGGCCCGACACCGCCGAGATGTACCGGGTGGCGCCGCTGCTCGAGGCCAAGCTGCGAACCAACCCGCTCCTGGTGGACGTGTCCACCGACCTGCAGCTCAAGAACCCGCAGATCAACATCGACATCAACCGCGACAAGGCGGCGTCGCTCGGGGTCACCGCCCAGCAGATCGAGGACGCGCTCTACACCGCGTACGGATCGCGCCAGATCTCGACGATCTTCGCGCCCAACAACCAGTACCGGGTGATCATGGAGCTGCTACCCCAGTACCAGACCGACATCCTCGACCTGTCGTTGCTCTACATCCGATCGAGTAACGGCGGGCTCGTGCCGCTCGACGCGCTGGTCACGATGACGCCGACGCTCGGCCCGCTCACCGTCAACCACTCGGGCCAGATCCCGTCGGTCACGCTCTCGTTCAACCTGCGGCCGGGCGTGGCGTTGGGCCAGGCGACGGCCGAAGTCGACCGCCTCGCCAAGTCCACGCTGCCGGCGACGATCAGCGCCACCTTCCAGGGGACGGCGCAGGCGTTCCAGTCCTCGATGCAGGGGCTAGGCCTCCTGTTGCTGCTCGCGATCCTCGTCATCTACATGGTGCTCGGCATCCTGTACGAGAGCTTCATCCACCCGTTCACGATCCTTTCGGCGCTGCCGCTGGCGGGCCTGGGCGCGCTCCTCACGCTGCTGATCTTCCACGTCGACCTCAACATCTACGCGTTCGTCGGCATCATCATGCTGGTCGGCCTGGTGAAGAAGAACGGCATCATGATGATCGACTTCGCCCTCGAGGTGCAGCGCAAGGAGGGTAAGACCCCGGCCGAGTCGATCTATCAGGCGTGCGTGATCCGGTTCCGGCCGATCATGATGACCACGATGGCCGCGTTCTTCGGCACGCTCCCGATCGCGCTCGGCCTCGGCGCCGGCGCCGAGGCCCGCCGCCCGCTCGGCCTGGCCGTCGTCGGCGGCCTCGTCGTCTCGCAGTCGCTGACGCTGTTCATCACGCCCGTGATCTACACCTACATGGAAGGCCTGCAAGCGAGGCTGCGCCGCTCGCGGCGTTCCGCCGCGGACGACGAGGTCATGCCCACGCCGGCGGGTTGACCCTTTGTTCGACTGGAGGCGGACGACGGGCGGCCGCAGGGCCGCCCGTTCCTTACTTCAGCTTCGCGAGCAGCTTTTCGGCCTGGGCCTTGATCTGGGGGTGCTCCGGCACCCAGCGCGGGTCGGGAGTCATCGTGACGATCCCCTCGAGCTGCTCGATCGCCTTGGCCTTCATCCCCTCCGACTTGTAGCTTTCGGCGAGATAGAGCTTGGTCAGCGCGTTGGTCGGCGCGCCGGCGAGCGACTTCTCGAGGAACGCGATCGACTTCTTCGTGTCGCCCCCCTTGAACCACGGCAGCTTGAAGTACAGCCGGCCGAGCACCCGGTCGGGTCCGTACCCCTCGACCGCGGGGTCGAGGTCGAGGCAGGTCTGCATCTCGCGCTTGATCTCGGGCACCATGGCGAGCGACTTGAAGATCCCCTTGGCCTCGCCGTAGACGCCGTCGAGCACGCCGAGCCAGAAGTGGCCCTCGACGTTCTTGGGCGCCAGCGCGACGGCTTCCTTCGCCAGCGCGATGCCGCCGTCGAAGATCGTCATCTTCTCGCTGTCGGGCGCCGCGGCCTGGGTGTAGTTGCCGTAGAAGTACGCCGCCCGGGCGACTTCCCAGCGGGCGTCGACCGAGGCCGGGTCGGCCTTGGCGGCCGCGCGGAAGAGCTCCACCGCGGCCTTGGCGCTGGCCGGGTCCGCGCGCTGCTCGTACGCGGCACGGGCGGCGGCAAGCTCGCCTCCCGGCGCCGCCTGCCCCACGACCGGCAATGCAACGAAAATGCTCGCGACAACCGCCGCCCCAATCTTCCCGATCGCCATGTCAGGACTCCTTTCCATGAGTCTACCAGCACGCGGCCGCCCGGTCCGTTAGAATCCGGGCGGAGGCGACCATGGAGTTCGGAATCCTTGGGCTCGAGCTTTCGGGCAAAACCACGCTGTTCTCGCTCCTGACGGGGCACGACCCGGCGGCCGGCCACGGCAAGCCTGGCGCTCACGTCGGGATCGCCCAGGTGCCGGACCCGCGGCTGGACCGCCTGTCGGCGCTGTTCACGCCGCGCAAGCACACGCCTGCGACCGTGCGCTTCGTGGACGTGCCCGGCATCGTCAAGGGGGGATCGGCGAGCCTCAACGCCCCCGAGCTCCGCACCATGGACGGCCTGGCCGTCGTCGTGCGCTCGTTCGCGTCGGACGCGGTGCCCCACCCCGAGGGCAACATCGCGCCCGCCCGCGACGTCGAGCTGGTGGAGACCGAGCTCCTCCTCGCCGACCTCGCGGTGGCCGACAGCCGTTTGGAGCGCCTTGCCCGGGACCTCGCCAGGCGCAAGGCGCCCGAGCTCGAAGCCGAGCGCGACGCCCTGGAGCGCTGCCACACCGCCCTCGAAGCCGGCACCCCGCTGCGCCGGATCGGCCTCACCGCCGACGAGCGCCGCCTGCTCAAGGGGTTCACGTTCCTGACCGCGAAGCCGATGCTCGTGATCCTCAACGCCGGGGAGGAGGAGGCCGGCGACCTCGCCGGCGCCGTCGAGCGCGCCGGCCTCGCCGCCCTCCACGCCCAGCCCGGGGTGGCGGTGAGCGCCGTCTGCGCGGCCATCGAACAGGAGATCGCGCACCTTGCCCCCGAGGATCAGGCCGCGTTCCTGGCGGACCTCGGGCTGCCGGACCGCGCCCTCGATCGTCTGCTGCGCGCCGCGTACGCGCTGCTCGGCCTGGTTTCGTTCTTCACCGCCGGCGAGGACGAGTGCCGGGCGTGGTCGATCACGGCCGGCACGACGGCGGTCAAGGCCGCCGGCGTGATCCACTCGGACTTCGAGCGCGGCTTCATCCGCGCCGAAATCGTGCCCTGGCAGGAGCTGCTCGACGCCGGTTCGTTCGCCGCCTGCCGCCCGCGCGGCACCCTCCGCCTCGAGGGCAAAGACTACGTAGTTGCCGACGGCGACGTCATCACGTTCCGGTTCAACGTGTAGGGGTCGGCGTCGGTCCCGGGGTCGCGGGCGGCGGCACGGCGGCGCCCAGGCCGCCGGGCAACGCTCGCCCCACCGGTTGCGGCGCCGGCCGCCGGACCGGAGCCGCCGGCGCCGGTGCGGACGCCGGTGTCACCGTGGCCGTCGCCGCAGGTGGCGGCGGGGCGGGCGCCGCCTCCGGTCGCGCCGCCATCATGCGCCGCACCGCGGCGGGGTCGATCTCGGTCACCGGCAGCGTCGAGGTCCCGGCGCTCTCCTGGTAGTGGCGGAGCACCGCCTCGGTTTGCAGGTGGGAGTCGTAGACCAGCGGGTTCCTCTTGGGGTCGGCAAGTTGCGGGGCGTAGCGGTACGCCTTGGCGTAGTCGCGGATCGCGGCTTCGCGCCGGCCGCACCGCTCCTCGGCCATCGCGAGCATGAAGCGGGCTTCGGCGTAGCCGCGGCGTTGCTTGAGCGTCATCTTGTAGTAGCGCACCGCCTCCCGATCGCGCCCTTCGCGCTGGAGGACGAGGCCCAGCCGGTAGGCCGCCTCGTAGTTGTGCTTGTCGAGCTTGAGGGCGGCCTTCAGGTAGTCCTCGGCATCGCCTGGAAAACCCTTCTCGAAGATCAGAACCCCGAGGTTGGCCAGGTCCATGGAGGAGGCACGCCCCGACTTCGCGAGCTCGAGGTAGTTCATGATCGCCCGGTCGGCCGGCCGCTCGGGGGACAGGAAGCGCTCGAACACCGAGCCGCTCGCCGCCGTTGCCAGAATCAGGACCGCCGCACCGACCATCGACCGCCTCATGCCTGCCTCCCTCGCCGCACGCGTGCCCGCACGCGCACGTTGCCTCCGTCGGCCACCACGTCGAACCCCTCGACGAGCGCGCCGCTCGACTCGATCTTGCGGCGTTGCTGTTCCAAGGCGTCCCGGAACCCGTCGAGCCCGACTGGCGCCGCCTTCCCCGCGCGGCCCACGGCTTCGAGGTAGCGGGAGAAGACCTCGGCGTACTCGTCGCCAGCTTCTGGTACGGGCCTCGCCGTCGATTCGTTGAGCGCCCGCCTGGCGGACGCGCTCTGTCGCGCCTCCTCGCGCTCCCGCAGCTGGCGTTGCCAGAGCTGGTTGTGGGTCGCGAACCGGTGCAGCAGCTGCTCCATTCGGAACCTCTCGCCCGCGGTCGGCGGCTCCGTGCGGCTCAACTCCTGCAACCGCCGCTCGAGCGCCATCCGCTCCCGTTCCGGTGGGACGGCAACCTGGCGGTCGCCGGCGAAGAAACGCTCCCATTTCCTCGCGAGCTCGACGAGCCAGCGCTCCAGCTCTCCCACCAGGTCCGGCGCACTCATCCCTCCCGAAGGATACACGCTCCGGTCCTCGTGCGCTGGGCTCGCATCGCTCCCGGCCGCGCGACCGGCGCCCCCCGGGTACAATCAGGCATGGGCAACCCGCTGGCCGCGCTCCCCGCCGTCCACCGCGTCCTGGCCGTCGCGACGATGGCGCGCGAACGGGCGCGGCACGGGTCCGCCGCGGTTCGTCAGGCCGTGCGCGAGGCCCTCGACGGCGCGCGGGCGCGGATCGCCCGCGGCGAGCCCGCACCGACCCCGGACGAGGTCGCGGCCGAGGCTCAAGCGGCGCTCGCCGTTCGTGCCGCCGCCGCGTATCCGGAGGTGCTGAACGCCACCGGGGTGGTCATCCACACCAACCTCGGGCGCGCTCCCCGTCCGGGCGCCGCCGCGCCGGGATACCTGGCGCTCGAGTACGACCTCGGCGGAGGCGGCCGCGGGGAGCGGCTGGGTCCGGTCACCGAGCGGCTGACCCGCTACCTGGGCTGCGAGGCCGCGACCGTGGTGACCAACAACGCGGCCGCGCTCGTGTTGCTCCTCGCCGCCCACGCCGCCGGCCGCGAGGTCGTCGTCTCCCGCGGCGAGCTCATCGAGATCGGCGGCTCGTTCCGGCTCCCGGAGATCATGACGGCCGGCGGCGCCCGCCTCGTCGAGGTGGGCTGCACCAACCGCACCCATCTCGACGACTACGCCCGCGTGATCGGCGACGCCACGGCGGGCATCCTCGTGGTCCACCGCTCGAACTTCACGCTCGACGGTTTCGTCGCCGCCGTCGGGCTCCCCGACCTCGTCGAGCTGGGCCGCAGTCATGGCGTCCCGGTCTGGGTCGACCAGGGCTCCGGCTGCCACCTCGACCTCGTCCGCTGGGGCCTCCGCCCCGAACCCACGGTCCGGCAGCTCCTCGCCGCCGGCGCCGATGCGGTGCTGTTCTCGGGCGACAAGCTCTTCGGCGGACCGCAGGCCGGCATCGTGGCCGGCTCCCGAACCGCGGTCGCGCCGTTGCGCCGTCACCCGCTGCGGCGGGCGTTGCGGCCGGACAAGTGCGCCCTGGCCGGCCTCGCCGCGACGCTCGACTGTTACCTCGCGGAGCGGCCCGAGGACGTGCCGCTGTACCGCCTCCTCGCCGCCGGCGACGGGGCGCTGCGGCGCCGGGCGCGCGGGATCGCCGGTCGCCTGCGGCACGCGGGCCTCGCCGCCGGCGTCGCCGCCACGCGCGCGGTGCTCGGCGGCGGCACTACCCCCGACCAGACGCTCCCGTCGTGGGCCGTGACGATCCCCGGCGGCGCCGCCGAAGCCGCGCTGCTGCGCCGCGGCGGGCCGCCGGTGATCGGGCGCGTCGAGGAGGGGAGGGTCGTGCTCGACCTGCGCGCGGTCTTCCCCGAGCAGGATCGGCTCCTCGCCGCCGCGGTGGCCGCCGCGCTCGGCGGCCCGCGCTAGCGGTCCAGGGCCGCCGCGGGCACCCCGAGGAAGCGGGCCAGCTCGTCGGTCTCGCCGCCCACCAGGAGCCGCGCCAGGCGGCGCGCCTCGCCGTCCGCGACCCCGGTCCCGCACGCCGCCGGGTCGAGCCCGAGTTCGTTCACCCCGACCGCGGCGCCTTCGGCGAGGATCACGACCCGCTCGAGCAGGTTCGCGAGCTCGCGCACGTTCCCCGGCCACGGGGCCAACACCAGCGCCGCCATCGCCGCCGGTCGCAGCGTCGGCACGGGCGCCGCGTGGCGCGCGCCGGCGCGGGCCAGCAGGTGCAGCGTCAGCGCGGGGATGTCCTCCCGCCGCTCGGCGAGGCCCGGCAGGTGGATCGGGAACACCGAGAGCCGGTGGAAGAGGTCGCGCCGGAACGATCCCGCCACGACGGCCTCGTCGAGGTTCCGGTTGGACGCCGCCACGACCCGGACGTCCACCACGACCTCGCCTTCGCCCCCGAGCCGGGTGACGCGGTGCTCCTCGAGCGCGCGCAGGAGCTTGGCCTGCGTTGCCAGCGGCACCTCACCGACCTCGTCGAGGAAGAGCGTGCCGCGGTGCGCCTGCTCGAAGCGGCCGACGTGGCGGGCGCTGGCGCCCGTGAACGCGCCGCGCTCGTGGCCGAACAGCTCCGACTCGACGAGGCTCTCGGGTACGGCGGCGCAGTTGAACGCCACGAACGGCCCATCGCTGCGGTGCGAGAGCTGGTGCAGGGCGCGGGCGAACAGTTCCTTGCCGCTGCCGGACGGTCCGAGCAGCAGCACGGCGGCGTCGGTGGGGGCGACCCGCCTGAGCGCGGTCACGGCGCCGGCGAAAACGGGCGCGGCTCCGACCAGCTCGCGGGCGCCCGCACCGGTCGGCGGCGTTGCGAGCAGCGCGCGCCGCGGCTCGCACGCAGCTCGCATCGCCTCGAGCACGCGGTCCATGTCGAGCGGCTTGGGGAAGTAGTCCCTCGCCCCGAGCTTGAGGGCGGCGACCGCGGTCGCCACCGTGGCGTAGCCGGTGATCAGGAACACCGGCAGGAGCGGATCCACGGTGCGCGCCGCGCGCAGGACCGCGAGGCCGTCGGCGCCGGGGAGCTTGAGGTCGGTAATCACCGCCAGGTACGGCCCTCCCCGCTGCAGGCTCTCGACCGCCACATCGCCGCGCAGCGCGAGCTCGACCTCGTGCCCCTCCTTGCGCAGCGTCTCGGCCAGCATCTCGCCGAGGCTCTTGCGGTCCTCCACCACCAGCACCGGCGCGCTCACGCGACCCCCTGCCGGGGCAGCCACACCGCGAAGCGGGCGCCGCCGCCCTCACGCGGCTCGAACTCGACGTCCCCCCCGTGCAGACGGGCGAACCGGCGCGCCAGCGCGAGGCCGAGGCCGCCCGACGGTTTGCTCGACACGAACGGGAGGAACAGGCGCTCGCGCAGGTCGGCGGGCACGCCCGGGCCGTCGTCCTCGACCACGACGCGCACCACCTCCGGCAGACCGTCGACCCGCACCGTCACCAGCCCGCCCCGGCCGGCCGCCTCGGCGGCGTTGCGCAAGAGGTTTTCCACGACCACGCCGAGTGCGAGCGCGTCGCCGGCCGCAACCGCCGACGCCGCCTCGACGCGGACGTCGACCGCGGGAAACGCGGCGCGCACCTTGCGTGCCGCTTCCTCGACCAGAGCCGCGAGGTCGAGCGGCTCGCGTCGCAGCTCGTGCGGCTGAGCGAAGCGCAGGAAGCGGTCGAGCAACTGTGCGACGCCCTCGGCCTCGTCGTTGATCGCCGCCACGAACCGGGCGCTCTCCTCCGCGTGCGCGCCGGGGAGCAGGCGCAGGTAACCGCGAACGGTCGCCAGGGCGTTGCGCAGCTCGTGCGCCATGCCGGCCGCCAGCTCCCCGAGCCCCGCCATCTGCTCGCGCTCCGCCAGCGCTCGTTCGAGCGCCTCGACCCCGGTCCGATCGGAGAGGAACAGGACCTCCCCCTGGGCCTCGCCGCTGGCCGCGAGCAGCGGCAGCCGGCGCACCTCGACCACCCGCCCGCCGAGGCGCGCCCGCGGGGCGGCCGTCAGGGGCAGCGGCAGCGGCGCGCCCACGGCGAGCGCCGGGACCAGGTCGAGCGCCTCGGGGTTCGCCGCCCGCACCGTGCCGCCCGGCTCGGTGATCACGACGCCCGCCGACGAGCCGCGGGTCAACACCCCCGCCAGCAGCTCGAGCTCGTCGGCGCGCCGTCGCAGGGCCGCCTCCGACTCCTCCAGCCGCCGCACCGTGTCGCGGAACGTCTCCACGAGGAAGCGGTCCTCGGCCTCGTTGCGCGGCCCGCCGGTCACGCGCACGGCCTCGGCGAGCAGCTCCCGGTAGGGCGCGAGCACGCGCGCG
>SCRJ01000123.1 GCA_004298115.1 Acidobacteriota bacterium
GCTCTTCCGATCTGCGGGAAATAGCGCTGGTTGGGACGGTCGTACGCCCACTGCGCGACCGCCGCGACGCCGGGCCGCGACGCCGCCCGGGCGAGCCGTTCGCGCGCCGATGCGGCCGCAATCCGGGCTGCGGCGGCCGCGAGTTCCGGTCGGGCGGCGAGAGCGCGCCGGCGCAGCTCGTCGAGCGGCGCGGGCACGTCCGGCAGCGCGCCGGCGAGCGAGTCGGCGAGCTCGACCGCGACCCCGGAGTCGATGTGCAGGAGCGAGCGCAGCTGGGCGAGCGCGTTGGCGGCGGCGGCAGCCGCGGCGATGCGGGCGACGCGGGCGCTGGCAACGCGCTCCCGCGCCGCGAGGAGATCGGCCTTGACCGCCATCCCGGCGTCGAGAAGCGCCGAGGTGTCGGTGAGCAGGCGGCCGGCGCGCTCCTCCTGCGCCGCGACCGCGTCGATGGCGGCCGCGGCGCGCACCGCCTCCCAGTACGCCGCCCGAGCCGCCAGGCGCGTCTCGGCGGCGGTCTGGAGGTGCGCGGCCGCCGCCGCCTCGGCGTCGTGGCGGCTGGCGAAGCGCTGAGCGGCGATCGCGCCGCCGGCGTAGATCGCCTCGGCGACGCGCACGCCCGCGCCGTAGGTCGTGGTGATGTCGGGGACAAGGACGAGCGCCGGCTGGCCGGGGGCCGCGAACGGCAGCTGAAACTCCGGCACCGAGCTGCGCTGGGCGAGGGCGGCGCTGGCGGTGACCTGCGGGCGGGCCGCGGCGTCCGCGGCGGTGACCGCTTCCCGCGCGGCGGCGGCCCGTTCGCCGGCCGCGGCGGCGAGATGCGAGACGGCAACGGCGCGGGACGCGGCGTCCTCGGCGGTCAGGCGGACCGTCTCGGCGCCGGCCGGCGCCAGCGCCGAGACGGCCAGAAGCGCGGCGACGACGCCGGCGCGGCGGGTTCCGGCGCCCCGCGCGGCTTGCGGAGGCGGCGACATCCGGTCGTTGACTCTCGAGTGGGCTCTCATGCGGCCTCCGTGGCAGCGGGGCTCGTGGTCAGATGGAGGAAGGCGTCCTCGAGCGTCGTGGGGATCACCCGCGCCTCGGTCACGGCGGCCCCGGCGCCCTCGAGCGCGGCGCGGATCGCCGCCTCAGCCCCGGCGGCAGCTCGCACCCGGACGTGGAAGTGGGCGGCGAAGGGCCGCACGTCAATGACGCCCTCGAGGCGCTCGAGAGCGGCGGCGACCGCGGTGCGGGGCTCGGCGGCGACCTCGACGATCGCGCCGGGAAGCAACGCCGGAATGTCCCGCGGCGCGGCGTCGGCGAGGACCCGGCCCTCGTGCATGAGGACCACCCGCGAGCAGCGCTCGGCCTCGTCGAGGTAGGGTGTGGCGAGGACCAGTGTCAACCCTTCGGCCACCAGGTCGGCGAGCAGGCGCCAGAACTCGCGCCGGGTGACGGGGTCCACCCCGGTGGTCGGCTCGTCGAGCAGGAGCACTTCCGGCGAGTGCATCAGGCTGCACGCGAGCGCGAGCTTCTGCTTCATGCCACCGGAGAGGCGATCCGCCTGGCGGGCGCGGAACGGGGTCAGGCCGACACGGTCGAGCAGCATCTCGCGGCGGGCCCGCCAACCCGCGACTCCGAGCAGGAGGGCGAAGAACTGCACGTTCTCGTCGACCGTGAGGTCGCCGTAGAGGGCGAAGCGCTGCGCGAGATAGCCGAGACGGCGGTGGAGGGCGCGGCGGTTCGCCCAGGCCTCCTCCCCGAGCACGCGGACCTCGCCCCGGCTGGGCCGCAGGAGGCCGGCGCAGGCGCGCAGCGTCGAGGTCTTGCCGGCGCCGTCGGGACCGATCAACCCGACCACCTCGCCGCGCGTGACGGCCAGGTCCAGGCCGACGACGGCCGGAGTGGACCCGTAGCGGACGCCGAGGCCGCGGGCCGACAGCACGGTCTCCCCGGTCATGGTTTGCCCTGGGCGTCGAAGTACGCGTCGGCGGGCATGCCCGGCTTGAACACGCCCGCGGCGTTGTCGAGGCCGACTTTGACGCGGAAGACGAGCTTGGCGCGCTCCTCCGGCGTCTGCACGTTCTTCGGGGTGAACTCGGCGACGTCCGAGACGTAGGTCACCCTGCCCGCGAACGCGTCGGAGCGCCCGTCCACCCGCACGCGCACCGGGTCGCCGAGCCGGATCCGCGGCAGCGAAGGCTCGTCGACGTAGACGTTGAGCCAGGGGTGGGCGATGTCGGTGAGGACGTAGAGCAGCGCCCCCGGGGGCAGGACCTCGCCCGGCTCCGCGACGCGCTGGGTGATCACGCCGTCGCGCGGCGCCGCCACCGTGGCGTCGGCGATGCGTTGGCGGACGGTGGCCACCGCCGCTTCGGCCGCCGCGCGCTGGGCGCGGGCCTGCTCGATCTCCTGCGGGCGCGGCCCCGCCACGAGTTCGGCCAGTCGCGCGCGGCCGGCCGTCACGGCGCTCGCCAGCATGGCCTTGCGGGTGCGCGCGTCGTCGCGGGCCTTCAGCGTCGCCGTGCCGCGGTCGGCCAGGCCCTCGAGGCGGTTGAGGTCGAGGACGGCGCCGGCGAGGTCGGCCTCGGCGCGCTCCAGGTCGGCTTCGGCGCGCTGGACGTCCTCCTTGCGGGACCCGGCGAGGAGAAGGCGCAGGCGGGCGTCGGCGGCGTCGAACTCGGCGCCGGCGCGGGCGAGGTCGTTCGTCGCGTCGGTGGTGTCGAGCTGCGCGACGACCACGCCGGCCTTCACCGCATCGCCCTCCCAGAACGGCAAGGCGAGCAGCCTCCCGCCGACCTTGGCGCCGAGTCGGACCTCGGTGGCCTCGATGTGTCCGGAGGCGTGGATCACGCCACGGTCCGTGCCGGCGCCGCAGCCGAGCAACCCGGGGGCGGCGGCGAGCGTGAGGTACAAGGGGGCGAGGGATGTGCGCATGGCGGTATCCTCAGACCTTCTTCACGGCAATTCCGTCGAGAGCGATGTCGACCATCAGGTCCGCGAGGGACTCGAGGTCGTCGGCGGCGGCGGGCGGGATCGGGAGCTTGTTCGCGACGCGGTCCTTGAGCCTCAGGGCGTTGGCCATGAACATGAGCGACCCGACCAGCATGAGGTGGGTGACGACCGGGTTCACGCGGCGGAACGCGCGTCGCCGGGCGCCGTCCTCGAGGGTTGACGCCGTGAGCCGCATGACCTCCGCCATCTCGGAGAACGCCGACTCCGGCAAGTTGGGGCCGCCGGCCGCGATCTCGCGCAGGATGAGCTGGGGCAGGTAGGGGTGCTCGCGCACCGTCGTCACGAACGCGCGGGGGATCGCCCGGAAGCGATCACGCGGCCGATCCTGCCCGGCGATCGCTGCGCCCACGGCGGCGCGGATGCGCCCGACGCTGGTCGTGACCACCTCGGCGAAGAGCGCGGCCTTGTCGCCGACATGGTAGTAGAGCATCGCCTTGTTGACGCCGGCCCGGCGGGCGATCTCGTCGACGCCGGCGCCGCCGAAACCGCGTTCCGCGAAGACCTCCCCGGCGGCTTCGAGGATGCGGACCCGCGTTTCGGCGCTGCGCCGCGCGACTGCTATGGCGTTCATCGGTACCCCTCACTAACCGGTCGGTTTAACCGACTAGTTAGTTATACCCGTCCCCGCGAACGCTGTCAAGCCCTGCCGCCGCGCCGGGTGTCGCGGGGTTATGAGCGCGTTACAGTCGCACTCGCCGCAGCACGAGCGTCACGTCGCCGGTGTCGCTCGGCACCGCGTCGGGCGGGCGGGCCGCGAGAAGGGCGCCGCCGGCCGGGGGCAACCCGGTCGACTGGTCGAGAACGATCACCTCGACGGGTGCGGCCGTCGCGAAGACGAGCGTGAGCTCCACCCCGGCGGCGGGCACCGCCACGAACGCGATCGGGCGGTAACCGCCGCGCCCGCCGGCGGGCCGGCCGAGCGCGACCGGCCTGCCCCCGGCCGTCACCGCCGAGAGCGGCGCGCCGGCCGGCACGAACAGCGCGAGGTTGGGCGCGCCGCGCGCGGAGCGCAGCGTTGCGGTGACGGATCGTCCGCCGGCCGTCGGCGCCGTCCCGACGACCGCCAACTCGGGGGCCGGAAGTGCGGCCGCCGGGGCCGGCGCCACGAACTGCCTGCGCAGCGACCACGGGTAGGGGAGGGCGGCATCGGCGGCGAAGCCGGCGGCCCGGCGCAGCGCCGCCGGAAGGTCGCCGGGCGCGCCGCCGGCAACCCAGCGGGCGGCGCCGGCGTCGTGGTCCAGGGCGTAGGCGATGCTCAGCCGTTGCGGCCTCTGCGGCGAGTACTTCGGCAGCACGGAGGCCGCCCCGGCCGCGAGCGCCGCGCCGCACCCGAGGGCGCCGAGGACCCACGCGCGCGCCCGGCGCCACCGCGGTCCCAACGCGAGCAGCGGCGC
>SCRJ01000124.1 GCA_004298115.1 Acidobacteriota bacterium
GCCTGTTGCAAGAACTCTATGCTGAACTCCATTGGGACGCCGAGGAGCCGGACGTCCGCGTCCAGGCAATCCTCTCAAAGGTGGTACAGGCACTAGACATTGACTTGCGTTCCCCGTTTCGCGGGAGAATCTTAAAGGCTGATGACGTCCGGTCCGCGGAGAGATGCGTGTCTTTCACCAGCGTCTTTCGTGCGCTGGAGAAGGGAGCCTTCTTTATCGCTAAGACAAAGAAGGGCCACGTCGTCGAGTACGGTCCGCTGTGGGAAGCGAAGAATGAAGCAACACTGGCACGGGCAACTGCCCTTTTGAGTGGCTACTTCAACGTTATTGCGGAACGGGCTTCGGACGTCTGGTTGCGTGGGTCTGGCGAAGGTGGGGGCCTCGCCATGAACGATGGCGTCACTGTGTGCATCAACGTCCTAGGCCGCGTGCTGGACCACTTGCAGACAACCCGGAGTTGGCGACTTCATGACCTGAGCGACGCGGAATTGCTGGAGGTGGTTAGTCCTTACGCAGCAGCGGTCGGTCAGTACTTCGCGTCACTTTCGGCTAAGGAAATGACGTCATTTAGGTCACTGAGAGGTAGTCAAGGGCAAACGACCGGAACGCGGAAGGTCGAGGTATTCATTCACCAGTCTGATCCGACGTTCAACCCGCCTGGCCTGGTGGACCACCTTGCGCGCGAAAAGGCCGAGACGACCTCCAAGGCCTTCGAAGTAATCCGCGAGATTGAGCAGATCTTGCAGAAGACTGTTGTGGGGGAACTCAAGACTGAGTTCGGGGAGGACGAACAGGCGTGGTTCTTTGGGGGCGTGCCCAAGAGTGTGAGAATGAAGGTCGACAACCGGATCAACGAGGAGGGCGGGAAGAAGGGCGGTCGCGAGGAGAACCTGGATCTGATCGACTACAGGGAGATCGCTCAACAGAACTGGTTCCTGTTTGAGAAGCCGCTAGCACGCGAGGCAGGATCGAAATCAAAGGACGCCAAGACGAAATGGCTTGCTGAGGTCAATGAGCTGCGAAAGTCGGTCATGCACGCGTCAAAGGGCGTGAGTTTGCCGATTACCGTGGAGGAGTTGGCCTCGCTGGAGGAGACCCTGGGTTGGCTTCGGTCCCAAACCGGGGGAAACTAATACAAACCGGGGGAAACCAATAGGTACCAGGTATCACCATCTCACCTTGTTGAGGTAGGCTTGCCTCATCTCTTCTCTGAAGAGCGGGATAAGTACCAGGTCCGCCTTGGTTGACAAGCAGGTGGAGCGGTAAAAGCGAAAGGCTCGGTCTGTCAACGGGATGGGTACCAGGGGATGGGTACCAGGTCCGCCTTAGTTGCCAACGGGGGAGAAGTGAAAGCGCGAAACTCGGTTCGTCAACTGGGGCGCACCGGCTACCTATTTTGTCTGTCTGCGCCGGCCGCTATTTGGCAGGCGGCGGTTCGGCCACCGTCATGCCGTGGCGCCGGAAGACGTCCGTCATCTTGGCGCCGTCGGGCGGGCCGCCGTGGGCGGCACCGATGACTTCGGCAGCCTCGCGGAAGTACGCGGGGCCCATGATCGCAGGGGTGATGACGGCGAGCTGTTTCGCATCCTCGGTGCCGAGGTTGTCGAAGCGGTGCACGGCGCCGCGGGGGATGCACAGCGCCTGCCCTGGGCCGACCGCGATGGGCGTGCCGTCGACGGTCCAGGTGAGGACGCCCTCGATGCCGTAGAGGATCTCCTCGTAGGCGTCGTTCCTGTGGGCCGGCGCCGCCAGCTTCTGTCCGCGGGGGACGCGAACCTCGAAGACCGAGGCGTTGTTGTTGGAGTCATCGCCCGTGAGGAGGAACCGGATCCCGAGCGGTCCGATCGTGATGATCTCCTCCGAAGGGTTGACCGTGGTCGTTCGCTGCCGCATCGACGTGCCCTCTCTTCCCTCGAGCAGGGAATCCTCTGATAGCGATAGATTCCGTGTCTCAACACGGCTGATGATAGTCGTGCCCGACGGATATTCAAGGCCCGTGGCTGTCGAGAGGCCCGAGATCAGATCGGTAGCGCGCCCGGCCATCCCACGCTCCTGACCAGCCGGTACCGGTGGCTCGCTCCTCAATCGTGGCGCCGTGAGCTTGACGGACCGACCGTTGCCTCGTCACGGGTACCCGGTCCGGCTTGGTTGACAAGCAGGTGGAAGAGCAGGAGGAGAGGCTCGGTTTGTCACTTCACGGGACCCCGAACCGAATGTTCGAGGGCCGAGATGAGGTTGGGCCCAGACCGTTGGAGCCCGATGCCGCAACAACGCAAGCCAGACCCCGTCACGCACGACCTGTTGCTGCCCCGCCTGATGAGCGGCGAGATCGCGGTGTAGGCTCTGACATCTATTTCTCCCGGATGGTTGCTGAAACCATCCATGCGAAATACAATGCAGCCATGAAGACGCGACTGGGACGGCAGGAGTCGGCGATGCTCGCGTACCTGCAGCTGCGCAGGAGGCGCATGGTGCAGGCGGGCGAGTTGACGGACCCGCTGCGCCTGACCGCAGCCCAGGAGCGCGAGCTGTTCCGTCGTATGCTCCGCGGGCAGATGATCGCGCGTGTGCGGCCCGGCCTTTTCCTCGTCCCGGCGACGCTTCCCCTCGGCGGCGCCTGGACCCCCAGCCCGGCGCAGGCCCTCACGGCGCTCATGGCGGATCGCGGCGGCCGGTATCAGATCTGCGGCCCGAACGCGTTCAATCGGTACGGGCTCGACGACCAGGTCCCGAACCGCGTCGTCGCTTACAACGACCGGATCTCCGGCCTGCGCACGATCGGCGCCGTGTCGCTCATCCTCATCAAGGTGGCCTCGCGGCGCCTGGGGGGCACCGTCGTCACCAAGACCCCGGACGGTGAGCGCGAGATCTGGGGCTCGCGGGCGCGAACGCTCGTGGACGCGGTGTACGACTGGGCGCGCTTCAACAGCCTGCCGCGCGGCTTCGGATGGCTCCGGCAGGAGCTGCGTGCGGGCCGGGTCTCGGCTGCGGATCTCGTCACGACAACGCTGCGCTTCGGCGACAAGGCGACCATCCGGCGCATCGGGTGGGTGCTCGAGCAGGAGGGCGTGCCGGATTCCCTGCTCCGCAAGCTGGCGCGGGCCCTGCCCGCCTCCTCGACGCTGGTTCCCCTCAACCCTGTGAGACCAAAGCGTGGCCAGGCCGATCGCCGCTGGGGCGTGGTGGTCAATGAAGACGCCTGACACGGAATCCACTGGCTGGCTTCGGGACCGCGACCTGCTCCGCGCCGCGGTGGCGTTCACCGCCACGCAAACCGGTTTTGCCGTGCTGCTGATCGAGAAGGACTCCATCTGCACGCTGCTGCTCAAGCACCTGGCGAGCGTCGAGGGCCTCGTCTTCAAGGGCGGGACCTGTCTCGCAAAGGTCCACACATCGTTCTACGGGCTGAGCGAGGACCTCGACTTCGTCATCCCGATGCCTACCGGCGCCACGAGGCGACAAAGAAGTGCCCGAACCACGGACCTGAAGCGCGCCGTTGCCGAGCTTCCGGCGAAGCTGCCCATGCTGCGCCTGGTCGAGCGGCTGCGCGGAGCGAACGATTCCAGACAGTACCTCGCGGCCGCGGGCTATGTCTCGGTCGTCTCGGGTCTCGAGGAGACGATCACGCTCGAGATCGGGCTGCGCGAGCCGCTGCTCGAGGTGCCGCTCAGCGCGGACGCCGCGACCGTCCTCCGGCATCCGGCGACCAATGCGCCGCTGATCGCGCCGGTGCGCCTCGCCTGCATGTCGCTTCGGGAGTCCCTCGCCGAGAAGGCACGCGCGGCACTCACCCGACGCGACCCGGCGATCCGCGACTTCTTCGACGTCGACTACGCGGCCCGGGTCCTCGGCCGCGATCTCGGCGAACCCGCGCTGATCGAGCTCACGCGCGCCAAGCTGGCCGTGCCCGGAAACGGGCCGATCGACCTTTCGGCCGAGCGCTTCGCCGACCTCCGATCGCAGGTTGCTGCCCGCCTCCGGCCGGTCCTGCGCCCGACTGACTTTGCGGCGTTCGATCTCGATCGCGCGTTGACCATCGTGTCGACAATGGCCGCAAAGATCGGTTCGCCGCGGTGATCACCAACATCAACCGCGAGCATAGGTACAGGTTCGCCCCAGTTGACAAGCAGGTGGTAAGAGGCTGAGCGCGAGGCTGGGTTTGTCAACTACACAAGACCCGGCACCTCTCTTGGCACCTCTTACCCTTCGCTGACACCTATTGGCGGAGACGGTGAGATCAGAGCTCGCGTTGGTCGCCGGCTACGCCACCATCCAAGGCGCGGCTGCGGAGCTTGAGCGTGGCGTCGATCCCTTCTGCCTCGAGCCACTCGGCCGCCAGCCTCGTCCACTCGCGGTCGTGGAAGGCGTACCACGCCTCGCGCTGCCCGGGGAAGGCCGACAGCACGTCCTTGAAGGCACGAAACGGGTGCCGGGCGCCGAGGGCGGAGCCGAGCGCGGCGCGCGGCCCTCCCGGAGGGAGCGACTCGACGAAGGCGGCCATCACCTCCCAGCCGACCGACGATGGGATCGGCTCGACGGCGACGAACCTCGCCGGCTCGCCGTCGATGCGGGCGCGGTCGTCGTCGGATTCGTCGTTGTCCTCGAACACCGGGAACACCTCGCCGGTGCGGCGGTCGAGGAAGAAGCTCATCTCGTACGAGTGGTTCTCGAGCGCTGTAACCAGATCCTCGGCGTCGACGCTGGGTTGGCTCATTGGTGGAAGTGTAACTCTGTCCACGGCGCCCGGTGCCGGAGCTCTGCGCCGCCGTCGCGACCCGACCGACACGGCCGTGGCGCGCCGGGAGCCGCCGATCGTAGACAGCCGCCGCGCGCGGCTAGGTCCACGCGGCGTGGTCCAGCATCTTCATCAGGTTCCGCAAACGTTTGTGAGTCAAGCGGAGCGCGGCGAGGTAGGCGGTGAACTCGGGCTCGCGCCCGAGGGGCGCAAGAGCGCCGTGGATCTTCCGCAACAGCGCAACCGCCTGCCGGTAGGCGTCGTTGTTCTTGCCGGCGATCGTTGGCTCCATCTGTTTCTTCCATACCCCCAGCGCGTCATCGGGGTGCTCATCGGCGCGCCGGTCGGCGAGCTCGAGCCAGAGCCAGGCCCAGCAGCCGCCCGCGCAGGCCTCGCGCCAGGCGGCCTCCGGGTCGCCTTCATCGAGGAAGATCTGCACCAAGCTCGAGTTGTCGGGCTCCGGCTGCCACTTGAACTGCCGCTCGGCGGCCGCCCGCTTCCCGGCGGCGATCCCCTCGCGGATCGTCTGGAGCGCTCGCTCGCGCCACTGCGGCCAGCTCTTGGCGAGCCTGGCGTGGCGGCGAAGGTTCTTGTAGGCGTCGAGGTGCGATCCCTCGACGAAGGCGATCCACGCCAGCGCCACCGCGTCGTCGTGACGTCCAAGGGCGTGGTACATCCCGGTCAAGAACTCCCGCAGCCGCGGATCGGTGCGCTTAGGGAACGCCGCAACGCCCTTCTCCGCCCACGCCAGCGCCTGCACCCCGTCCCCTGCCTCCTGATAGATCTCCGCGATCTGCAGGTAGGCGGACTCCGAGGAGAGGTTGCGCGCCTTGACGGCGACTAGCGCCTCGATGTCACCGCTCCAACGCGCCAGGTCTTCCATGATCCGGGCGAGGCCGGCGTGTCGCCAGCCGCGCTCGTCTTCGACATCATCGGGGGCGCGCGGCGGGACGCGCCGCCACTCGTCCTCGGCCAGCCGCCGGTACTCGGCCAGACCGTCCTCGCCGAGCACATCGGCGTAGCTCTCAACCGCGCCCGAGAACACGCCCCATGGGGAGTCCAGCTCCCGCGCGAAAAGCCTACGCGCGAGCGCCTTGCGATCTGGCGCCGCGGCGCGGCAGGCCGCAAGGTGGATCTCCTGCAAACGGTCGAGGATCGGGCCCATGTCGCCGTCGTCGTCGACGGACTCGATGGTGTCCTCCACCTTGGCCAAGGCGTACTCGATCAGGTCGATCGCCTCGGACGCCTGCGCGCTCGCGGCCATCTCGGCCAGAGTGTCGACGACGCGATCGATCCCCTGTGTATAGGCCCAGACTTCCTCGTACGGGACGAACCCATCCACGGTCACGGCAGAATCGATCACCTGGCGCAATGTTGCCAGGTTCGCGCCGTGCTCGCCGCCCTTGGCCGCTGCGAGCAAGAGCTGCCGCGCGAAGGACTCGTCGCACCCTGCGTGCTCCATCACGAGCTCCACCAGCGCCGACCTATCCTGCTCGAGCAACCATTGCCTTACGCCATCCGGCTCCAGAAGCTCGTCCTCCGTCGCCGCGGCCGACCCCGCTGACTCGTCACGAGGCTCGCACCAGGCCAGACCCAGCGCAACGGCGTGTTTGCAGAAGACGCCATCACGCCCGAGCGGACAGGTGCACGAGAATCCAACGCTCTGACCCTCGATCCAGATCCTGGCTGTGTACCGGTGTTCCCCTCGCACCTCAGCGCTAATCGTCCTTTCTCGTTCAGCAATGACACCGACGCGACCCTCGTCGCGGTACTCCTCCCCGCGCGTGAAGGAGCGCGCGCCGGCCTCCTTGCGCAGCAACGTGCGGGTGATGCGCTGCTGCAGCTGCTCGCGGTGTTTTGACCTATTCATCCGGCTCGAGAATACCAGCGCGCTCCTCGGCGGCCAGGCCAGCGTGGGGAGCTTCCGGATGCATGCGCCGACGGAATTCGGACAGTCAAACCGACGGAAGCCGGACAGTGATTCCGCCTGAAGGCGGACAGTGGTTCCGACGGGAAGCCGGACAGTTTGGCGAGAGGTAGGATCCGGCAAGTTTGACGAGTTGGGCGGTGGTGCGCGCGTTGGAGTCAAGGAATCGGCATCCCCCGCAGGCGGCGAGTCTTCGCCGACTGCGTGACCTACCACGTCCACTGTCGGTTTGCCCACGTGGCGCGGGTATTCGTAGTGCTCCCCTCACGTCAAGCCACCGTGGGATCTCTTCGAGCCCCATCATGATAGATCCGCCCTAGTTGACAAGCAGGTGGAGAGGTAAGAGCGCGAGGCTCGGTTTGTCAACTGTGCCGGACCCATTTTCTTCGGATCCAACGCGGCGCCATCCTGGCGCACTCGCGGCCGCGGCGGTAGCATCCTGGTTGCGATGGAGCTGTCCCGACCGCGGGCTGCATGCAGGTCGGGAATTCTCACCCAGCGCGTCGTGTCGTCCTGCGAGGGAAGGGACTTCCATGGATCCCAGCGCGTACCCCATCCAGACGTTCGACCTCGACTTCCAGGGCGAACCGGGAGTCATCGCCGCGTTCCTCATCCGCTCCAGCGCGGGGCCGGTCCTCGTCGAGTCGGGACCCGCCTCCACCTACGGGGCCCTCGAGGCCGCGCTGCGCCGCGCCGGCGTGGAGCCGCCGGACGTGAGGCACGTTCTCCTGACCCACATCCACCTCGACCACGCCGGGGCCGCGTGGCGACTGGCGTCTCTCGGCGCCCAGGTGCACGTCCACCCCGCGGGAGCGCCCCACCTCCAGGACCCCTCCAAGCTGCTGGCGTCGGCGCGGAAGATCTACCGGGAGCAGATGGACTCCCTGTGGGGGTCGCTGGAACCGATCCCCGCCGATCGCATCCGGCCGCTGGCCGACGGCGAGATTCTCCGCTTCGGCGACGTGGCCATCGAGGCCCTCTTCACGCCGGGCCACGCGATCCACCACGTGGCGTTCCGCCTCGACGGGGCCGTCTTCACCGGCGACGTGGGGGGCGTGCGGATCGACGGCGGCCCGGCGGTGGCGCCATGCCCGCCTCCGGACATCGACGTGGAGTTGTGGCGGGCCTCCCTCGACCGCATCCGCGCCCTGCGGCCGCAGGTGCTCTACCTCACCCATTTCGGACCGTTCGCCGACACCCTCGAGCACCTCGACGGCGTGGAGCGGAGCCTGCGGGGACTCTCGTCGTGGGTCCTGGAGCGCATGCGCGCCGGCGATGGAGAGGGTGACCTCGTGGGCCGCCTCGACGCCTACGCCCGGGGTTACCTCGACGGCGTTTCGGGCAGTGAGGGGCTGGCGCGCCCTTACCAGTTCGCCAACCCGGCCTTCATGAGCGCGGCCGGCCTCGCCCGCTACTGGCGCAAGGTCCATCCGGAAGCCCTTGCGAGCTCATAGCCGCGGTTCTCGAATAGTGGGTGGCACCTCTTACCAAGCAGTGTCGATTTATGCACACCTTATGGGCGTGTAAATAAGACGCATAAGATGTGGTAAGGTCTATTGACATGGACGAGCTAAGAAACCCCTACAGGCCAGGCGCCGGCGCCCGGCCACCAGCTCTCATCGGTAGAGACCAGCTCATCGAGCAGTTCGGCATCACGCTTCGGCGCGCGGCTGCCCGTCGCCCAGGCAAGAGCTTGATGCCAACGGGATTACGCGGCGTTGGGAAGACGGTTCTTTTGAATCGCTTCGCGGAGATCGCCGCCGGCGAGGGGTG
The DNA here is from genome assembly GCA_004298115.1 of Acidobacteriota bacterium. GTDB lineage: Bacteria > Acidobacteriota > Thermoanaerobaculia > Thermoanaerobaculales > Thermoanaerobaculaceae > RBG-13-68-16. The sequence continues at coordinate 8,436 of SCRJ01000124.1, forward strand.
GTCACGAGCATTCATCGAGGCGCCCGAGGGCACAGACTTTCGGGTTCTCCTGGCGGCACACCTACGCAAGGGTCTGCTCGAGCTTCGTGCCCGGCAGGCGACGGGTGCTGTGCTACGAGCACTGCGGATTCTTAAAGCGTTTTCGCTCAAGATCCCCGATGGCCCGACAGTTGTGATCGATGTCGACCCATTGATCGGTATGGCCGATTCGGGCCTCATCGCCGACGACGTCACAGACCTGCTAGTGGCTCTGGGAGAGGCCACCGCCGAGTCCGGGGTGGGATTCCTGATAGCAATCGACGAGCTGCAGTACCTTGTCGAGGAGGCCCTGGCAGCTCTCATCAGCGCCGTGCATCGGACTGCGCAACTCGACCTCCCGGTCGTGCTCGTCGGGGCGGGTCTTCCGCAGTTGCCTGGCCTCGCCGGAGAAGCAAAGTCATACGCCGAACGCCTCTTTGAGTTCCCGCAAATCGGATCGCTCGATCATGAGGATGCCGAAGCGGCGCTCCAGGTTCCCGCGCAGCAAGCGCAGACAGAGTTCACGGCGGCCGCCCTCGCGAAGATCGTCCGGGAGTCGCATGGCTACCCGTACTTCCTCCAGGAGTGGGGCTACCAGGTCTGGAACCAGTCGGCGGGGCCGGCCATGACTGCGGCCGACGTCGAGGAGGCCAAACCGGTGGTCATTCGGCGCCTCGACGAGAATTTCTTTCGCGTTCGGTTCGACCGTCTCACGCCGAAGGAGAAAGAGTACCTCAGGGCCATGGCTGAGCTCGGCCCCGGGCCGCATCGATCCGGGGATATCGCAGGCTGCCTCGGAGTGAAGGTGGAATCCGTCGCGCCGCGGCGTTCAGGGCTCATCATCAAGGGCATGATCTTCAGCCCGGCTCATGGCGACACCGCGTTCACTGTGCCCCTGTTCGACGAGTATCTGCGCCGCGCAATGCCGCATTTTGAGGGCCACTCCCCTGCGCATCGGTAATCTAACGGTGCGCGCCATCCCTCTCTCACCTTCCCTGCGTGAGGGTGCAGCCCAGACTGGTCGCCGAGACCCGTCTTCCACACGGAAACGCACATGTGGGCCTACTGTGAAATTGCAGGTCGCGGATTTCGTCTGACTTGATTTTCGCGAGGGGGCCGTCGCATAGGTACCACGTCCACGCTTGTTGACAGTATTGTGGGTGGGGATAGGTTTGGCAAAGTTGACGAGTCTGGCGGTGGGCACATTGGGGTCAAGAAATCGCGATGCGCCGCAGGCCGTGAGTCTTCGTCGACGGTGCGACCTACCACCTCAACTGTCCGTACGCCCACGGTGTTCGGGTCTTTGCCGCGCCCGAAGAGGTGTTCGAACTTCAGGCAGCCGCGGTCGAAGCGGAGCTGGGGCGGCGTCTATGCATGAGCGGTGCGATCCTGACCTTGTCAACTGTGCCGCACCGATCCCTATCCTCGGGTGCGATCCCCGGTGTCTGTGGGCGGCGTTCTACCTCTCCGATCGGCGGCGGTGGTATTCGCGGCCGCTCCCCCCATGTGCACTCAGGTCCAGCAGCAGGGCGATCACGATGATGGCCCATCCGAAAGTCGTGATTCCACCTGGCGAGACGAAGATGTAGGCGAGGGTCGTCCACGGCAGCAGCAAAAAGCCGGCTGCCGGCCATATCCAGTGAGGAGCCGTGAAACTACCGGCCGTGGTGGACCAGCCGCGGAATGCTCCGCCGACGCGCGCGGGGTCCATGAACCACCAGAAGAGAAGCGCGAGGCGCGGCGCACCGCCGAGCAGCAAGACTCCAAGACAGCAACCCATCGAGCACCCCCTTCACTCGGTACTCAGGACCTCAGGCCCGCCCGGTACCCTCTCGCGAGGCCGTGCCGTTACAGCCAATCATATAGATGAGAACACGGGGGTCGGAAGGCCCATTCCGAGATCCCGGCACCGTCGGTTGTGAGCAGGGGGTCCCGGCACTACGATGGGCGGGTGGGCTCGGTCACCCTGCCGCGGTGGGCGCTGGGAGGACTCGTGGCGACGCTGGCCATGAGCCTGCTGGCAGTCGCGTTTCTGCTGGGACGTGCGAGCGTCCCGACGGACCACCGAGCCGGGGCTCCCGTTCAGCGACAGACCCACCCGCGAGGCGCCTCCGCGCCGCCGCCTCGACCGGTCGCAGCGAGCCCCCAGCTTGCGGCGCCCGCGGAGGTTGACGGCGAAGAGGTCCCGGCGGCGCGCCCCACCGCGGAGACGGCTCTGCCTCCGGTGCCCGCTCCGCCCGCGGCGGGGCAGCACGGAGTGGCGGCAGCCGCACGCGTGGCCGCGTACTTCGCGCAGGTGAAACGGGTCCAGGGCGTGGGCGGGCTGCCTCAGGACCAGGCCGGGGTCCAGCGCATACTGATCGCCATGCTGCAGGGCGACACGTCCGACTTCGACCGCCTGATGGTCGCCACCGAAACGGCGGAGCGGGAGGTGAAGGCGATCCAGGCGCCACCGGAGTGCCAGGCCTACCATGCCCTGCTCGTCAGCGTGCTGGCGGAGAGCCGGGCGCTGTTGGCCGACCTGCGAGCCGCCACGGTGGGCCAGGACACCGGCGGCCTGGCGAGCTTGGCCGCCAGGGCCGCCTCGCTGCAGGCGAAAGCCGAGGAACTGAAGACCCAGGAGCGGGAGCTCAGACGCACCTACGACCTGCCTGTGCAGTAGATGCACCCGCCGGTGGGAACGTTGACTACCCAACGTTCGGAAAGTTGACCGCCCTTGGCAGGGGAAGATAGGTCCGCCTTAGTTGACAGGCAAATGGAGAAGGAAGAGCGCGAGGCTCGGTTTGTCAACTGTGCCGGACCCGGAGGTACCCATCACGGTAGTGCTTTGGCAGCGGCGAAGCACACGAGCGCAAGAGGCCCGTAGACAACCACTGTCATCGCGAGGAATCCCGCCAACGGCGGGACAGAGCGTGCCGCGAGCGGGCGCGCCGCGCCCGCGTGGCGGAGGCGGTCTCGCCGAAATCCACGGGACTGTTTCGCCCCGCCACCGGCGGGGCTCGCAGTGACAGTGATTCCTCTACAAAAGACGGTGAATTGGCATCAGACGTCGCCGAGGCCTCGCAGGTTGACGCCGTAGGGTTTGAGCATGCTGCGCGCGACCACCCGTTTGTGCACCTCGTCGGGACCGTCATAGATGCGGGCCGCCCGTTCGTGGCGGTACCAGAACGCCAGCGGCGTGTCATCGGTCATGCCGAGCGCGCCGTGGACCTGGATCGCCCGGTCCAGGACCCGTTGCAGCACGCCCGCGACGTGGAACTTGATGAGCGAGACGTCTTCGCGGAATTCGCCCTGCCGGTCGATCTTCCAGGCGGTCTGGAGGACCAGCAGCCGCGCCGCTTCGATCTCCGCCCGCGACTCCGCGATCCACTCCTGCACCGTCTGCTGGCCGGCCAGGGGCCTCCCCGGCGCCAGCTCGCGCTGGGCCGCCTGGCGGCACATCAGATCCAGGGCCCGCCGACATACGCCGACCCAGCGGCTGACGTGGTGGATGCGCCCGGGCTCGAGCCGCGACTGGGCGAGCTTGAACCCCCCGCCCACCGGGCCGAGCACGGCATCCCCGGGCACGCGCACGCCGTGCAGCATGAGCTCGCCGTGGCTGAGCCAGCCGCGGCCCGCGTGACCCATGACCGAGATGTTCCGGACCAGCTCGTAGCCCTCGCTGTCCGTGGGGACCAGGAACATGCTGGCCCGGGCGTAGGGGTTCGCGGCCTGGGGGTCGGTCATCGCCATGACCACGGCGACCGACGCGCCGTCGGCCGCGGTCGCAAACCACTTGTGGCCGCGCAACAGCCACTCGTCGCCGCGGCGCTCGGCCGTGGTGCTCATCCACACCGGATTGGACCCGGCGTGCTCGGGCTCGGTCATCAGGAAGGTGCTGCGGATCTCGCCGCGGACGAGCGGACCGAGCCAGCGCTCCTTCTGCGCGGCCGTCCCCCAGGCGTGGATCAGCTCCATGTTGCCCACGTCCGGAGCCGCGAAGTTGAAGGCGTAGTGGCCCAGCGGGTGCATGCCCAGCACCTCGGAGAGCTGAGCCTGTTCGAGCAGCGCCAGGCCGGCCCCGCCGTGCTCCGCCGGCATGTGGGGAGCGAACAGCCCCGTCCCTTTCGCCCGTTCGCGCACCGGCGCCATGCGCTCCTCGAGGTCGGTCCAACCCTGCGCCGCGAGCGAGAGCTCCTCAGGCTCCACCTCCTGCACGCAGAAGTCGCGCGCCAGCCGGCGCATCGCAACGACACGGTCCGAAGGGGAGAAGTCCATCGCTTTACTCCTCGCAATCAGGCGAGCATCCCGCCGTCGACCGTCAGGCAAGCGCCGGTGACGTAGGCGCCCGCATCGCTCGCCAGGTAGAGAAACGCCGGGGCGATCTCGGCGGGATCCGCCACGCGGCCGAGCGGGACCAGCGGCAGGATCGTTCTGAGCACGGCCTCGTTCCCGGTGAGCGCCGACGCGAACTTGGTGTCGGTGATGCCGGGCAGAACGGCGTTGACGCGGATGCCGAACGCTGCGCACTCCTTGGCAAAGGCTCGCGTCATGCTGATGATCGCCGCCTTGGTCACCGAGTAGATGCCCTGAAGCGGCGCCGGATCGACGCCGTTGACCGACGCCG
>SCRJ01000125.1 GCA_004298115.1 Acidobacteriota bacterium
AGCGACCGTCCGGGTAGACATCGGTGAGGCGCACGGCGAGGTCGAGGTCGGGGGTGTCGGGGCGGATCCAGAGCCGGCAGCGCACCCGGCCGACCACCGTCACGGGTCTGACGAGGACCGGCGTGGAAAACGAGAGCACGTCCGGTCGCGCCTCGAGGGGGCGCTGGTCGTATGGGCCGGCCTCGCTCGACAGCTCTTGGCCGCCGAGCGTCGGCACCGGGTCGGCCGGGTCCATCACCATCCCGATCTCGGCGTTCGGCGGCTGGGAGGTCGCGAGGACTCGCCCTCCGTCGAGGTAGAACGGGACGATGGTCGCCGGCGGCGGCCAGTCGGGCAGGGAAAGCCACCGGTTGCCGGGGGCCCCGGGCTCCCCGACGGCGCCCATGAGGTAGACCTGCGCCGCCGGCCAGCTCGCCACCCCCGCCTTGCCGCCCTTGAGCCAGTGGTCGAACCAGTCGCGGGCGATCGGGATGAAGTCGTCCACGAAGATCGCGTTCGTCGGGAACGTGAGCTCGCCCTCCGTTTGCTGGAACGTGCCGTAGTGCGTCCACGGACCGATGATCACCTTCTGGTTGCCGAGCGCCCGCGGCCCGCCGAGGTGCTGGAAGCTCGTGAAGGCGTCGAGCGTCCCCTGCTGGAAGATGTCGAACCAGCCGCCCACGTGCAGGGTGGGGACGTTGACCGTGGCGACATTCGGCAGGACGGCGTAGCTCGCCCACCAGGCGTCCCACAGCCGGTGCGCCTTGAGCTGCTCGAAGACGTCGAGGGCGTTCTGGTCGGCGAGCCAACCGTGGTCGAGGGCGTAGCGCAGCGCCCCGCCCTGGTACGTCGCGTCGTGGTAGAAGTCCGGGGTCGCGACGACCGCGACCATGCACTTGAGCGCCGGGTTGGCCCCGGGCGAAAACGCGTACTGCGTCATCCCCAGCGCCGAGCCGCCGAACGTGCCGATGTTGCCGTCGCACCACGGCTGGCCGGCGATCCAGTCGAGCGTCGCCCGCCCGTCGCCGCCCTCGTTGACGTACCCGGTGTAAACGCCGCCGGAGTCGTGGCAGCCGCGCTCGTCCTGCCCGACGCACGCGTACCCCCAGAGGTTGAAGAGCTGGCAGGCGCGCTGGACCGTGTAAGCCTGCTTCCCGTACGGGGTGCGCTGCAGGACCACCGGCCACGGCCCCCACCCGGCGCCGATCGGAAAGTACACGTCGGTGGCCAGGAGCGTGCCGTCCGGCGCCGCCACCTGCGTGGTGAACGTCTGCGCCTGGGCAGCCCCGGCCGCAAACGCGAGGAGCGCGGCCGCAAGGCCAAGGTGACGCGTCGGGATCGAACGCACGGTAATCCCCTTCTGCAGTGTACCGGAACGCTCCCCCGGCCCACCCCGAGCGCCCCTTCCCAAGCCGTGGTACTTTCACATCCCGGGAGGGCGCCGCGATGCGCGATGCCGTCAAGAAGCTCTGGCCCGAGCTCGAGTGGATCTCCGACGCCGTCCTGCGCGAGCAGGTCATCGCCGCCTGGGTCAAGGCGTTCGAGCTGTCGCCGCTGACCCCCGCCGACCTCGAGGAGATCCCGTTCACCCTGCTGGCCCCCGACTGCCCGGTGACGTTCATGCAGCACAAGCGCTGCGTCGTGCACATCGCGCGCCGCTCGGCGGAGGCGATGACCGAGTTCATGGGGCGGGCGCTGCCGGTGGATCTCGACACGGTGATCGCCGGCGCGATCCTCGCCGACGTCGGCAAGCTCCTCGAGTACGAGAAGGTGGACGGCAAGGCGCGGCAGAGCCAACGCGGCGCCTACCTGCGGCACCCGTTCACCGGCGTGGCGCTGGCGGTCGAGGCCGGGGTGCCGGACCGCGTCTGCCACATCATCGCCGCGCACGCCGACGAGGGGAACCTGATCCGCCGCTCCACCGAGGCGACGATCGTGCACCACGCGGACTTCATGAGCTTCCTGCCGTTCAAGAACATGGCTTGAAGACCGGGGTCCGGGGGCCGGGGTCCGGGGTCCGTCCCCCGCCCGACCCGCCGCCGCCTCCGGTGAGGGAATCGAGATGACGGATACGACGACCACGGGCAAGGAGACGATCACCGCGACGATGGCGCGCTGGGCGACCGGCGTGCGCTTCGACGACCTGCCGGCCGAGGCCGTGCGGGAAGCCAAGCGCTTCCTGCTCGACTCGCTGGGCTGCGCCCTCGGCGGCTACCTCCAGCACGATGTGAAGATCGCCCTGGCCGCGTTCGACGAGATCGCGGGCGCCGGGCCCGCCACCGTGATCGGCAGCGGCCGCAAGCTGGACGTGGTCTCGGCCGCATTCTTGAACGCCCTCATGGTCCGGGTGATGGACTACAACGACATCTACTGGAAGCAGGACCCGGTGCACCCGACGGACATCATCCCGGCGGCGATCGCCGGGTGCGAGCGGGCGGCCAGCGGCGGCCGCGAGCTCGCGGTCGGCATCTGCATCGGCCACGAGTTCGAGCAGCGTCTGGCCGAAGCGGCGTTCCCCGGCATCCGCGAGCGCGGCTGGCACCATGCGACGCTGACGGCGTTCGTGTCGCCGATCGTGGCCGGGCGAGCGCTCGGCCTTTCCTGGGAGAAGGTCCAGCACGCGATCGGCATCGCGGCGTCGGGCCGCTGCACCCTCGGCGCGGTCACGGCCGGCAAGCTCACGATGATGAAGAACACCGTCGACCCGATGGCGACGCAGGCCGGCGTCTTCGCGGCGCTGCTCGCCGAGCGCGGCTACACGGGCCCGGAGCACGTCATCGACGGCAAGGAAGGCCTCGTCCACTGCTTCGGGCCCGAGTGGAAGCTGGCCGCGCTCACCGAGGGCCTGGGCGAGTCGTGGCGCATCACGCGCTGCGGAATGAAGGCGTTCCCCACCGAGGCGCTCACCCACGCGCCGATCTCGGCGGTGCTCGAGATCGTCAGGGGCAACGACCTCGAGCCCGAGGAGATCGCCACCGTGGCGATCCGCTCCCTGCACCGCGCCGCCGACATCCTCGCCGACCCCTCCAAGTACGACCCGCGCAGCAAGGAAACCGCCGACCACTCGCTGCCGTACGTGATCGCGGCGGCGATCGTGGACCGCAACGTGACGCCGGCGCAGTTCACCGCGGCGAAGATCATGGACCCGCGGATCCGCGCCCAGTTGCCCAAGGTCAAGGTCACCGCGGACCCGGAGATCGAGAAGCTCTTCCCGGCGCTGCAGCGCGTCGTCGTCGAGGTGACGACGACGGATGGGCGCCGCTTCGGCACCCAGCTCGACTACCCCAAGGGGGACCCGCGCAACCCGCTCTCCGACAGCGAGATCGAGGCGAAGTTCGACGCCCTTGCCGAGCCGGTGCTGGCACGCGCCGGGTGCGCGCGCGTCAGGGACGCGGTGTGGAACCTGGAGTCGATTGGCTCCGTGAGCGAACTGATGGCGATGCTGCGAGCGGCCGAGGCACGCTAGGGGCGGTGCTTGCGGCTCCCCGCAGCGGGCGGGGCAAGCCGCCCCTGCACGATGACCCGGCGGAGGTGGGGATGGGACAGACCGTTGTCGAGAAGATCGCGCAGGGGCACATGGCGGAAGGCCCGGGCCGCCCGCTCGCGGCCGGGGACTTCCTCTCCGTCCGCCCTCACCACGTGATGACGCACGACAACAGCTCGGCGGTGATGGCGAAGTTCGCGGGGATCGGCGCGACGCGCATCGCCGACCCCGCCCAGCCGGTGTTCACCCTCGACCACGACATCCAGAACACGAGCGAGGCCAACGTCGCCAAGTACCGCGCGATCGAGGCGTTCGCCCGCCAGCACCGGATCGACTTCCACCCCGCCGGCGCCGGCATCGGGCACCAGCTCATGTGCGAGCAGGGCTACGTCGTCCCGGGCTCGTTCGTCGTCGCCTCCGACTCGCACTCGAACATGTACGGCGCCCTCGGCGCGGTCGGCACGCCGGTCGTGCGCACCGACGCGGCCGCGATCTGGGCGACGGGGACGTTCTGGTGGTCGATCCCGCGCACCGTCCAGGTCGTGCTCCGCGGCCGCCTGCGCCCCGGCGTCACCGGCAAGGACGTGATCATCACGCTGTGCGGCCTCTACAACCGCGAGGAGGTGCTCAACGCCGCGCTCGAGTTCGCCGGCGACGGCGTCGCGGCGTTGTCGATGGACGCGCGGATGACGATCGCCAACATGTCGACCGAGTGGGGGGCGCTGGTCGGCTGGTTCCCGGTCGACAGGACGACGATCGAGTTCCTCAACGAGCGCCGGCAGCACCTGGCGGCGCGCGGCATCGAGCGGCTCACGGCGGACGATCTCAAGCGCTGGGCGGCGCACCCGCCGGCGCCGGACGGCGACGCCGCCTACGCCGGGCGAATCGAGCTCGACCTCGCCGAGGTCGCCCCACGCGTCGCCGGCCCGGACACCGTCTTCGCCACCCGCACGCTCGCCGAGATCGCGCCCGAGAGGGTTCCGATCCAGAAAGCGTACCTGCTCTCGTGCGTGAACTCCCGCCGCGAGGACCTCGCCGCCGCGGCTGCGGTGCTCGCCGGCAAACGGGTCGCGCCCACGGTCGCGCTCTACCTCGCCGCGGCCAGCCGCGAGATCCAGGAGGACGCCCAGGCGTCCGGGGTCTGGCGGACGCTCCTCGACGCCGGCGCGATCGCCCTCCCTCCCGGGTGCGGCGCGTGCATCGGTCTGGGCGTGGGCCTGCTCGAGCCCGGCGAGGTGGGGATCTCCGCGACCAACCGCAACTTCAAGGGGCGGATGGGCTCGCGCGACGCCGCCTGCTACCTCGCCAGCCCGGCCGTGGTCGCGGCCTCGGCGGCCGCCGGGTTCATCACCGCCCCGCAGCCGTGGACGTCAACGGAACCCACCAGGCGCTGGACCGAGCTGGCGGCGCCGCCCCCGCGCGCCGAGACGGTCGAGATCCTGCCCGGGTTTCCCGCCCGTCTCGCCGGGCGTCTCGCCTTCCTGCCGCAGGACAACCTCAACACCGACGGGATCTACGGCAAGGACTACACCTACCGCGAGGACGTCACGCGCGAGACGATGGCGCGGGTGGTGATGGCGAACTACGACCCCGACTTCGCCGCCCGCGCCGCCGCCGGCGACATCGTGGCCGGAGGCTGGAACTTCGGCACCGGATCGTCGCGGGAGCAGGCCGTCACCGCGCTGCAGGCCAAGGGGATCTCGCTCGTCGTCGCGGGCTCGTTCTCCCAGACCTATTTGCGCAACGCGTTCAACAACGGTTTCCTGTGCATCGAGGCGCCGGCGTTCGTGAAGCGGCTGCGGGAGCTGTTCGCGGCCGAGACCGCCGCCGGGGAGCGGACGGTCCTGCCGGGCGACGAGGTGACGATCGACTTCGCCTCCTCGACGCTGTCCTACCGCGGCGAGAGCTTCGCGTTTCCGGCGCTCGGGTCGGTGCCGCAGTCGCTCGTCATCGCCGGCGGCGTCGAGAACCTGGTCCGCTCGCGGCTGGCCGGGACGTGAGGCTCGCGCTCAGTCGGTGAGGGCCGCCTGGACGACTTTGGAGGGGTGCTCCTTGCCGAACTCCCCCTCCCAGCGCGCCACCACGACCGTGGCCAGGCAGTTGCCGAGCACGTTGGTGGACGTGCGCGCCATGTCCATCAGCTCGTCGATGCCGAGGATGATGAAGATCGGCTCCACCGGCAGGTTGAACGAGGCCGCGGTGCCGAGCAGGATCACGAGCGACGCCCGCGGTACGCCGGCGACGCCCTTGCTCGTCAGCATGAGCGTGAAGACCATCAGGAGTTGGTGGCCGAAGGTCATGTTGATCCCGGCGGCCTGCGCCACGAACACCGAGGCGAGCGAAAGGTAGAGCGTGGTGCCGTCGAGGTTGAAGCTGTACCCGGTCGGGATCACGAACGCCACGATCTTGCGCGGCACCCCGATCGCCTCCATCGCCTCCATGGCGCGCGGCAGCGCCGCCTCCGAGGACGTGGTCGCGAACGCGATCGACACCGGCTCCGCGACGGCGGCGAGGAACTTCCTGATCGGCACCCGGGCGATCAGCGCCACCGGCAGCAGGACGACCAGGATGAACACGACGAGCGCGGCGTAGAGCGTCGCCAGCAACTCGAACAGGTGGAAGAGGATGCCGAGACCCATGTGACCCACGGTGTAGGCGATCGCGCAGCCGACGCCGACCGGGGCGAACATCATCACGATGTTGGTGAACTTGAACATCGTCTCGGAGAGGCTCTCGGCGAGCGCCAGCAGCGGCCGGCGCTTCCCCTCCGGCAGCATCGCGAGCGCCACCCCGAACAACAGCGAGAACACCACCACCTGAAGCACCTGCCCCTCGGCGATGGACTTGGCGATGTTCTCGGGGAAGATGTTCTGGATGATCTCCGACGGCGTCTCGGCCTTCGCTTCGAGCTTCTCGTGCGCCGGCACCGGCGGCAGCTTGATCCCCTTGCCGGCCTGCGAGATGTTGATCGCGGCGAGGCCGATGAAGAGCGCGATCGTGGTGACGATCTCGAAGTAGAGCAGCGCCTTCACACCCATCCGCCCGACCTGTTTGAGGTCGGCGTGGCCGGCGACGCCGACCACCAGCGTCGCGAACAGCAACGGCGCGATGATCGTCTTGATCAAGCGCAGGAACACGAGGGAGAGCGTCCGCAAGTTGACGGCCACGGCCGGGAAGTCGTGGCCGATCTCCGCCCCGATGACCATGCTCACCAGGATCCACGTCGTCAGCGAGCGGCGCTTGAGGCCGTAGCCGACGAGGCCGGCGATCGCAAGCCAGCGCGAGGCGAGCAAGACCTCGGGCGGGATCGCGACCAGTCCGCTGAACTTCAACGCCGCGGCCAGCGCCGCGACGGCGAGCGTCGCGAGGAGAAACAGCACGGTCTTGCCCTTCAGTGCCCGCATGACGTCCCCGTCCGTCGCATTCCGCCTCCGCGCCGCGCCAGTCTACTCGCAAAGCGGCCCTCGACTACGGCGCGTGAACTCTCGGACCCGGACGGACCCGTCTCACCAGGGGCACGCGGCGGGGCAGGGCGGGCTGCCCGGCCGGATCAGAGCTCCGGCCGGGCCACCGCACCAGGCGGATCACTTGTGGAGGGCGAACCTGATCGTCATGACCCACGAGACCGGGATGGCGTTCCCGGTCGCGTCTCGAGCCGGCGCGTAACGCCACTGCGAAACCGCCTTGATCGCGGCCTCCGTAAGACCCATCGGCTCGGAGCGCAACGGCTTAAGGTCCCGCACCGCACCCGTCGTGTCGATCGTGCCCTCGAGGACCACGACGCCCTCGACCTTCGCCTTCCTGGCGTCGCTCGGGTACTCGGGCAGAACCCGCGTGAGGAGCTTCGGGTAGACGACCGCGGACGCCTCTTGCTTCTGCATGGCGGGCAACGGCTCGACGGTGATGAAGAGATACGGCGCCTGCTCGCCGTCCCGGGTCCCGACGACGCCGCGCTCGCCGCGCGCGATCAGCACCTTCGAGGTGGACGCCTTCTCGCCGGCCTTGGCGAGACGAACGCCGTAGAGGGCCTTGCTCTCGTCGAACGCGAGGAGCGTGACGCTCGCCTGGACGGCTCCTCCGGGCACGGCGACGTCCGTCTCCCCGGCGGTCTGCATCGGCACCACGGAGGTCCCGGCGATCGTGACCTCCGCGAGGCGATAACTCTCCTTCAGCTTGTCCATCAGCTGCAACACGTCCCTGGCCTCCTGCTCGCCGCTGCGGCCGAGCATCACGAACGGACCGGGAAAGTCGAGCACTTGCGTCGTTGCGGCGGCGGCCGCCGCCGGCTTCCCGACGAGCACCCGGAGCACCGTCACCACCGCCTGCTGTTCGTCGGCGACCGCCGGCGAACCGATCATCGGCAACGCCCCACAGAGCAGCACCGACACGGCGATCCGCTGCGCATTCCTCATGAGACACCTCTGTTTTCCGAGCCGTCCCGGCTCAGCACGAAGTACACGGTTGTCCTGCTGTCGAGCACCCACATCACGACGTTGGGATCGAGCGCCGGCGCGAACGCGTCGACCTCCCTGGAGCGTCCCTCGCCGGCCGGACGAGGCGACCCCAGCCACACCGCCACGATCAAGACCACGACCAGCGCCGCCGCGGCCGTCAGCCGCAACCACGGCACCGGCTGCGAGACCTCCGGCAGGCGCGCCAGGACTCGCGTCCGGGCGACGCCCGCGGGAATCGCGGCCGGCCTCCCCGCCGAGATCCGAAGCCGCTCCTCGAACGACCGCGCCAACTCCTCGTCGTCTCGAGTCTTCATCGGCCACCTCCGCGAATGATCCTGGCCACGCCCGCGCGCGCCCGCCGGCGGTGCGCCCGGACGGACGCCGGGGTGATCCCGAGCAACGGCGCGATCTCGGCGTCGGTCATCCCTTCCACCGCCGTGAGGTGGAGCACGGCGCGCTGCCGTGGGGCGAGGCGGGCGAGGACCTGCCAGGCGCTGACCGAGGCCTCCGGGTCGCACCACCGCGACGGCTCGGGGATGGCCTCGAGGGCGATCCGGCCGCGTTGCCGGTGGTTGGCCCGCAGGCAACGCCGGAAGACGATGCGGCTCACCCACGGTCCGAACCGCTGCGGGTCGGAGAGCCCGGCGAGGCGCGTCCAGGCCACGACCAGAGAGTCCTGAACCACGTCCTCGGCGTCCGCGTCCCCGACGACCGAGCGCGCCAGACGCACGAGGCGGTCCCAGTGACTCTCGACCAGCGAGCCGAAGGCATCCCGGCTCCCGTCGAGGGCCGCTTGCACCAGGTCAGCGGTCGTTGCGTCCACACCCATCAGAGCCACGCCGGGGGCCGTTTCGTGTACGGCCACCCTTCGGCGCCACCAGCGAAGCTCTCAGCTCGGCCGTCCGGTCAGCAGCTCGGGTCGGACGGTTCCTTCCGCGACCCACTCGGCCGGTCCCGAGAGCCGCAACGGCGATGCCAGCGGCGGGCCTTGCGGTTCCACGGTCAGAACCCGTTCCGAGGCGGTGCGCACCTCGACCGGCGGTTCGACCCACCCCTCGGCCACCGCCACCGCGGCCGCGGCGACGTCGCCGGAACCGCACGAGAGCGTCTCGCCTTCGACGCCGCGCTCCCAGGAGCGCACGCCCAGGTTGCGTTCGCCCTCGACCTGCAGGAAGCTGACGTTGGCGCCCCCGGCCGGCAGGTCGGGGTGACGGCGCAGCGCGGGCGCCAGCGGCGCCAGGTCGCGGCGCCAGAAGTCAGGCCACGACACGCGCACGATCAGGTGCGGGACGCCGACCACCAGATAGCGGCCGCGGGCGGCGGCGTCGCCCAGCGCGAACTCCTGCCAGGGCCGCACCTCGCCCGCAGCCGGGAGGAGCAGCGTCACCTGCTCGCCGCGCACCGCCGCCGCGATCGAGGCGTAGCCGGTCGCGAGGACCATCTCCCGCCACCCCCAGCGCGCCGCGATGAACCTCGCCGCGCAGCGTGTGCCGTTGGCGCAGAACGCGGCCTCGGAGCCGTCGCCGTTCCAGTAGGCGACGCGGGCGGACGCCGGGCCGGTCGGGAGCACCAGCAGGGCGCCGTCGGCGCCGAGACCGAAGCGCCGGTGGCAAAGGCCGGGCACCCGCGGCGGCAGCTCGTCCGCGAGCGCCGGTTCGTCGCGCCCGTCGAAGAGCAGGAAGTCGTTGCCCGCGCCGTGCAGCTTGGCGAAGTTCACTGGCCGGTCCGCACCTTGCAGTAGACCGCGTCCGACTGGTTCCCCGCCGCATCGACCGCCTTCACCGCGTACTCCACCTCGCCGGCCGGCGGTTTGTCGTCGGTGTACTCCGTGAGCCGGAACTTCTCCTCCAGGTGCTCCCACCCGCCCTCGCCCTGGCGCCGGAAGATCTTGTAGGTGACGCCGGCCTCCGGCGAGGGCTCCCAGCGCAGGTGCACGAGGCCGGGCTCCGGCAGGCAGAGAAGCGACGCCACGGCCGCCGGCGGGTAGATATCCGGGTACGGCACCTCGATGGCCGGGCTCGGCGGGCTGGCGGCCCGGTTAACGAACGAGCGCACCCGGTACCACCACGTCTGGCCCTGCTGCGCCGTGGCGTCCATGAACGTCGGGGTGTCGATCCCGATCGGCGAGATCACGGTCCACGGCGCGACCTTGGACGCCCGCCGCTCGACGACGTAGGTGCCGGCCACCGGCGCCCAGGCCAGGGTGATGCCGTCCGGCGCGGCTTTGGCGGTGACGTCGGTCGGGGTCGGCGGGACCGGCCGCGGCTGCCACGTCACGATGTTGGACAGCGCGGAGGGCGTCCCGTCCTTGCGCCGCGACCGCACCGCGTACCACACCGACGGCGGCGAGGAGCCGGCCGGGTAGCTCGGCAGCGTCTCCCGGTACGTCAGGGAGTTGCCGCGCGTCGCCGCGTCCAGCGACTCCCCTTCGAGACGGGCGGCGAGCTTGCCGCGGCCGAGCATCAGCTGGCGACGGAGGTCCTCCCCCGAGGGGCCGCCGCCGACCTGCTCCTGCCCCGGGCTCACCTCGAGGCGCCACACCTCCACGCGCGCGAGGTCGGTCAACTCGGTCCCGCCGCGGGTGAGTTCCGGGTACGCCCAGTTGAGCACGATCTCGTTCCCGTCCTGGAACGCCGAGAGGTTGGTCGTCGTCTCCGGCACCTCGAGGATCGGCGGCAGCGGCGCCCCCTTGCGCCCGCACCCGGCCGCAGCCGCCAGAATCACGGCCACCGCGGCGGGCACCATCCAACGCAGGTTCATCCTCGCAACTGTAGCAAACGGGTGCGCGCTACAACACGTAGCGGGCCAGGTCCTCGTGCGCGAGCAGCGGCGCCAGCGCCGCGCGCACCTTGCCGGCGTCCATGACGACCTGGCTGCCGCGGCGTTCGGGCGCCGTGAACGAGACTTCCTCCAGGACCCGCTCGAGCACGGTGGTGAGGCGCCGCGCGCCGATGTTCTCGCCGCTGCGGTTGAGCTCCGCGGCGATCCGCGCGAGCTCGGCGATGCCGTCGGCCGTCACCTCGAGCTCGACCCCTTCGGCGCCGAGAAGCGCCTGGTGCTGCTTGAGCAGGGCGTGCTTGGGCTCGGTCAGGATGCGCGCGAGGTCGTCCTCGGAGAGCGCGTCGAGCTGCACGCGCACCGGGAAGCGCCCCTGCAGCTCCGGGATCAGGTCCGACGGCTTCGCGACGTGGAACGCGCCCGCCGCGATGAACAGCACGTGGTCGGTCGCGACGGGGCCGTAGCGGGTGTTGACCGTGGTCCCTTCCACGAACGGGAGGAGATCCCGCTGCACGCCTTCCCGCGACACGTCGGGGCCGGCGCCGCCGCTGCCGCGGGAGGTGATCTTGTCGATCTCGTCGAGGAACACGATCCCGCTCTCCTGGGCGCGCTCGACCGCCTCCCGCTCCACCGTCTCGCGGTCCACCAGGCGCTCGATCTCCTCGGCCTCGAGCAGCGTGCGCGCCTCCCGCACGGTCAGCTTGCGCCGCTCCCGCTTCGTGAACATCCCCCCGAGGGCGTCACGCAAGTTCATTTCGATCGTTTCCATCCCCTGCCCGCCAAAGAGGTTGAGTGTCGGGGTGCGGGTCTGCGCCACCTCCATCTCCACCTCGCGTTCCTCGAGCGAACCCTCGCGCAGCAGCCGGCGCAGCGCCCGGCGCGACTCCTCGCGGTCCTCGCCGGCCGCGACGGGCAGCAGCAGGTCCACGAGGCGGTCCTCGGCCGCCCGCTTGGCCGCCACCTCGACCGAGACCGCGCGCTCGGCGCGCACGGTCGCGACCGCGGCCTCGACGAGGTCGCGCACGATCGAGTCGACGTCCCGCCCCACGTACCCGACCTCGGTGAACTTCGACGCCTCCACCTTGACGAACGGGGCGTTGGCCAGGCGCGCGAGCCGGCGGGCGATTTCGGTCTTGCCCACGCCCGTGGGGCCGATCAGGATGATGTTGGCGGGGGTCACCTCGCGGCGCAGCTCCTCCGGGAGCTGGCGCCGGCGCCAGCGGTTGCGCAGGGCAATTGCGACCGCGCGCTTGGCGGCGGCCTGCCCGACGATGTAGCGGTCGAGCTCGGCGACGATCTCGCGCGGCGTGTACACGGTGGCGCTCACGGCACCACCTCCACGGTGATGTGGTCGTTCGTGTAGAGGTCGATCGCCGAGGCGATGAGCAGCGCCTCGCGGACGATGTCGGCGGCGCCGAGCTCGGAGTGCGCGACGAGGGCGCGCGCGGCGGCGAGCGCGGCCGGGCCGCCGGAGCCGATCGCCATCACCCCGTCGTCCGGGATCACGACCTCGCCGGAGCCCGAGAGCAGCAGGAGGTGCTCGCGGTCGGCCACGATCATCATCGCCTCGAGGTGGCGCAGGGCGCGGTCGGTGCGCCAGTCGCGCGCCAGCTCGACCGCCGCCCGCTCGAGGTTTCCGGCGAACTCCTCGATCTTGGCTTCGAACCGCGTGAACAGCGCGAGGGCGTCGGCGACCGACCCCGCGAACCCCGCGACCACCCGGCCGCCGCCCAGGCGCCGCAACTTGGTGGCCCCGTGCTTGAGCACCGTGTTCCCGAGCGTCACCTGTCCGTCGCTCGCCATCGCCGTCACCCCGTCGCGGCGCACGGCGCAGATCGTGGTGTGGTGCCATTTCGGTCGCATCGCTTCACTCGCCTCCGGGATGTTCATTCTAAACCCGCTGCCGAGGCGCCCCGGAATTCTTCTCGCACTGTTCCCGTTGCAGCCCCCAGTTCAAGGACAAACCGTGCCGACGACACGCATGCCGTCCGCCGCAATTGTGGTCTTGTCGCTGGTCGCGCCGGCCGCGGGCGAACCCGCGAGCGCGCCGTGGCGAACCGTCTCCCGCACGCCCGCCGTGGTGCGGCCCTCCAGCGGCGGGGACCGGCTGCTCCTCTACGACGGCACGACGATGCTGGGGACGCTCGTCGGGTGTGGAGGCTCGGCCTGCCGCTTCAACAACGACACGGTGGTCCGGGCGCGGATCGACTGGATCGGCCTCGGCGGCGCCATGCCACCGCCGCCCCAACTCGCGGACCCTGGGAAGGACAGCGTGTTCCTCGCCGGGGGCGAGGTGAAGATCGAGTCGCTTGTGGGCGTCAACGCGCACGAGGTGGTGACCGACGGAGGCTCGTACCCTCGCGGCGACGTCCGCTGGATCCACGTCGCTCCGCAGGGGTCGCAGGGAGGCGATCAACAGCCGGCCCCGACTCCGATCGTCGCGGCGACGCCCCCGGGCGGCGACCAGGGTTCGGGGGGGCCGGGCCCGACACCTCCTCCGCCCGCTTCTCCGATCCCAACGCCGCCGCCCGGCGACAGGCCGACTCCTCCGCCACCACCGACGAAGCCCTCCCCCCCGCATCGCGCACCACCGCCCGGCGGCGGCAAGTTCGAGCTCGGGGCCGTGTGGACTGGGGTCGTGAGCGGCCGTTGGTGGGGCGACAAGCCCGAGGCGCATACGGTGGTGAAGTTCCGCGCCCGGGTGCGCCTCCGTGAATACCGTTACCCGCTCATAGGGATTACCCGGGAAACGATGGGCAAGCGCATCGGCACCCTGGTCCGCCTCGAACACGAGGGGACCGTCTTGACGTCGCATTTCGACCAGAGCGGGCGTTGGGGCGCCTGCCGGGGTCAGGGCACCACCACGCTCTCGTACGCCCTGGACGAGCGCGGCGTCGACCACGCGTCGAAGATCTATCTCAAGACCGCCGATGTCGACTTCGCCGGCCAGCTCGGCTTCGACGTGCCGCGGCACGGAGGGCTGTACATCGTCGATCTCGCGACGAACCCCAACGTGCGGTTCTCCGCCTCCTGCGAGGCCAACGGCGGGACGTTCACCCAGATGGAACCGTTTACCACGCCGGTGCTCGGCCGTTCCCCTCTCGGACCCCACCTCTTCCCGTTCGAGGATCCGGAGCTGCGCAGCCTGAGCCTGAACGACGGGCAGATGGCGGGCCATTTCCAGGCGCCCGCCGTCGGCGCCTTCGACCACCTCGAGGTCGAGTGGAGCATCTGCCGCGAGGGCGTGCGGTGCAGCCAACCGGGAGCGCCGGGCGGGCCAGGCGACGACTGCCCTCAGACGACCGAAGCCGACAGCCGCGTCGACACCAACCGGACCAAGTACGAGGCGTACGCGAGGGAGATCGCCGGCCGTTGGTTGGAGTACCAGAAGCAGATGGAGGAGGCCAGAGCCCACCTGCGCGACTTTCAGACGACGATGCGCGTGTGCAACGTGCAGAACTGGATCGGCAACCTCCTGGTCGCGCTGCTCGCTCCCGAGGAGGAGGCCGTCGCCGCGCTCGATCAGGCCCTCGAAGAAGGGGGTTCGGCGGCGCTTTCCGCGGAGGAGCGAGCGGCGTTGACTCAGGGCGGCTTGAAACAGGTCGCCGAGATGGTCGACAAGATCGTCAAGGGCGAGAACCCGTTCACCACCATGCTGCCCGAGGACCTCCAGACGGCGCTCGAGCTCTTCGGGGTGGCGAGCAAGCTCGCCGGTGCCCTGCAGGGATCAACCGCGGAGCAACTGGGTCAGGCGCTCGAGGAGTGCGCCGGAACCGCCGGCATCACGCAGGGGCAGTACTCGAGCGCCGAGGAGTACGTGAGCGGCCTCAAGACGGCGGTCGGCCAGCTCGCGGACATTCAGAAACTCGTCAACGACGTCAAGCAGCTCGACAACGAGCTCCCCGACCTGCAGTACCAGGCTTACCGCGCCTGCGTGGAGCGCGCGCGCTGCCAGAACCGGCCCGATTCCGACTGCGACGGTCTCAAGCCCGCCGGAAACTGGCCCGAGGTTCCATGAGGTCCTCT
>SCRJ01000126.1 GCA_004298115.1 Acidobacteriota bacterium
CGGTCCATGAACCCAGCCACGTACTGGTTCACACTCATGCCTTCCTCCTTTTGTCCGGGCGTTAGGGAGAGCGCTCCGACATGGGTACATTTTCCTCACAATCTCGATCGTTTTGCAAGCATGCGAACGCACGCACAAGCGCGAGCTGTCAAGCGCATTTCATATCTTCATTATTATAAATGAATTATTGTTCATACCCGGTGCTCGCGGGGCGGTTACAAACGACTCGGCTCGAGCCGGGCGCTGGGGCGAAATTACCCGGTTTGCTCGAGTGCGACGCGTCTCAGCGGGTGCGGGGGTCGCGCCGCCGCCGGGCCGGTGCCGCGGGGAACGTCACCGCCCGTCCTTGTCGCCCGCTGCGGAGTCCATGTGAAACCGCTGCAGGACGTGGTGCATCACCGGGGCCAGCATGACGCCCGCGAGAACGAGGAAGACGACGCCGGCGAACAGGGCGTACAGACCGGCCAGCCACTTCCCGGCGGTCGTGTGCAGCGGATCGACCGGACCCATTCCGCCGAGCAGCATTGCCGCATTGAGGAACGAATCCGACCAGGCGAGGCCCTCGACCCAGTGGTAGATCGCCATGCCGAGCCCGAGCGTCCCGACGGCCAGCGGGAGGAGCGCGAACACCCCGGAGACCATGTGGCGGGCAAGGTGCCATGGGCGGCGGTGAAAGTAAGGTTCGTTCATCCTCATCGCTCCTCCCGGGGCACGGCGACGGTCGGGGAAGCCCGACCGGCGCCCTCCCTGCACGGCAGCGGGTCCGCCCCGCCTGGCGCCACGCGCGGCGCCGGGTCGGGCCGGGGGGCCGCTACTCCCAAAGCAGGCCCAGCGCCCGCGCCTGCGCCCGCAACCGCGCGTGGAGGTTCCCGAGCGCGCTCCACACCTCGTCCGCCATCCGCCGGGTCGTAGGGTAGAGTCCCCACGCCTGGCGCGCCGGTGCGCCGAAGTAGATTCCGTCGACGAACACGCTCGCGAGCACCTCGCGGCCGGCCAGCAGCGGCGGCACCATCAGCCCGACCGACGACACCCCCGGCCCGACGTAGGGCAGGTGTCCGAGGCCGCGAACCTTGAGGTTGCACTCCCGCGCCGCACGGCTCAGTCTTTCCGACCGCTGCCGATCCGGCCTCGCGACGTCGTCGAACGCGACCACCTCGGCGCTGTGCGGCCCGAAGGCTGCGCCTCTCCTGGCGATCGTTTCGCCCCATCCCTTGCGCCGTGCCGCCGCGAGGGCGCGCCCCCACATCACGCCGAGGCCGAGGCCCGCGACCCGCTCCGGCGCGAGCCCGGCGCCGGTGAACCGCCCCGAGCGGTCCGAGTTGCTGTCGAAGAACGCCGCCTGGGCCAGCCACTCCACCGGGTCGGAGACGATAAGGAACAGCCCGGCGAAGTCGGCCCGCCGGGCCTCGGCGAGGAAGCCGCGCAGGATCGCGCGGTTGGGCGCCAGTTGCACCAGGCGGACCTCACCCTGGGTGCCGAGCGGGGGCACGCCGTCGGTGGCGGCGAACAGGAAGGCGTCGCAGCGCTCGAAGATCTCCTGCGGTCCGCCGGCCCGCACCAGCGGGAGTTCGCCGCGCCCGCGCCAGCGCGCGATCGAGCCGAGCTCGAGGAGCCAGCGCTGCTGGTTCGCGGCGTCGACGTCGTGGATCACCAGCTCGCGAACGCCCGACGTCCGGCTTGGCGTCGCGGCCAGAATCGTCGCGGCCACCCCTCCGACCCTGCCGAGGCCGGCGAGACCGACCGACCACCCGCGCGGGCCGGCCGGCTCGGCGAGTCTCGCGAGCTCGCGCGCCACCCCCGGCGCCCCGGCCAGGTACGTCCAGTTCGGCTGCCGGGCGGAGCCCCGGCGGAGCGTTTCGAGCCCGAGCGCCGGCCGGTGCCACGGCGGCGCGACCCAGGGCTCGCGACGCGGGTCCCCCTCCCGCGGCGCCAGGATCAGCTCCGGATCGGGCCGCGACCGCCGGCGGACGCCCCAACCGAGACGCCCGGCCGTGGCGGGGTCGTCCGCAACCGCCGCCCTGCCCTGGCCGAAGAGCTTCACCGCTCCCTCCAGCGCCCGCGGTGGGCGGCGTGCGTCTCCGGATGCAACCGCGCCAGCGCCTCGATGTCCTCGGCGACCAGATCGCTGGGAAAGCGGTCCCGCGGCGGGAGGAAGCCCTGCGGCATCGGCGGACACCTCGGCGTGCGCACGACGGCGCTGAGGTCCTGCACCGCCAGCAGCCGCCCCTCGCGCTCGCGGAACGTCTCCTCGAGCGCGAGGAGGAGCGCCCGGGCCTGGTGGAGCGCCAGGCGCGAGAAGTCGAGCGCGTCGGAACCCGCCAGGCCGAGGTGATGCGGGTGATGGTACGGCAGGCAGTCGTTGAGCGACGGCAGCAGCGATCCGATCTCCAACGGGTCCCGCCCCACGATGCTCCAGCCACCGACGTACGGCGCCATCGCGCTCTCGCGCAACACGCCCTGCCAACCGGGCACGACCACGCCGCAACGATGGGGAATGCCGCGCAGCTCGAGCGTTGCGCGCACCGCGGCGCTGGTCACGCCGATCAGCACCTCCCGCACCGCCAGGCCGACGGCCTGCGCCGCCTCGCTCAGCTGCACCACCGCATCGGCGCTGTCGAGGAATGGGGCGAGCACGAGGGCGTTGCGGGCCAACTCCCGCGCGACTGCGAGCTGGAGTTCCAGCGTCGGGCTGCCGACGAGAGGGAACGTCCCCCCCTCGTACCCTTGCCAGGTCAGGAAGCGCTCGAGGTCGACCGCGAGCGTAGGGCAGTTCCCCACGATGTCGCGCGAGAACTGGCGCCCGAGGCCGAGGGTCACCCAGTGCCTTCCGGCCGGCTGGTCGCCCAGGATCTCGATCGCCCATTGCACGACCCGCCGCTTGAGCTGCTCCTCGTGGAGGTGGAGCAGCGCGTTGCCCGGCGCCATGGCCGCGAAGAACTCGGCGATCGCGGTGCGGCCGCCGGCGAGCGCCCGCCGCACCGCGGGGGCGGCCGCGTACGGGGGTTGCAGCACGCCTTCGACATCCCACACCAGCACGAGCGGGTCTTCGAGGCGCAGGACCGCGAGCTCGTCGGCCGCCGCCGTTCCGCCCCTGGCGGGGAGTGCCGCCCCCAGCCGCTGCAGCGCGCCGGAGAGCGCACCTCCCTCGCCGTCGAGCGGCACCAGGCCGAAGAGCAGCCCGGCATCGAGCCAGCGGCCGAGCGCCTCGGAGAGCAACCGTTGCAGCACCGCGCCGTTCTCCGCCGTCCCGGCGGCGTCGATGCTCTCGACGAGCGCGCCCTCGCCGAGAAGCCGCGCGCTCCCGGCGAGTGCCAACCTCTCGTCTCCCAGGACGACCGGCAGCGCCGCCGCCGACACGTTGCGCCACGTG
This sequence comes from Acidobacteriota bacterium, assembly GCA_004298115.1. Taxonomy (GTDB): domain Bacteria; phylum Acidobacteriota; class Thermoanaerobaculia; order Thermoanaerobaculales; family Thermoanaerobaculaceae; genus RBG-13-68-16. Next base: position 3,371 of record SCRJ01000126.1, read on the forward strand.
ACGGACGCGTTCTGCTGCGGGTCTGCGCCGCCGCCCCCCTCGAGCGTGCACACCGTCACCCCGTCGCGGACCGCCGCGGCCAGGCGCTCCGCGGCGATCTCCGCCACCCGGCGCAGGCCGTCGAGCCCGGTCACGCTCTCGTCGCCGCACGCGATCCGGTCGTCCGGCGCCGGCACCTGCTGCTTGTACGCCGGGTAGTTCACGTACAGCCGCCGGTCGAGCAACGTGCGGGCCACCAGCGGGTGGCAGAGCGCCTCCAGGTCGCCACGGCGGTCGAGCGCCGACCGCAGCGCGGTGGAGGACACCCCGCGCGCCTGCTCCGACACCGGCACCACCGCCACTCCGCCCCGGAAGCCGCCGATCCGGTCCAGCAGCCCTTCGGGTTGCGCGTCATCGCGCATCACCACGACGTGCGGGATGTCCCAGATCTCGCCGGCGCCGTCGGCGTAGGCGCTGGCACCGGCGAGGACGTCCGAGCCGACGACGAGGAGCAGCTGGCGGCCGCCGAACGCGTGGCGCAGCTGCCGCACCCCCGAGGGGCGCGCAAGGTTCACGGGCGGCCGGAACGGCGCCAGGTACGCGTCGGGCATCGCGGCCAGCGCCATCCACGCCAGCTCCTCCCTGAGCTGACGCGGCAACGCGTGCTTGCGCCACGAGTAGTCGTCCATCTGCACGACCGCCTCGGACGCGCTCTCGAGGGCCTTGACCACGACGGCCTGGTGCGCGCTGGTGAACGGGTCGTAGGTGCCGGGGATGAACGCGACCGTCGGGTGCTCGGGAAACCGCAGCGCCGGGTGCAGCGTGGCGATCGCCCGGTCGAGGTGGTTGAGCGCCGACCCGACGAGGAAGTAGCGCACCCGATCCCCGGGCCGGTGAGTGATCAGCGCCAGGAACTTCTTGCTCGCCAAGAGGAGGAAGGCGCGCAGGCGGCCGTCGTCCCGCCGCTCCGCGAGGCGCTCGAGCACCATGGCGATCTGCGCGAACCCTTCGACGGCCGTCGAGGAGCGCGACTCGGCGAGCGAGCCGAGCAGCATCCCGGCGAGGCGGTGCAGCACCTCACCCTTGAGGCGGCCGGCCTGGAGCGACAGCAGGAGCCACCCCACCGTCTGGAGGAGGAGGCGTTGCAGCGCCTCGCTCCCCCGCCGGACGTTGACCTCGACATCTTCCAGGCCCTCGAAGAACTCCTGGTCGGGGAGGCTCGCGAGCACCGCGGCCAGGAACCGCGGAATGTAGCGCGTGACCGCTTCGAGGTCGAGCTCGAGCGAGCGCAGCAGCTCGACCATGAGGTCGTTGCGCTGCGGCACCGTCAGCAGCGGCAGCAGCTCGAGCAGGCAACGGCCGGCGTGGAAGCGCGTGCCCTCGACGCGGCTTACCTTCAGCAGGTTCGCGAAGTGCGACGCGACCTCGTTGGCGAAGTAGGAGCCCGGGTCGCGATTCTCGGCGTGGCGCGCGTTCGCGGCCGAGATCAGGTAATTGCAGTTGACCTTCTTCTCGACCCAGTCCACACGGCTCTTGAGGTTGCGCAGGAACACCTCGCGAACGGGGTCGCGCCCCTCGAGCCTCAGTTTCCGGCTCAGCTCCGCGACCTGCGGCAGCGCGCAGGCATCCGCCAGCTCCTGGAGCAGGAACAGCTCGGCCACCGAGTACTTGCCCCCCACGCGCTCGGCGAGGGTCTCGACGCGCCCGGCGAGGTCGGCCAGCGCTTCCGGTCGCCCCTCGGCGTCGCGAGCGAGCGCGAGGAGCAGGCGCCACGCCATCAGCCGCGTCGCGGCCACCGGGTGCTCACACCACGCCGTCGCGAACGCGGCGAGCCCCGGCCGGTCCGGCGCCGAAACGTGCTCCAGGCACACCTCCAGCGCCTCGCAGACGTACAGCCCGACGAGCGGCCGCTGGTCGCCGAGGCGGCCCTCGAAGCTGGCCTTGATCCGCTCCCACGCCTGACGCCGGAGGTCGGGCTCGGCACGGCGGAGGAGGCGCCGCAGCACGATCGGCACGGCGTACAGCACGCGCTCGGTCGCCGCCATGTCGTCTTCCGACTCCGCCTTCGCGAGGTCGAGCAGGGCGAGGACCCGGCCGAGCTCGTCGAGCATCACGCGCTCGGGCCGGAGCACGATGCCGTCGGGGAGGTCCTTGCGCCAGAAGTCCTCGCGGCCGGCAAGCAGGTCGCCGACCCCGTTGGCGGCGTGGTAGCGGATGTCGTCGTCGCGGTGCCCGAGAAGCGCCATGAAGAAGTCGAAGGCGAGCGCTTTCTGTTCCCGCGACAACGCGGGGGCATACTCGCCGAGGATCGTCAGGTAGGTGCGCAGGTCGCGCCAGCTCTCGAACGAGCGCGCCTCCTCGAGCAGGGCGCGCAGCGCCGGCAGGTCGCGCAGCCGCTCCATGACGCCGAGGTTGTGGGCCGTGACCAGCAGCCGGCGGATCGTCGCGACGTTGCGCCCGGTCGCGAGCGCCACCGCGTCGGGCCGCTCCCGTCCGGCCAGCACCGCCACGATGTCGAGCTCCTTCGGGCACGAAGGCCGCGCCGGGGTCGGGCAGTCGAAGCCGGGCGGGTTCAGCTCGACACCGAGGAACTGCAGGTACTCCTCGAGGTCGCGCAGCTTGCGGTAGACGCCGCGGTAACGCCGGATCTTCTCCCGGTCCAGGTTCTCGAGCTTGTCGCGGATCGTGGCGAACGACTCGGCCAGCGAGATGATCCCCATCCCCTCGCCCGGCCCCGACGATTCCTTGACGCGAAAGTCGGCGTAGATCAGCAGCAACGTCTCGACCGGCAACCGCACCAGCTCCAGGTCCCACACCGAGTGCGTGGTCGCGATGTGGCCGATGCTGAGCAGGCCGCGGTCCTGGTACCAGGTGTGGGTGTAGTAGTAGTGCAGCCGGGGGATCCGGCGCACCTCGTCCCCGACGCAGCCGAACTTGCCGATGTCGTGGCCCACCGCGGCGCCGTGCAGCAGCGGCAGGTCCACCGGCACCACCCGCGCGAGCTGGCGTCCGATCCAGAGCGAGAGCCCGGCGACGCCCAGGACGTGCTCGTATGTGGAGAATCCCTGCCACGCCTGGACCATTGCGAGACAGACGAGGACCCAGTCGTCCTCGATGTGGCGCAGCATCCGGCGGTACTCCTCGCCGGAGGGCCAGCGCGCGATCTCGTCGTCGTCGAGGGGTCGAAACGGCAGGCGCGCGACGATCCCTTCCCCCCGGCGCTCCTGCTCGGCGAGCACCGCCTTCGCGAGCGGAACGAAGAACCCCGCGACGGTCGCGACGGCGGGGCTCGGCGCCGGGAACGTCTCCGGGTACAGCCGGCGCTTCGCCTCGAAAAGGAGCGGCTCGTGCCACTTCTCGACGTCGCGCTCGCCGCACGGCTCGCCGGCGAGGTCGAGCGCCATGCGCAGGGCGGTGTCGAGATCGCACGGCGGGAGCGAGACGGCCGAGTCACCCAACCGTGCCAGCCGCCACCCCCGCTCGGACACCGCATCGAGGAGTGCGGAGCTACCCCCGCGCGTCGGTCCCATCGGGCGAAAGTATACAGCCCGGAGCGAACACGCCGGTCATGTCGGGCCGGCGGCGCAAGACGACGACCGCGCGCCGCGCCGCCTACGGCACGGTCGGCGGCACGCTCGCCGGAACCGCGATCGGGTCTCCGGTCCCGTTGTCGATCACCGAGGCGTACGCAAACAGCACGGCGCCCGGCGTGGCCGACGACACCACGGCGTAGCCGTCGTCCACCCCGGACGCTGCCAGCCCGGCGAAGACCTTGTCGACCTGCTGGAAGTCGTACGGGTTGAGGTCCACAGACTTGCTCCCGAGGAAGAACCCGTCGCCCCCGTACAGCGCGATCTGAACTTGCACGTGCTGCGCACCGGCGTTGACCACCCCGATGTTGGTGCGGAACCCGAGGGTATCGCTCGCCGACTGGGAAAGGCCGGTCAGCCACGCGGTCGTCGCGGGACCGACCGCCTGCCCGAGCGGGATCCCCGGCACGAATTGCCCGTACGTCCCGGCGAGCGCATCGTTGTACGTCCGCGACGTGACGATCAGCGGCACGTCCGAGCCGACGAGGATCGCTCCCGACGCGCTGCTCTCGGAGAACGTGCTCGCCACCACGTCCGACAGCCTGAGCGACCGCCGGAGAGGGACGATCACCGGACGGGCCGGGCTGCCGGTGTTGTCGCGTCCCCCCTTGATGAAGTAGACGCGAGCCACCGTGTCGGTCAGGCCGGGGTTCGTGAGCACGAGGTCCGTCACCCAGTTCGTGCCGTTGTAGCCGGGCTTGTGCGCCGAGGTCGGCACGACGTAGGCGTACGCCCCCGGCGCGCTGATCGGCGCGAGGCTCGAGGCGACCGAGATCGTCCCGGACGTGGCGCAGCTCGCCCCGGCGAGGGTCACCGCCACGGACCACCGGAACGCCCCACCGAACGGGTAGGCGTGGCTCGGGTTCTGCTCGCTCGAGTGGGCCGACCCGTCGCCGAAGTCCCAGTCGAACGTCGGCGTCCCCGTGCACCCGCCCTGCAGGAAGCCGCCAAGGAAGGCGACCGGAGCGCCGGCCACCGCGCTCGCGGGCACCACCGGGGTGCACGCGAGCGAGCACCCGCTCGCCCCGCACGCCGAGTCGTCGAACAGGTACAGCCCGCCTTCCCGGTCGGCCACGAGCACGCGGTGGCCGGCAACCGCAATCGCCGCGGGTGCCACTCCGGCGTTCAGCGGTTGCGCACTCGTCAGCACCGGGTTGCGAGGATCGGCGATACCGATCACGTCGAGCTGGCTGGAATAGGCAAGGAACACCGACGGGCCGCTCGTCGCGACGGCATAACCGCTTGGACTGTAGCTGTGGCCATACCCGCCGAGCCAGGTCGGCGAGGCCGGGTTCGAAACGTCGAGAACGTCCATGGATGTCGTCTCATACACCTCTGAATAGCCGGCCTCGGTTGCAAAGAGGAGGTTGCCGGCCAGCGCCAGGTCCGTCAAAACTGGGTGCCCGCGCTCCGTCGGTCCGCGGTAGCTGCCCACCGCGACGGGATGGGCGGGATCGGAGACGCGAACCGCGTAGAGCGCCCATCCGAGGTCGTCCTGGCCTCCGACGTAGGCAAACTCACCGCTCACGACCACCCTTCCGGGGGAAAGGGGCGCGAAAGGTCCGTGCCACGAACCCACCCGGACTGGACTCGCCGGGTTGCTGACGTCGGAGATGCTCAGGCCGCCTGAGTCGAAGACGTACACGTACGTGCCCGAAACCGCGACGTCGGAGGCCAACCCATCGGCGTGCCCAACCTCGACCGGGTGCGCGGGGTCCGACACGTCCAGGACCCGCAGTCCCGCGGAGTCGGCCGCGACGTAGGCGAAGCTCCCCGAGACCGCGATTCTGTCGATCGTTGCCGGCACGACCGTGCTGCCCATCGCAGATGGGGTCGCCGGGTTCGAGACGTCGAGCACGATCAGCGTCGAGCCGCTGCCGAGGTACGCCGTCGTCCCGGCCGCTGCCACCGCCTGCACGGCCACGGGCCACCGCCCAACCGGGTCAGGGCAGTCGGCGCGGGTGAGCGCCGCGACGCCCATCCCCAGAACGGACCAGACGACCACGGCCCAAGACGACGATCGCATGGCTGACTCCTTTCGCGTTCATCACGTGGGGCGAGCGCTGGCACAATTCTCGACGGTCACACTGAAGTGTACGATGGAGGGGCACAATCCATCACGTCCCGATGCCCAGCCGGCTCCAGAGCGCGTCGACCTTCGCCTTCACTTCAGGGCTCATCACGATGTCGCCGGGCCACGGGCGGGCGAACCCCTCGCTCGGCCACTTGCGCGTGGCGTCGATCCCGACCTTGCTCCCCCACCACGGCATCGCCGAGGCGTGGTCGAGCGTCTCCGCCGGGCCCGAGACGAACTCGAGGTCGCGGCGAGGGTCGATGTTCCCGAGGGCGCGCCACGCCACCTCGGCCGGGTCCTGGACGTCGACGTCGGCGTCCACCACGACGATCACCTTGGTGAACGTCGCCTGCCCGAGGCCCCAGATCCCGTGCATCACCTTGCGGGCGTGCTGCGGGACGCGCTTGTCGATCGCGACGATCATGAGGTTGTGGAACACCCCCTCGAACGGCATGTGGTAGTCCACCACCTCGGGGAGCATCTTCCGCATCAGCGGCAGGAACATGCGCTCGATCGCGTACCCCATGTAGCAGTCCTCCATCGGCGGGCGCCCGACGATGGTGGTGGGGTAGATCGCGTCCTTCCGGTGTGTGACCGCGGTGACGTGGAAGACGGGGTAGTCGTCCGCGAGCGAGTAGAAGCCGGTGTGGTCGCCGAACGGCCCCTCGCGCCGCCGCTCGTCCGGGTCCACCCAGCCCTCGAGCACGAGCTCGGCGCGCGCCGGCACCTCGAGGTCCACGCTGACGCAGCGCACCATCTCGACCGACTCGCGGCGCACGAACCCGGCGAACAGCATCTCGTCGATCCCCGGCGGCAGCGGCACCGCCGGCGCGAACATCGTCGCCGGATCGCCCCCGAACGCGACCGCGACCTCGGTGCGCCGACCCGCGGCGCTGGTGTCGCGGAAGATGCGCGCCGCGTCGTGGTGCAAGTGCCAGTGCATCCCGGTCGTGTTGCGGTCGTACAGCTGCAGCCGGTACATCCCGCAGTTGCGCCCGCCGCTCGCCGGGTCCCTCGTGATCACGTTCGTCAGCGTGAAGAAGCGACCGCCGTCCTCGGGCCAGCACTGCAGCACCGGGAATTCGTTCAGGTCCACCCGCTCGTCCGTCTTCACGACCTCGTGCACCGGCCCGTCCTTGACCACCTTGGGGAAGATCCCCGCGACCTCGGCGAGCTTCGGCAGCGTCCGCACCTTGTCGAGCAGCGAGGTCGGCGCCTTGGGCTCGAGGAAGAAGTCGAGGCGGTCGGACCACTCCTGCCACGAGCCGACCTCGAGCGCGCGCATGACGCGCGGGACCGAGCCGAACAGGTTGATCGCCACCGGCATCGCCGCCCCGGTCACGCGCTCGAACAGCAGGGCGGGGCCCTGCTTCTTGACGACGCGGTCGGCGATCTCGGTGATCTCGAGGAGCGGCGAGACCTCGGCCGTGACGCGCCGCAGCTCGCCCGCGCCCTCGAGCGCCTTCAGGTAGTCGCGCAGGTCGCGAAACGCCATGGCCGCCTCCGTGCGTGGGATTGTCTCACGGGTCGGAGCAGCGCAGAGGCAAGACGTGGTCCGTGGCCGGAAACGTGCGACGGTCCGCCACCGCGACGGCCGCCGCGGGCGCCACGGGTCACTCCGAGACGAGGCGGTAGCCGACGCCGGGCTCGGTGCGCAGGTAGCGCGGGCGCGCCGGGTCCTCCTCGATCTTGTGCCGCAGCTGGGCAACGTACACGCGCACGTAGTGGTTCTCGTCCCCGTACTCGGGGCCCCAGACCTGATGCAGGAGCTGGCGGTGGGTGAGGACCTTCCCCGCGTTCTTCACCAGGACGGCGAGGAGCTTGTACTCGATCGGCGTGAGGCGCAGCTCCCGCGCCCCCACGAACACCTGGCGGCGGGTGAGATCCACGCGGAGGTCGCCGCTGGCGAAGACGGGCTCCTCGGCGCCGCCCCCGGCGGCCGACCCATGCCGCAGCGCGACCCGCAGGCGGGCCATCAGCTCCCCGACCCCGAACGGCTTCGTGAGGTAATCGTCGGCGCCCGCTTCCAGGGCCGCCACCTTGTCGTTCTCGCGGTCGCGCACCGAGAGGACCACGATCGGCACCTGCGACCACTCGCGCACCTCGCGGATCACCTCGCTGCCGTCGCGGTCGGGCAGACCGAGGTCGAGGACGACGACATCCGGGCGGAGGGACGCGACCTTCTCGAGCGCCTCCGCCGCCGTCGCGGCTTCCGCGACGCGGCACCCTTCCCCGGCGAGGCTCGCCCGGAGGAAGCGCCGGATCGGCGTTTCGTCGTCGACGATCAAGACGAGGGGCTCGGCGGAGACCATGACTGGAGCCTTTCTCCGGTTCGACTCTCAGGTGATCGTAGCATCGCGCCGGGCCTCGGCGGGCAACTCGGGCGGCGGCCCTCCGAGGGGCAGCGCCAGCGAGAACACCGCGCCCCCGCCTGGCCGGTTTGCGGCGGTGATCCGGCCTCCGTGCGCCGCCGCGACCGCCTTGGCGATGGCGAGGCCGAGACCGGCCCCTGGCTGTCCGTCTTCCGAGGCGTGACGGTAGAACTTCTCGAAGACGCGGAGCTCCTCGCCGGCCGCGAGCCCGGGGCCGCGGTCGCCCACCTCGACGATCAGCCACGTGCCCTCGACCCGCGCCGAGATCTCGATCGGCGTGGCGGGGGGCGTGTACTTGAGGGCGTTCTCGAGGACGTTGACCAGGGCCTGGCCGACCAGCGTCGTGTCGAGGGGAACGAGCGGCAGCGAGTCCGGGAGACGCGTGCGGATCTCGCGTCCGGCCAGCCGTCCCTCGAGCTGCCCGAGCGCGGCGCCGATCACCTCCTCGACCGGCTGCCAATCCTTGCGGATGTTGATCGCGCCGGCTTCGAGCCGCGTCATGTCGAGCAGGTTTCCGATGAACCGGTTCAGGCGCCCGGCCTGGTCGTTGATCGACTGCACGAGCTCGCGCCGGGTCTCGGGCGGCAGCGATCCGGAGTCCCGCAGCAGCGTGCTCGCAGCCCCGGCGATCGCCGCCAGCGGCGTCCGCAGGTCGTGCGACACCGAGGCCAGCAGCGCGCTTCGGGTCCGTTCCGTCTCCGCCAGCAACAGGGCCACTTGCGCCTGGGCGGCCAGGTTCGTACGCTCGACGGCCAGCGCGATCTGGCTCGCGAACGCTTCCAGGAGGTGCACCCGCTCGGAGTCGAGCGCGGCCCGTCCCCGGCTGATGCCGACCACCCCCACGGCGCCGCGGGCGACGAGGAGGGGGAGGTAGAGGGCGGCGCTGCCGGGGAGCGTCGCCGTGCCCAGGCCCGCAGGCTGGGCGTGGTCGAGGCACCACTGCGCCACGGAGAGCTCCTTCGGGTCGAGGGCGAACGCCGCGTCCGCGGAGAACGCGACCTTCAGCCTCCCGTCCCGATGCGGGAGAAGGATCGCGACCTGGCCCTCGAAGACCTCCGCGAGGTGGCGGCCCGCGACCCGCACGACCTCGTACGTCTCCCCGGCGCTGGCACAGGCGCGGCTGACCGCGTACAGCGCGGCCGTGCGCCGCTCCTGCGCCCGTGCGGCCTCGGCCTGGTCCCGCACCCGCGCCGCGAGGTTCGAGATGACGAGCGCAACCGCGAGCATCACGGCGAACGTCAGGACATACTGGGTGTCGCCGACGGCGAACGTGTAGCGAGGAGGGACGAAGAAGAAGTCGAACGCCGCGACGCTCAGGACCGAGGACAGGACGGCCGGACCTCGACCGGCCCGCAGCGCGACGACGAGGACGCCCAGCAGGTAGACCATGATGATGTTGGCGAGCGCGAGCCGCTCGGCGAGGAGCGCCGCGAGGAGCGTGCAGAGCGCGACCGCCAACCCGGCGGAACCGTACGCCGGCCACCGGCTGTGGGTGCGGCCCGCGACCGGCTCCCGCGCGACGTCGTCCTCCGGTTTTCCGCTGATGACGAAGACGTCGACATCGCCGCTGCCCCGGACCAGACGTTCCACGAACGAGCCGTGCAGGAGCGTCCGCCAGCGCGGTTCCGCCGGCTTGCCGACGACCAGCTTCGTGACGTTGCGGCGCCGCGCGTAGGCGAGGATCTCCTCGACGTCGTCCCCGCCGGTCAACCTGGCGGTCTCCGCGCCGAGCTGGTCCGCCAGCCGCATCGTCCGCTCGAGCTGCTCGCGGTCGGCGTCGGCGAGGTGGAGGTGCGACGGGGTCTCGACGTACACGGCCACCCACTCGGCCTGGAGACGCGCCGCCATGCGCCTGGCGGCGCGGACCAGGCGGATGGCGTAGGGGCTGGGTCCCACGCAGACCAGCACCCGCTCCGCGGTCGGCCACGTCGCCCGGACCGCGTGCTCGTGCCGGTAACGCTGCATCTGGGCGTCGACGCGCTCCGCCGTGCGGCGCAGCGCCAGCTCGCGGAGCGCGATCAGGTTGCCCTCGCGGAAGAAGCTCTCGGCCGCCCGCCCGGCCATCTCCGGGACGTAGACCTTGCCCTCGGCGAGGCGCTTGCGCAGCTCCTCGGCGGGCAGGTCCACCAGCTCGATCTCGGTCGCCCGGTCGAGGACCGCGTCCGGCACCGTCTCCCTCACCGTCACGCCCGTGATCTGGGCCACGACGTCGTTGAGGCTCTCCAGGTGCTGCACGTTGAGCGTCGTGTAGACGTCGATCCCGGCGCGCAGCAGCTCCTCGACGTCGCGGAACCTCTTCGCGTGGCGGGAGCCGGGGGCGTTGGTGTGGGCGAGCTCGTCGACCACGACGAGCGTCGGGCGCCGCTCCAGCGCCAGGTCGAGGTCGAACTCCTCCAGCCGCGTTCCGCGGTAGGAGAGCTGGCGACGCGGCAGGATCTCGAGGCCCTCGAGCAGCGCCTCGGTCTCGCGCCGGCCGTGGGTCTCGACCCACCCGACGGCGACGTCGACGCCGTCCGCACGCAGCGCCCGGGCGGCCGCAAGCATCGTGTAGGTCTTCCCGACCCCCGGGGCGGCGCCGAAGAAGACCTTGAGCCGCCCCTGCGTCTTGCGCGTCTCCTCCTCCTGCACTCGCGCGAGCAGCTCGTCGGGGTCGGGTCGCCGTGGCTCGCTCATCTCGTTGGCCGTCCCCCAATTCTAGACGCCCGGCCGGGGAACCTCGCCCGGCCCACGTTCGCTGCCGGCGTCGAGGGCGAGGTTGAGCAGCAGCACGTTGACGCGCGGCTCGCCCAGGAGTCCCAGGGTTGGGGCGACCGCGTGGCGCTCGACCAGGGCGCGGACGCCCGCCTCGCCGATGCCGCGCGCCCTGGCCACTCGGGGGATCTGCACCAGCGCGGCGGCGACGCTGATGTCGGGATCGAGGCCGCTCGCGGATGCGGTCACCAGGTCGACGGGGATCGGCCCCTTCAGCGTCGGGTCCGCCGCGCGCAGCGCCGCGATCCGCGCCCGCACCAGCTCCAGCAGCGCGGGGTTGGTCGGCCCGAGGTTCGAGCCGGAGGACGCGGAGGCGTCGTACGGTACGGGGGACGTGGCGGACGGCCGTCCCCAGAAGTAGCCGGGCGAGGAGAACGGCTGGCCGATCAGGCGCGACCCGCGGGCCCGGCCGTTCACGGCGACGAGGGAGCCGCCGGCCTCCGCCGGCCAGACGACCTGGGCGACGCCGGTGACGGCGAGCGGATAGACCAGACCCGTCAGCACGTGCAGCGCGACGAGCAGGACCAGGGCGGGACGGAGCTGGGAGCGCATGACTTCCCTCCTCACACCAGGTGGAGCGCGGACAGCAGCAGGTCGATCGCCTTGATCCCGACGAACGGCGCCACCAGGCCGCCGAGCCCGTAGACCAGGAGGTTGCGGCGCAACAGCGCCGCCGCCCCGACCGGCCGGTACTCGACCCCGCGCAGCGCCAGCGGGATCAGCGCGATGATGATCAGGGCGTTGAAGATCACGGCCGACATCACGGCGGAGGCCGGGGTCGTCAGGCGCATGACGTTGAGCGCCCCGAGCTGCGGGTAGGTGGCGACGAACATCGCCGGAATGATGGCGAAGTACTTGGCGACGTCGTTGGCGATCGAGAACGTCGTCAGCGACCCGCGCGTCATCAGGAGCTGCTTGCCGATCTCGACGACCTCGAGCAGCTTGGTGGGGTTGGAGTCGAGGTCCACCATGTTGCCGGCTTCCTTGGCCGCCTGCGTGCCGCTGTTCATGGCGACGGCGACGTCCGCCTGGGCCAGCGCCGGGGCGTCGTTGGTGCCGTCGCCGGTCATGGCGACGAGGCGGCCGCCGGTCTGCAGCTCCCGGATGAGGCGGAGCTTCGCCTCCGGCGTCGCCTCGGCCAGGAAGTCGTCGACGCCCGCCTCGGCCGCGATCGCCGCCGCGGTGAGGGGGTTGTCGCCGGTGATCATCACGGTCTTGATCCCCATCGTACGCAGCTCGGCGAAGCGCTCGCGGATGCCGCCCTTGACGATGTCCTTGAGCTGGACCACCCCGAGCACACGCGGGCCGTCCGCGACGACGAGCGGCGTGGCGCCCGACTTGGCGAGGGCGTCGACGGTCTCCCGCACGTCGTCCCCGACGCTTCCCCCGCGCTCGCGGACGAACTCGGCGACCGCGTCGGCCGCCCCCTTGCGGACCTCGCGCCCGTCGAGGTTGACGCCGCTCATCCTCGTCTGCGCGGAGAACGGCACGAACGTCGCACCGAGGCCGTGGACCTCGCGCCCGCGCAGGCCGTGCTTTTCCTTCGCGAGCACCACGATGCTGCGGCCCTCCGGGGTCTCGTCGGCGAGCGACGCGAGCTGGGCGGCGTCGGCGAGCTCCTCCTCGGCCACGCCGCGGGCGGGGACGAAGGCGGTCGCCTGCCGGTTGCCGAGCGTGATCGTGCCCGTCTTGTCGAGAAGCAGCACGTCGACGTCGCCGGCCGCCTCGACCGCCCGGCCGGAGGTCGCGATCACGTTGGCCTGGACCATGCGGTCCATGCCGGCGATGCCGATCGCCGAGAGCAACCCGCCGATCGTCGTCGGGATGAGGCAGACGAGCAGCGCCGCAAGCACGGTGACGGTGACGGGCTGCCCTTGGCCGGCGGCCTTCACGGCGTACAGGGAGAACGGCAGCAGCGTCGCGACCGCGAGCAGGAAGACGATCGTCAGCGCGGCCAGCAGGATCGAGAGGGCGATCTCGTTGGGCGTCCGCTGGCGCTTCGCGCCCTCGACCATGCCGATCATCCGGTCGAGGAACGTCTCGCCCGGCTCGGCGCTGATCCGCACGACCAGCCAGTCGGAGAGCACCCGCGTGCCGCCGGTGACCGCACTGCGATCGCCGCCCGATTCGCGGATCACCGGGGCGCTCTCGCCCGTGATCACGCTCTCGTCGACCGAGGCGATCCCCTCGATCACCTCGCCGTCGCCGGGGACGATATCCCCGGCGTCGACCAGCACCACGTCGCCCGAGTGGAGCATCCTCGACGGCACCGGCGCCCACCCTGACCCGTGGCGGGGTTCGGAGAGGAACTTGGCGACCAGTTCCTGCCGCGAGCGGCGCAGGGCGTCGGCCTGCGCCTTGCCGCGTCCCTCGGCCATCGCCTCCGCGAAGTTGGCGAACAGCACGGTGAACCACAGCCACACCGAAATTGCCAGGGTGAAGCCGGCGGGTGCTTCCCCCTGGCCGCGCAGCGCCTGCACGAACAGGAAGGTCGTGAGGACGCTGACGACCTCCGTGACGAACATCACCGGGTTGCGCACCATGTGGCGGGGGTCGAGCTTCTTGAACGATTCCGCGATCGCCCGCCGCACGATGGCGGGTTCCGCCAGCTTGAGCGCTTGGACTCGGCTTGGCATCGTCGGCCTCCTATCGCGCCATCGCGAGCATCTGGAGGTGCTCGACGATGGGTCCGAGGGCCAGCGCCGGGAGGAAGGTCAGCGCGGCGACGAGGATGACGGTCCCGACGAGCAGGCCCACGAACAGCGGCGTGTGCGTGGCCAGCGTGCCCGCGCCGGCCGGCGTCATCTTCTTGGCGGCCAGCGAGCCGGCGATCGCCAGGATCGGGATCTTGGTCCAGAAGCGGCCGAAGAACATCGCCAGGCCGAGCGTGAAGTCGTAGAACGGGGTGTTGGCGGAGAGCCCGGCGAACGCCGAGCCGTTGTTGTTGCCGGCCGAGGAGAAGGCGTAGAGGATCTCGGAGAAGCCGTGGGCCCCCGGGTTGAGCGTCCCCCCGCGGCCGGCCGCCGTGGCGACGGCGAGCGCCGTGCCCAACAGGACGGTGGCCGGCGGCACGAGGATGACGAGCGAAGCCATCTTCATCTCGAACGAACCGATCTTCTTGCCGAGGTACTCGGGCGTACGGCCCACCATCAGCCCGGCGATGAACACGGCCACGATGACGAACGCGAGCATCCCGTACAGCCCCGAGCCGACGCCGCCGAAGACGACCTCGCCGATCTGCATCAGCGCCATCGGGGCGAGCCCGCCCAGCGGTGTGAACGAGTCGTGCATCGCGTTCACCGAGCCGTTCGATGCCGCCGTGGTGGCGGTCGCCCACAGCGCCGAGGCGACAGGCCCGAAGCGCACCTCCTTGCCTTCCATGTTCCCGCCCCCCTGCGTGGCCGAGGGCCGCTGGTCGGCCCCGAGCTTGGCGAGCAGCGGGTTGCCGCGTTGCTCACTGGCGACGTCGACGGCGGCGAAGGCCGCCAGGATCACGGCCATCGCGGCGAGGATCGCCCAGCCCTGGCGGCGGTCGCGCACCATCTCCCCGAAGGTCAGGCAGAGGGCGCCCGGGATGAGCAAGATCGCGACCAGCTCGAGGAAGCCGGAGAGCGGCGTCGGGTTCTCGAACGGGTGCGCCGAGTTGACGTTGAAGAACCCGCCTCCGTTGGTGCCGAGCTGCTTGATCGCGATCTGCGACGCGGCCGGGCCGAGCGCGAGCGTCTGTCCCGTCACCGTGACGGTCTCGGTGACCGGGTTCCCTTGGGCGTCCTTGACCTGGGCGCCCGCGGCATCGAGCTTCGGCGAGGTCACGGTCACGGGCTCGACGAGCGCGACCCTCTTGGACGCCGAGAACGTCTGCGCCACGCCCTGGGAGACGAGCGCGAGCGCGAGGATGAACGAGAGCGGCAGCAGGACGTAGAGCGTGCCCCGCACCGTGTCGGCCCAGAAGTTGCCCACGGTCGAGGCGCTGCGCCGCGCGAACCCCCGGACCAACGCCACCAGCACCGCCATCCCCGACGCGGCGGAGAGGAAGTTCTGCACCGCGAGGCCGAGCATCTGAGTGAGGTCGCTCATCGTCTGCTCGCCCGAGTAGCTCTGCCAGTTGGTGTTCGTCACGAACGAGATCGCCGTGTTGAACGAGAGGTCGGGACCTACTGACGGGAGACGGGCGGGGTTGAGCGGCAGCCCCCCCTGCAGCCGCTGCAGGGCGTAGAGCAGGAGGAAGCCCACGAAGTTGAACAGGAGCATCGCCAGGGCGTAGCGCTTCCAGTCCATCTCGTCGTCGGCTTTCACCCCCGCGATGCGGTACAGGAAGCGCTCGACGGGCCCGAGCACGGGGCCGAGGATCATGGGACGGCCCTCGTAGGCGCGCGCCATGTAGATGCCGAGCGGTTTGGCCAACGCCAGGAGCACGCCCAGGTAGAGTACGAGCTGAACCGCGGCTGCGGCGGTCATCCGAGTTCCTCCGGTTTCAGCAGGGCGACCAGCAGGTAGAGCACGAGCCCCACCGCGATCAGTCCGGCGATGACGTAGAGCCAGTTCATGACGTCCTCCCGCCGCCCAGGCGGTCCACGGCGTCCGCCATCCGGACCGTCAGGCCGAACAGCACCGACACGAGCACGACGACCGCGACGTCCACGCCGCACCTCCAACGTCGGCATTCGAGCGCCGGCCACGTCAAGAGCGCATAAGGGCGCCCGCCGCCGGAATCAAGGAAAGGTCAAGGACCGTATGCGCCGCGCCCGCTTCACCAGTAGCGACCGAGCTCGACCAAGACAGCGTTACCGTTGGAGTCGCCGTTCTTGACCGAGTAGCCCGCGTAGACGACCCACTGCTCGATCGTCCAAGAGAAGCCGGGCGTGAAGGTGCCAAGCCCGTTGCGCCCCGAATACCAGTCGGCCTGGAATAGGAGCGTCGAGCTGAGTCGCTGCTCGATGCCGCCAAGAACACCCTTCGTGACTCCGGCGTCCGCGTACCCCGAGGTGGCGTACCAGACCCCCCCGGTGAACCGGGTCTTCTCTCCCGGTGTCCAGGCCGCATGAGCGTACGCATGGGCCGAGGGAGAGCCTTCCCTGCTGCCGCGGAGGAAGAACTGCCCGCTGATTCCCGTGGTGACCGCCCAGCGCGACGCGTGCACGGGTTGCCACTTGACCGCCAGGATCGCGGCGGGGGCCGATCGCCCCTGGGCCGCCAACCCGCCGACGTTCACCCCAGCCTCGATGGCGCTCCCGAGCCCGGCGACGGCTCGAAGGGTGACGTAGGTGTCCTCCAGGCGTCCCGGCCGCCAGAAGTTGTCCTCCTCGAGGTAGAGCTTGCCGGCCGGCAGCACATCCGCGGAAGGCACGTTGAAGAGGGTCTGCTGGGCTGCGGCCGGAGCGATGAACGCACACCCCGCCAGTGCGAGCCCGGTCAGGAGCACCGCAACCCCGCGCGTACTTCCCTCCCCGACGCCCCGACCTCTCCTCCTCACTTCTTCCCTGATTGCCATCGGACCCCCCGAACGCAGGGATGATTCCGCCACCCCGCGCGTCAAGAACGCATCAGCGGGGGGGCGGCCAGGTCAAGATATTCTCAAGTGCCTCGGTCCCGGGCCCAGGTCGTCGAGCTGGGCGCGGGGGTGATAGTCTCATCGCCAGCGATGAGCACCCCGGACGCCACCTCTGCTTCCGACCACGGCGACGCCCCCACGATCACCTCCCGCCGGGACCTGGCGCGGCTCGCGTTGGGAGCCTTGGGAGTCGTGTACGGGGACATCGGCACCTCGCCGCTGTACGCGATCCGGGAGTGCTTCAACCCGGTTCACGGCATCGAGTCCAACCTCGCGAACACCCTCGGAATCCTGTCGCTGGTGTTCTGGGCACTCACCCTGGTCGTCGTGGTCAAGTACCTGACGTTCGTGATGCGGGCCGACAACCACGGCGACGGCGGCATCCTGGCGCTGCTGGCGCTGGTGATGCCGAAGCGCAACGGCGGTCGGGCGCGGCGCGGGCGACTCGCGCTGATCCTGCTGGGCCTCGTCGGCGCAGCCCTGCTCTGGGCCGACGGGATGATCACGCCCGCCATCACGGTGCTCGGGGCGATCGAGGGCCTCGAGGTCGCCACGCCCGTGTTCCGGCCGTTCGTGGTCCCGATCGCGCTCGTCATCCTGGTCGGACTCTTCGCCGTGCAAAAGCGCGGCACGGCGCGGATCGGCGCGATGTTCGGCCCGGTCATGCTGGTGTGGTTCGTGGTGATCGGCGCGCTGGGGGTTCCCTGGATCATGCGCGAACCGCAGGTGCTCGAGGCCGTGAACCCGTTGTGGGCGGTGCGGTTCATGAGCCAGTACCACTGGCACGGGGTCCTGATCCTGGGGGCGGTCGTCCTGTGCATCACCGGGGTCGAGGCCCTCTACGCCGACATGGGCCACTTCGGGATCCGGCCGATCCGCACCGCGTGGTACGTCGCGGTCTTCCCGGCCCTCCTGCTCAACTACTTCGGGCAGGGGGCGCTGCTCCTGCATGAGGGCCCGGCGGCGGACGCCAACCCGTTCTACCGGCTCGCACCGGGGGTGTTGGTCTATCCGCTGGTCCTGCTCGCCACGGCGGCGGCGATCATCGCGTCGCAGGCGTTGATCTCGGGCGCCTTCTCGCTCGCCCAGCAGGCCGTCCAGCTCGGCTATTCGCCCCGCCTCACCATCGTGCACACGTCCGACAAGGCGCGGGGGCAGATCTACGTGCCGGAGGTCAACGCCGGGCTGATGGTCGCGTGCTGCGGCCTCGTCCTCGCGTTCCAACAGTCCACCAACCTGGCGGCCGCGTACGGGATCGCGGTGGTGGGCACGATGGCCACGACCTCGCTGCTCCTCTACGCCGTCGCCCGCGAGCGCTGGGGTTGGAGCCGGGGGCTCGCCGGCCTTGTGATCGGTATCTTCCTGCTCGTCGATCTGACGTTCCTCCTGGCGAACGTGACGAAGATCCGATCCGGGGGCTGGTTCCCGCTGGCTGTCGGCGCCATCATCTTCACCGTAATGACGACGTGGAAGCGAGGGCGGGCCGAGCTCGCGGCCAAGCTCGCCGCCGAGTCGCTGCCGCTCGACCTCTTCCTGACCGATCTGGAGGAGCACAGCCCGCACCGCGTCTACGGCACGGCGGTGTTCATGACCTCGAACGCGGGCGTCGCCCCGATGGTCCTGCTGCACAGCTACAAGCACAACAAGGTGCTGCACGAGAAGGTCATCCTGCTCTCGGTGCGGACCGAGGCCGTGCCGTTCGTCCCCGCCGCGCAGCGCCTGGAGATCCACGACGCCGGATCCGGCTTCTACCAGGTTCTCGGGCGCTTCGGCTTCATGGAGACGCCGAACGTCCCGAGGCTCCTGCTCCAGGCCAGAACCGCCAGACTGGGGGTCGATCCCGCCAGCGCCAGCTTCTTCCTCGGGCGGGAGACGCTGCTCACCACCGGAACGTCGCGCATGTGGCGGTGGCGCAAGGCGCTGTTCTCGTTCCTCTCGCGCAACGCCCGCCCGGCGACGGCGTTCTTCGGCATCCCGCCCAACCGGGTCCTGGAGCTCGGGACCCAGATCGAGCTGTAGACGTTCGCCGCCGGGCCGCCCGCCGCCGGGCGGCCCTGGGCGAACGCTACCGCTTCATGTTGATCGTCGTCGGGTCGCCGGTGGCCTGGTCGATTACCGAGGCGTACGCCACCACCCCACTCCCCGAGTTCACCGTCACCTTCGCGTACCCCGAGTCGATCCCGCCGCCCGCCAGGAACGGTTGGTCGTACTGGTAGAACTCCGCCGGCGCGTAGTCCTTCGTCTGGCTCCACCCCGT
>SCRJ01000127.1 GCA_004298115.1 Acidobacteriota bacterium
TCCTCCGGACACTCCCTCGCGGTCATGCCCTTGCGCTTCGCTCAGGTCGGTGCGACCTCCTCCCTCCCGGACTTACACCAGGTAGCCGATGCCCATGCTGGGCGCACAGACACAGAAGCGCGCCCGGCGGGCGCGCCCCACACTGGAAACAACCACGCCGACCGCAGGGCGTCCAAGCTTGGGGCGTGCAGCCGCGCCGCCGAGAGTGGGCCGGATGCAAGGCGCGCAAGCCGGTCGCACCGGAGCATAGCCGTAGGCTATGTGAGGATGCGAACCGGCGCAGCGCAACGCAGCAGACGGTCCGCTATCGGCGGCGCCTATTCGGTGATGCCTTGCAGGTTCGCCAGGCGCGCATACCCCCCGCCCCTGGCCAACAGCTCGGCGTGCGTCCCCTGCTCGACGACCCGCCCTTCCTCCATCACCGCGATCGAGTCGGCGTTGCGCACGGTGGCGAGGCGGTGGGCGATGATGAGCGCGGTGCGGCCCTTCATCAGGTTCTCGATGGCGCGCTGCACGATCCCCTCGGCTTCGGCGTCGAGCGCCGAGGTGGCCTCGTCGAGGACGAGGATCGGCGGGTCCTTGTAGAGCGCCCGCGCCACCGCGATCCGCTGCCGCTGCCCCCCCGAGAGGCGGGTGCCGGCCTCGCCGATCACCGTGTCGAAGCCTTCGGGAAACTCGAGGATGAACTCCTCGGCGAACGCCGCCCGCGCGCACGCCCGCAGGCGCTCGGGGTCGACCGTGCTCTGTCCGTACGCGATGTTGGCGGCCACCGTGGTGTTGAACAGGACGGTTTCCTGGGTGACGAGGCCGATGCTGCCGCGCAGCGACACGAGCGTCAGATCGCGAATGTCCGTCCCATCGATCGCGATGCGGCCGTCCTGGACGTCCCAGAAGCGCGGCAGCAACTGCGCCACCGTGGATTTCCCCGCGCCCGAGGCGCCGACGAGGGCGAGCGCCCTGCCCGCCGGGACCACGAGGTCGAGGCCGCGCAGCACGGGCTTGTCGGGCTCGTACGCGAACGAGACGCCCTCGAAGGTGATCCCCTGGCTCACGCCGGCGAGCGCGTGGGCGCCGGGCCGATCCTTGACCTCGACCGGCTCGTCGATGACCGCGAACACCCGCTCCCCGGCGGCCACCGCCCCCTGGAGGGCCATGTTGACCTTGGTGAGGCGCTTGATCGGCGTGTACAGCGAGTACAGCCCGAGGAGGAACGACGCGAACGCCCCGGTGCTCATCGTCCCCGAGCTGATGAGCCGGTGGGCGTACAGGAGCAGCCCCATGATCCCCGCCGCCCCGATCACCTCGATCACCGGGGCGTTGAGCGCCAGCACCTTGCGCGCCTTGAGGTTGGCCCGGAAGTGCCGGCGCGTCGACTCGCGGAACCGGGCCGCCTCGAACGCCTCCATGCCGAACGCCTGCACGACCCGGTAGCCCTTGAGCACCTCGTCCACGACCGAGTTCATCTCGCCGAGGCGCTCCTGGCTCTGGTGCGATCGGTGCCGGAGCTTGCGCGCGAACGTCGCGATCGGCCAGAGGAAGATCGGCGCGCCGATCAGCACGGCGACCGCGAGCCGGAAGTTGAGGGAGAGCACGAGCGCCACCATGCCGACCACGGTGAACGAGTCCTGCACCAGGTCCGAGAGGCGGTCGGAGATCACCTCGGTGATGCGCTCGACGTCGTTGGTGATCCGCGACATCAGCACCGCGCTCGGCTGCTTCTGGTAGTACACCGCCGACTGGGCGAGCAGCCGGTCCATCAAGCGGTCCCGCAAGTCCTTGATCGTCGCCAGGCCGGCGTGGTAGATCGCATAGTGGCCGAAATAGGTGAAGACGTTCTTGGCGAGCACCGAGAGGAACCCGAGCAACAGGATGGCGATGGCGTCGCTGGGCAGGAAGCGCCGCAACGAATCCTTCGCGCCCTCGAACCAGGCCTTGAGGTCCTTGGCGAAACCGAGCTGCTCGACGGCGACGCGAGAGTGCGCGCCCGCAGCCGCCCCGGCCGGGGCGACCAGCCCCGGGATCGGCAGTTGCGCCCCGAGGACCGTGTCGAAGATCGGTCCGATCAGGAAGACCATGAACACGGTCGCGATGGCGACTCCGGCCATCGCGAGGGCCGCCGCGACCACCCAGGCGGAGTGGGGGCGCAGCATCTTCAAGATCCGGCGCAACGCGCTCATGCCGCCTCCCTCGCAACCGCCAGCACCGCCGCGGCCGCCCGTTCGCTCGCCCCTTCGCCGCCGAGCCGGCGGCGGACCTCGGCGAGCCCGGCGCGCTGCGCCTGGCCGCCGGCCCCGAGCAGCCCGCGCGCCTCCGCCACGAGGCGCCCCACCGTGAACTCCCGCTGCACCGCCTCGGGGGCGATCTCCGACCCCGCCACGAGGTTGACGAGCCCCACGTGCGGCACCCGCACGAGCGTGGCCGCGAGCGCGTAGGAGAGCGCGTGCAGGCGGTAGCCGACGACCATCGGGACGTCGAGCAGCGCGCACTCCAGTGTCGCCGTGCCCGACGCGACGATGGCGGCGGCGCAGCTCGCCAGGGCACGGTGGCGATCCTGGGTGACGACCTCGACCGCCGCCGGGGCACCGGCCAGGCGCGCCGCGAGCCGCCCGCGCTCCAGGCCCGGCGCCGCGATCAGGCGGACGCGGAGGTCCCCGATCTCGTTGCGCAGGGATGCGGCAGCCGCAAGCATCGTCGGCAGCAGGGTCTCGACCTCGTGCCACCGCGACCCTGGCAGCAGCGCGAGCGTGCTGGGCGCTCGCGGCGGCATCGCCGCCATGACCGGCGCCAACTCGTCCACCAGGGGGTGGCCGACGTACTCGGCCGCGACCCCGTGCGCGGCGTAGAAGGCGACCTCGAACGGGAGGATGCACAGCACCCGCCGGACGTCGCGGCGGATCCGCCGCACCCGGCCGGACCGCCACGCCCAGAGCTGCGGCGAGACGTAGACCACCACCGGGATGCCCGCGCGCCGCAGGCGGCGCGCCAGCGGCAGGTTGAAGTCGGGCGAGTCGACCAGGACGGCCACGTCAGGGCGGCGCGCCAGCGCGGCGACGCGCACGCGGCGCGCGAGGCGCGACAGGCGCGGCAGCTCCCGGACGACCTCGGCCAGCCCCATCACCGAGAGCTCTTCGCTGCGGGCGACGCACTCGAGGCCGGCCGCGCGCAAGCGCTCGCCGCCGACCCCGAACGCCTCGACCCCGGCTCCCCGGCGCTGCAGCGCGCGGAGCAGGTTGGCGGCGTGAAGGTCGCCGCTCGCCTCGCCGGCCACGATGAAGAGCCTCACCGGCGTTGTCTCCACACCGCCAGCGCCGCGGCGCCGAGCGCCGCGCCGGCGGCATCGGCCAGCACATCGCCCCCCTCGGCCGTGCGCGGGGGGGTGTGAAGCTGCACCAATTCGAGCAGGACGCCGTGACCCACGGCGTAGCCCCAGCCGATCGCCGGGGCGAGCGCCAGACCCATCACCGCCGCGGCGTCGGCGGCCGTCGCCGCGAGCACGCCGTACGCGCCGGCGTGGAGAAGCTTGTCGGAGACGTGTCTGAACGGCTCGGGGTTCTGCGGCCGGGTGCCGAGGTACAGGTACGCCATCGAGAGAACCACGGTCATGACCAGGGAGAGGGTTCGCGGCGCGTGCATCGCGCACCCGTCCGGCCGTCCCTCAGCTGCGGGGGAACGGGTACATCAGCCACCCGAGCAGGATCGCCCCGAGCATCAGCGCCCCGAACACCTTCCAGAAGTAGACCGTGCGCTCCTTCTTCTCCTGCTTCCACAGGAACGAGAAGAACACCGCGATCAGGAAGGCGTCCAGCGCCATCAGGGTGAGGTGGTCGACCATCACCACTCCTTCTTGCCGGTGCCGATGTCGTGGACGTCGAGGACGAGCAGCATGTTCATCATTCCCGCGGTGAGCAGGAAGGTGTTGCCGAACTCGAAGGCGGGCGACGTCACCACCCCCTGCCCCAGGCCGACGGCGCGCGCGACGAAGAAGAGCACGCCGTTGCCGACGCTCGCGATCGCCGCGAGGTAGGAGAGCGGATCTCCGGCGTGCGGCAGGATCAACTCGCCGTCGAGGGTGATCCCGAGGAGGAACGCGACCACGACCACCGCGAAGAACACGCCGGCGCGAAGGCGGCGCCCGAGCAGCATGTGGCCGAGGCCGGGCACGAGCCAGGCGAGCACCATGAGCACCGGGAGCGGGAGGGTCCCCTCGCCCCGTTCGCGCCTCTCAGGCACCCGGCACCTCCAGCGCCTGTCGCAACTTGGCGCAGGTCTCGCCGAGGTCCTCGGGAATGACCCGGACGTCGGCGTTGACGGTGAGGAAGCTCGTGTCGCCGCGCCAGCGCGGCACGATGTGCAGGTGCAGGTGGTCGGCGATCCCGGCGCCGGCGGCCTCGCCCAGGTTGAAGCCGACGTTGAAGCCGTGCGGGTGGTACGTCGTCCCGATCGCCCGCACGACGCGCTGTGCGAGTCGCATGAGGTCCGCGAGCGTGGCCGGGTCGAGCTCGGAGAAATCGCCGAGATGGGCGACCGGCGCGACCATGGAATGCCCCGAGGTGTACGGGTAGCGGTTCAGCAGCGCGAACGCCCTCCCGTCCACGGCGAGGGTCAGGGTCTCGACGCCGCCGTGGGCGGCGTCGCACAGCACGCACGCCCCGGCCGAATCGGCGTGGGAAACGTAGGCAAACCGCCACGGGGCGAAGATCTGCTGCAACCGCCCCTCACTTGCCGCCGAGGATCTCGCGCAGTTGCTTGCCGGGCTTGAAGTACGGCACGACCTTGGGCGGGACATGAACCTGGGCGCCGGTGCGCGGGTTGCGCCCCGCTCGCGCCTGGCGCTTGCGGGTGCGGAACGAGCCGAAACCCCGGAGCTCGACCTTTTCGCCATCGCGGATCGCCTCGACGACGCCGTCGAGGACCACAGTGAGCACCTCCGCCGCTTCCCGGCGCGTCAACCCCACTTGATCCGCGAGTACCTTGATGATGTCGGCCTTTGTCATTCTCGAACCCTCCTCCGCGTTGCGGGTTGACGGCGCTCAGCTCTCGTGCGGCTCCTCGGTGTCCGGCGTCTCCGGTACGGTCTCGTTCGCCGCGGGCGACTCCCCGGCCGGTGCGGCGACGTCGGCAGCTGCGTCCGCCTGCTCCACCTGCTCCGGCACCCCCTCGAGCGAGATCTCCTCCGCCTCCTGCTCGACCACCGGGGTCTTCTCACCCGGGTCGGGCTGCGGGATGCCGCGCAGCGAAAGGCCGATCCGCTTCTCGTTCCAGTCGATCCGGATCAGGCGGGTGCGGACGCGCTGGCCGCGCTCGAACGTCCCGACGAGCGGCTGCGTGCCGCGGCGCTCCACCTCGGAGATGTGACACAGGCCCTCGACCCCGGGGGCAAGCTCGACGAACAGGCCGAAGTCCGTCACGTTGGTGACGAACCCTTCGACCTCGTCCCCAACCTGGTGGGCGGTCGCGAACTCGTCCCACTCGTTCGGCATCAGCTCCTTGATCGAGAGCGAGATGCGCTGGTTGGGGATGTCCATGGCGATGATCATCGCCTCGATCTCCTGACCCTTCTGCACCACCTCGGACGGGTGCGTCAGGCGGCGGGTCCAGGCCATGTCAGACACGTGGACGAGGCCGTCCACGCCGGGCTCCAGCTCGACGAAGGCGCCGAACTCCGTGAGGTTGCGCACCACGCCCTTGACCTTGCTCCCGACGCGGACCCGAGTGGCGAACTCCTCCCAGGGGTTGGGCTCCGCCTGGCGCAGCGACAACGACAGCCTGCGCTTGTCGATGTCCACCTCGGTGATGACGACCTCGACCTCCTGACCGGAGTGGAGGAGGCTCTTGGGGTTCTTGACCTTCTTGGTCCACGACATCTCGGAGACGTGGATGAGGCCTTCGACCCCCTCCTCGAGCTCGACGAAGGCGCCGTAGTCCACCACGTTCGTGACCTTCCCCGCGACCTTCTTGCCGACCGGGTAGCGGCCCTCGACGTGCGTCCACGGGTCCTCGAACCGCTGCCGGTAGCCGAGGGAGACGCGCTCCTTGTCCTTGTCGATGCGCAGCACCACGACCTTGACCTCGTCGCCGACCTTGAAGTACTCGCTGGGATGGCCGACGCGACCCCAGGAGATGTCGGTCACGTGGAGCAGGCCGTCGATGCCGCCGAGGTCGATGAACACGCCGTAGTCGGTGATGTTCTTCACCGTGCCGGTGACGATCGTGCCCTCCTCGAGATGCGTCAGCGTCTCGTCCTTGAGGGTCGAGATCTGCGCCTCGAGCATGACCTTGCGCGAGAGCACGACGTTGGCGCGACGGCGGTCGAAGTTGATGATCTTGGCCTCGACTTCCTCGCCGACGTAGTCCTCGAGGCGCCGCGTCGGGCGCAGATCGACGAGCGAGCCGGGAAGGAAGGCGCGCACGCCGATGTCGACCGCGAGGCCGCCCTTGACCCGCTCGACGACCTTGCCGCGCACCGGAGAGCTGTCGCGGTACGCCGTCTCCAGCACCTCCCACACGCGCATCTTCGCCGCGCG
The DNA here is from genome assembly GCA_004298115.1 of Acidobacteriota bacterium. Lineage (GTDB taxonomy): Bacteria > Acidobacteriota > Thermoanaerobaculia > Thermoanaerobaculales > Thermoanaerobaculaceae > RBG-13-68-16. The sequence goes on from SCRJ01000127.1 coordinate 6,525, forward strand.
CTCGCGGGAGAGCCTGATCTCGCCGAGCATCTCGTCGAAGCGCTCGACCAGGACGTCCACTTCGTCCCCGGCTTTGACCGTCAACTTGCCCTCGCGGTCGGTGAACTCGGAGCGGGGGATGATCCCCTCGGACTTGAACCCGATGTCCACGACGACGTCGTTGTCGTTGAACGCGACGATCGTGCCGCGCACGACATCGCCCTCGCGCAGATGCTGGAAGGATTCCTCGACGAGCTCGCGCATCTGGTTGCGGGTGACGGGGCTCTTGCTCTCCTCCTTTCCGGCAGGGGTGTTGTGCTGATTGTTGTCCTGGCTGTCAACCACTTGGCCTCCTCGAGATGCCCCGGGCGGGACATCTAACTGCTTGTTTTACAAACGGCAAACTATACGAGCCACACGCTTGGGGTGTCAAGGGGTTGGGGGCAGCAGGGCGACGACGGCGTCCACCACTTGCGGCAGCGAGAGACGGCTGCTGTCGACGATGACCGCCCCTTGCGCCGGCTTCAAAGGGGAGTCCGGCCGCGTCGAGTCGCGCAGGTCGCGCTCCCGCTGCTCGGCCGCCACGGACTCCCGGCACGCCGCAACCCCGTGCCCGGTCAGCTCTTCGAACCGCCGCCGCGCGCGCACCTCGGGGTCGGCGGTCAGGAAGACCTTGAGGGTGGCGTCGGGGAACACCACGGTGCCGATGTCGCGGCCCTCGACCACGCCCCCCGCGCGCGCGGCCAGCTCGCGCTGGCGCCGCACCATTTCGCGTCGGACCTCGGGGATCGCGGACACCACCGAGGCCATCCGGGAAACCTCCGGGGCGCGCAACGCCCCGGTCACGTCCTCCCCCCCCACCGCAACCCTCTGATTGCGCGGATCCCCCGCGAAGTGCACGTCGAGCCGGCGGGCCAGCCCGACCACCGCTTCCCGACCGGCCGCGTCCAGCTCCGGTCCGAGCCCCGCGCGGGCCGCCAGCAGCGCCACGGCGCGGTACATGGCGCCGGTGTCCAGGTACGGCAACCCGAGCCGCACCGCCACCTCGCGGGCGGTCGCCGACTTTCCGGCCCCCGCCGGGCCGTCGATCGCGATGAGAATGGGGCGCTGCGCCACGGCCAGAGTCTACCAGCGCGTTGTACACTCCGCCGCATGCGCGTGTACCTGGCCGCAGCGATGACCAACGCGACCCGCGACCTCGGGGCGATCCAAGCCCTGCTCGCGGTCATCGAGGGCGAGGGCCACGAGGTCCCGACCCGCCACGTCGCGGACCCCCGCGGCCGCGAGGTCGAGGGCGGGGCCCCGGACGCCGTGGTCGCCCTGCGCGACCTGGCGTGGGTGATCGGCTCCGACGCCGTGGTCGCCGAGGTCTCCACCCCCTCCCACGGCGTCGGCGTCGAGGTCGCGACCGCCCTCCAGCACGGCGTCCCGGTGCTCCTGCTGCACCGCCGCGACGCCGTCGTCTCCCGGCTGATGCTCGGCCTGCCCGGGGTCGAATCCGCCGCCTACTCCGACCCCGGCGGGATCGCGCCTCCGGTGCGCGCCTTCCTGGCGGGCGTGCCGCGCCGGGCCGGGGCCTGAGGCGGTGTCCCCGCCGGCCGGCCGCAACGGCCTCGCCCGCGTGGACTTCGGGCTCCTCGTCACGATCCTCGTCTGGGGTGTCAACTACGCGGTGATCAAGGCCGCCCTCGCCGAACTCCAGCCTCTGGTCTTCAACGCGATCCGCTTCTCGCTCGCGACGCTCACGCTCGCTCTCCTCGTGCGCGGCCGCGCCCCCGCCCCCCGCATCTCCCGCCCGGACCTGGTGCGGCTGGCGCTCCTCGGCGTGCTCGGCAACACCATCTACCAGATGATCTTCATCTTCGGGATCGCGCGCACGACCGCCGCGAACGCGTCTCTCATCATGGCGTCCTGCCCCGTGATGGTCGCGGTCCTCGGCACGGCGCTCGGCCGCGACCGCCTGCCGGCGCCCGCCTGGGCCGGCGTCGGGCTCGCCGTCGCCGGCCTCACGCTCCTGCTCGCCTCCGGGCGGGGGGGTGGGTTGGCGTCGGGCAACCTGACGGGGGACCTGCTCATCCTCGCGGCCGGCGTCGCCTGGTCCGCCTATACCGTCCTGGCCGGCGCCGTGATGGCCCGCGTCCCCGCCCTCACCGCGACCCTCGTGACGTTCCTCTCGGGCACCCCGGTGCTCGTGGCGGTGGCGGTCCCCGCGCTTTTGGCCCAGAACTGGGGAGCGGTCGGCGGGCGCGGCTGGTTCGGCGCCGCGTTCTCCGGGGTCTTCGCGCTCGGGATCAGCTACGTGCTCTGGAACGCGGGCCTCGCCGCGCTCGGCGGCGCCCGCACCGCCGTCTACCAGAACTTCACCCCGGTGGTCGCGGCCGCGTTCGCGTGGCTCACGCTCGGCGAGCGCTGGACCCCCGGTCAGTTCGCCGGGGCGGCCGCCGTCCTCTCCGGCATCGCCCTCACCCGCCTGCGACCGCCGCCCCAGCCTAGGTCGCAGCCTCCCACTGCGGCCTAGCCGTCCCCGGCCGCCGGCGACGCAGCCGGTGTTCACCGCGCCTTCACGCCGCCCCCGCGCCGACGTCACAGCGGCCCCCTACAAAGCCGCGACGGGGTTTCCCCCGAGGAGGAGAGATGACGATGCCAGCCCACGTTGTCAACGAGATCCGGAGCACGACCTTCTGGCGCGCAGCCGCGGGCTTCCTCGCCGCCCTGCTGCTCGCCGGGGCCGCGACCGCCCAGGTCACGGGCCTCTACTACCAGGAGATCCGCAAGGACGGCACGATTTACGTCTTCAACACCTACGAGGGCTACAAGTCGTTCCAGGCCACGGGTGCGATGAACAAGGGCGCGATCACGCTGCCCGGCCGCGGCCCCAACGGCGAGACCCTGGTCGGCGACGATGCCACCGCCATCGACCTGTTCCTGTTCAAGAACAACCTGCCGGGGTACGACCGGCCGACGCCGGCGCCCAAGCCGGCCGCGCCGTCGGCGCTCAAAGGCCTGCACGTTGGCGGCACCTTCTACATGTCATTTCAGAACGGGACGGCGTACGCCGGCACGCCCGGGCAGACGACCTCGTACAGCAAGTTCGTACTCAAGCGCGGCTACCTCGACGTGACCGACGACATCACGCCCTGGTTCACCGGCCGCATCACCACCGACATCTACCAGAACGCCGCCGGCGACTACCAGCCCAGGATCAAGTACCTGTACGGGAGCTTCCACTGGCAGGGCAATGACTTCTTCTCCCAACCGTACGTCAACTTCGGTCAGGTGGTCATCCCGTGGCTCGACTGGGACGAGGCCGTGAACCGCTACCGAATGCAGGACGAGATGTTCCTCGAGCGCAACGGCATCCTCAACAGCGCCGACGACGGCATCCTGGTGGGGTCGAACTTCGGCGGCCTGATGTCCGAGGAGTACCGCAAGAACGTGGATGGCGCCTACGCGGGCCGGTACGGTTCCTGGCAGTTCGGCATCTACAACGGCAACGGCTACCACGCGGCGGAGAAGAACCAGAACAAGGCCCTGGAGGCGCGCATCTCGCTCCGTCCGTTCCCCGACGCGGTGCCGGGCCTCCAGTTCACGGTCTTCGGCGTCAACGGCAAGGGCAACGTGGCCAGCGTCCCCGGCAAGAGTCTGCCCGACTGGACCGTGTTCGACGGCATGGTGTCGTACGAAAACGCCCTCTTCACGGGCCAGGCCGAGTACTTCTCCGGCAAGGGGAATCAGGGAGGCACGGTCCTCAACGCCGACGGGTCGGCGCGCAAGCAGAAGGGCTACTCCCTGTTCGCGAACGTCCGCCTCGGCGAGGGCGCCAGGTGGGGCGTCATCGGCCGCTACGATCGCTTCGACCCCAACCCCGACGGGACCGTGAGCGGGGTGGACGACGTGACGAAGATGTCCATCGTCGGCGTCTCCTACGCCTTCAGCGGTCCGAACGTGTGCCTGCTCGACTATCAGGTGAAGAAGCACACCGACCCCAACATCCCCGACGAGAAGCGGTTGCAGCTCACGTTCCAGGTCAAGTTCTAGCCGGCCCCGCCCGGGGGAAGAGCCCGGGCCGGAATCGTGTTGCACCGGATGGAGGGCAACCTCCATCCCGCCTCTGGCGGGATTGGGGCCGCTGACTGGGGGGGAGGCGGCCCCTCTTTATTTTTGTGCGCCGTGCCCCGCCCCCCCCGCGCCGCGGTAGGATGGCGGCGTCCGGAGGCCGTCATGAGAGAGCTCGGGTTGTTCGTCGCGGGCGCCTGGCAGCAGGGGAGCGGCGTGCTCACCGTGCGCTCCCCCTACGACGGGCGCGAGGTCGCCCGTGTGGCGCGGGCCGGCGACGCGCAGCTTGCCGCCGCGCTCGACGCCGCCGCGGCGGCCCGGCCGGCGATGGCGGCGCTGCCGGCCCACGAGCGGGCCGCGATCCTGGAGACGGCGGCGGGGGAGGTCGCGCGCCGCGGCGACGAGCTCGCGCAGGTCCTCGTCGAGGAGGCCGGGAAGCCGCTCGCCCTCGCCCGCGCCGAGGCCGACCGATGCGTGGAAACGCTGACCGACTCGGCCAGGGTCGCCCGCACCCCGCACGGCGAGCTGATCGACCTCGGGGGCTTCGCGTCCGGGGCGGGACGCACGGCGCTGCTGCGCCGGTTCCCGGTCGGCGTCGTCGTCGGGATCACGCCGTTCAACTTCCCGCTCAACCTGGTCGCGCACAAGCTCGGACCCGCGGTCGCGGCCGGCTGCCCGATCATCCTCAAGCCGGCGTCGCAGACGCCGTCCGCGGCGCTCCTCCTCGCCGGGATCCTCCACGAGGCGGGGGTACCCGCCGGCGGCGTCAACGTCGTGCCGTGCGGCGGCGCCGCAGTTGCGGCGTTGCTCGCCGACCCGCGAGCGCGCCTCCTCACCTTCACCGGGTCGGCCGCCGTCGGCTGGGAGCTCAAGCGAACGCTCTGGGACCGCAGGGTCGCGCTCGAGCTGGGCGGCAACGCGGCGGTGATCGTGGAGCCCGACGCCGGCGACCTCGAGGCGGTGGCGAAGCGGATCGCGGGCGGCGCCTGGGCCTTTGCCGGCCAGTCGTGCATCTCGGTCCAGCGCGTGCTCGTCCACGAGGCCGTCGCGGCCGATCTCCGCGACGCCCTGGCGGCGGCCGCCGCCGCGTTTCCGACCGGCGACCCGGGCCGGCCCGAGACGCTGTGCGGGCCGATGATCACGGCGGGCGACGCGGACCGCTGCGAGGCCTGGGTCGCCGAGGCGGAGCGACAGGGCGCCCGCTGTCTCGGAGCGAAGCGACGGGACGGCTCCGTCGTCCACCCGATCGCGATCGAGGGCGTCCCGGACGACGCGTCGCTCTGGCGCGACGAGGCGTTCGCGCCCGTCGCCGCGCTCCGCGCCTACCGCGACTTCGACGCGGCCCTCGCGATCGCCAACGACTCGCGCTTCGGCCTGCAGGCCGGCGTTTTCACCCGCGACGTCGAGAAGATCCAGCGGGCGTTCGCCGCGCTCGAGGTGGGCGCCGTCATCCAGGGCGACATGCCGTCCTGGCGCTCCGACCCGATGCCGTACGGCGGCGTCAAGGAGTCCGGCATCGGCCGCGAGGGACCCCGCTTCGCCGTCGAGGAGATGACCGAGCCCCGGCTCCTCGTGCTGCGCGCCGGTTGATCCGCAGACCGCCGCCGGAGAGACCGCGGTTAGGGGTCAGGGCGCGGGGAGTCGTGGTCCGTGGTCCGTGGTCCGTGGTCCGTGGTCCGAGCCGCGCCGGCCGCACGCCGCGCAGCCACCACTTGTCGTCGTTCCCGCGCAAGCGGGAACCCAGGCACCACCTCACAAAGCCGACAGCCTGGATCCCCGCGTTCGCGGGGACGACAGCTGAGAAATCGAACGCTCCACCGAAGGCAGGGCGCCGCAAGTTGGGGCGTGTAGCCGCGCCGCCCGAACGACCGGGCACCGGGTTCCGTGCGCCGGGCACCGGGCACAGAAGAGCCGCGGGTCGTGGTCCGAGCCGGCGGCGCCGCTAGCGGAGCCAGCCGGCCAGCGCTTGCGCGAGCGTCAACGCCGCGACCGCCGCGGTCTCGGCGCGCAGGATGCGCGGTCCGAGCGGCAGACCGGCAAACCCCGCAGCCCGGATCGCGGCCATTTCCTCGTCGCTCAGACCGCCCTCCGGCCCGACGAGCACCGTGATGCCGTCGGCGCCCGTCGCGAACGCCGCCGGCACCGCCGCGCCGGGGTCCGCGACGAGGCGAACGCCGCGAGCGCTCGCGAAGAAGTCGGCGAGGGGCCGCGGTTCGGCCACCGCCGGCGGCCGGCTGCGGCCGCACTGGGCGACCGCGGCGTCGGCGAGGCGCTGCCAGCGCTCGACGCGCGCGCCGTGGCGGGCGCCCTGAACCCGAGCGGTCAGCACCGGCACCACAGCGGTGGCCCCCAGCTCCGTCGCCTTCTCCACCGCCCAGTCGAACGCCTGCGTGTGGAGCGCGGCCAGGCCGAGCACGAGCGGCGCGGGCGGCTCGCCGCGTCCCCGCTCGACGCGAGCGACGTCGACCACGCACGCCTTGCCGTCCCACCGCGCCAGGGTGCCGATCCCGACGCTGCCGGCGAGGTCCAGCACCTCGACCGGTTCGCCTGGCGCGATGCGCGTCACGCGGGCGTGGTGCGCCGCCTCGGCCGGAACGAGGACCTCGCCCACGGCGAGCACCGCACCCGGCAGCACGAGACGGGTGACGCTCATCGGATGGCAGCGGGATCGGGGAGGCCCTTCCGGACCCCGGACCCCGGCCCCCGGGCCCCGGCCGTGCACACCAGCCCGGCCCACTCCTCGAGCTCACGGACGCCTTCCACCGCAAAACCGCAGCGCGCCAACTCCTCCTCGCTGGCGAGGAGCTGGTCGGCCATCAACCCGGAGAGCACCAGCACCCCCGCGGGCGCCAGCAGCGAGCGCAGGTCGGCGAGCAGCGGCTGCGCCTCGGCGGGGATCAGGTTGGCGAGGATGACATCGAACGCCGGCCGGGCCGCGAGCGCCGCCGTCGAACCGGCGAACAGCGCGACCGGCAATCGCCGCGGCTGCACGGCGACCGTCTGGTGCGCGATGCACACGGCCTCGAGGTCGATGTCGAACCCCACGACCTGGGATGCGCCGAGCGAGCGCGCGGCGAGCGCCAGGATGCCCGACCCCGTCCCGACATCGAGGACGCGGCGCCCGGCGAGCGGCAGGCTCTCCATCATCAGCAGGACGAGCCGCGTCGACTCGTGCGACCCGCTTCCGAACGCCTGGCGGGGCTCGACGACGAGGTGGATGCGTCCCGCCGGCGGCGGGGTCGGGGCCTCGGGGTGCGGGTCCACCCAGAACAGCGTTCCGATCGGGCGCGGAACCGCGTGCCGGCGGTACTCCGCGAGCCAGTCCTGCTCCGCGAAACGGCCGGCGCCGATCTCCCGGCCGCCCAGCGCCGCGAGCCCCTCGCAGACGGAGGCGACCGCACCGCTCTCGTTCTCGGAGATGAATACGGTCACGGCGATCTCGGCGCCGGCGTTCTCGACCTGACACCCCAGCACCGGCCAGCGGTCCAGGGTGCTCGCCAGGTCGTCCTCAACGCTCGCCGGCAACCGGCACGTGATCGCCAGGTAGTCCGCGCTCAACCACTGCCCTCGATCAGGTCGCGGACCCTGCGGAAGACGCCCGGCCGGTCGCCCTCCTCGGCCACCACCGCCTGGATCAGCTCGCGCTGTTTGGCCGTGAGCTTGCGCGGTACGGTCACCTTGAGGTGGACCACGAGGTCCCCCTTCCCGGAGCGCTGCAACCGCGGCAGGCCCTTGCCGCGCAGGATCACCGCATCCCCGGGCTGTGCGCCCGCCGGGACCTTGAGCTTTTCGGCGCCGCCCAGGGTCGGCACCTCGAGCTCCGCTCCCAGCGCCGCCCGGAACGCGGAGATCTCCTGCTCGAGGTGGAGATCGGCCCCGTTGCGGACGAAGAGCTCGTGAGGCTCGACCCGCACGACGACGTAGAGGTCGCCCGTCGGCCCGCCGCGCACGCCGGCCTCGCCCTCGCCGACCAACCGCAGGCGCGTGCCGTCCTCGATCCCGGCCGGCACGGTCACCTTGAGCTGCCGCCGGCGCTCGACCCGGCCGGCGCCGCGGCACTCGGGGCAGGGGTTCGAGATGACCTGTCCGCCGCCGCCGCAGTCGGGGCACGGCCGGACCATGGTGAAGAACCCCTGGCTGACCCGCACCTGGCCGCGACCGCCGCAACTCCGGCAGGTCTCGGCCTTGGCGCCGGGCGCGAGGCCGCTGCCGGCGCACGCCTCGCAGCTCTCTTCCCGAGGTACCGTCAGAACGCGCTCGACCCCGGCCGCCATCTCGGCGAAGGCGATCGCGATCGAGGTCCGCAAGTCGGAGCCCCGTTCCGGACCGCCGCGGCGCCGCCCTCCTCCGAAGAACCCTTCGAAGCCGAAGATGTTGCCGAGGATGTCCGCGAAGTCGCCGAAGACCGACGAGTCGAACCCCGAAAACGGCTGCTCGCCGAGCCCAGCCTGCCCGAAGCGGTCATAGCGGGCGCGCTTGTCCGCGTCGGAGAGCACCGCGTACGCCGTGGCGGCCTCTTTGAAGCTCTCCTCGGCCTTGGCGTCGCCCGGGTTGCGGTCAGGGTGGTACTTCACCGCCAGCTTGCGGTAGGCGGCCTTGATCTCCTCGCGGGACGCGGTGCGGCCGACCCCGAGCACCTCGTAGTAGTCGCGCCCACTCACGAGTGGCCGCCTCCGTCGCCAGGGGCGCCGCCCATGCCGGAGAGGAAGCGCGACGGATCGATCAGCATCACCTCGGTCAGGTGGCGGGCCGCGCCCTGCACCGCGTCGATGGCCTCGTGGAGTACGGTGGCGTCCTCGGAATCGAGCACCCGCCGGCCGTGCTCCAGCACCCCCTTCACCTTCTCGACGATCGGGGCCTCGAGCAGAGAACCGAACTCCTTGAACACCCTCTCGTTGGTGTAGAGCAGCCCTTCCAGCTTGTTGCGCAGCAGGCGGATCTCGCGGCGCCTGACGTCGTCCTTGCGCATCCGGTCGGCTTCCGCGATCATGCGGTCGATCTCGTCCTTGCTCAGGCCCCCGGCCGGGTTCACCTGGATCGACTGCTCGCGCCCGGTGGCGAGGTCGCGCGCCGTCACCTGGACGATGCCGTTGGAGTCGATCGCGAAGGTCACCTCGATCTGGGGAACGCCGCGGGGCGAAGGCGGGATTCCGACGAGCTCGAACCTGCCCAACGCCTTGTTCTCGGTCGCGAGCTCGCGCTCGCCCTGCAGCACCGCGATCTCCACCGAGTGCTGGTTGTCGGTGACGGTGGTGAAGATCTGGGACTTGCGCGTCGGGATCGTGGAGTTGCGCTCGATCAGCTTGGTGAACAGGCCGCCCCGCGTCTCGATGCCGAGCGAGAGCGGCGTCACGTCGAGCAGCACCAGGTCCTTGATCTCGCCGAGCACGATCCCGCCCTGGATCGCCGCGCCGACTGCGACGACCTCATCGGGGTTGATCTCGCGCGAAGGGGTCCGGCCGAAGAACTCGGCGACGGCGCGCGCGACCAGCGGCATGCGCGTCTGGCCGCCGGTGAGGATGACCTGCTGCACCTGCTCGGGTTTCAGCCCCGCCGCCTCGAGCGCGTTGCGGCAGGGGTCGAGCGTCGAGCGCACCAGGTCGCCGACAAGGTTCTCGAGCTGCTCGCGGGTCAGGGCGCAGTTGAGGTGCAGCGCCTGCGTCCCGTCGGTGGCGATGAACGGCAGGGAGATGTTGGCGATCTGAGCGGTGGACAGCTCGCACTTCGCCGCCTCGGACGCCTCCTTGAGGCGCTGCATCGCCATGCAGTCGCCCCTCAGGTCGACCCTGGTCTCCTTGAAGAACTGGTCGAGCAGGAACTCGATGATGCGGGCGTCGAAGTCCTCGCCGCCCAGGAACGTGTCGCCGGCCGTGGACTTGACCTCGTACAGCCCTTCGCCGATCTCGAGGATCGAGATGTCGAACGTGCCCCCGCCCAGGTCGAACACCGCGATCGTCTCGCTGCCGCCGCGCCCGAAGCCGTAGGCGAGCGACGAGGCCGTGGGCTCGTTGATGATGCGCAGCACCTCGAGCCCGGCCAGCGTCCCGGCGTCCTTGGTCGCCTGGCGCTGCGAGTCGTCGAAGTACGCCGGCACCGTGATGATCGCCTGGTTCACCTCTTCGCCCAGCGAGGTCTCGCAGAACTCCTTGATCTCGCGCAGGATGAACGACGAGATCTCCTGCGGCGAGTGCATCTTGTCGCCGACCTGGACGTACGCGTCCCCGTTGGGGGCCTCGACGATCGAGTAGGGGACGATCGTGCGCGCCCGCTGCACCTCGGGCGTGTTGTACTTGCGCCCGATCAGGCGCTTCACCGCGTACACGGTGTTGCGGGGGTTGGTCAGCGCCTGCCGGCGGGCGATCTGCCCGACCAGGAGCTCCCCGTCCGCCGCCCTCCCGACCACCGACGGCGTGGTCCGCGCCCCCTCCCGGTTCGGGACGACGACCGGGCGGGCGCCCTCGACGACCGCCACGCACGAGTTCGTCGTGCCGAGGTCAACTCCGATGATCTTGCCCATTGGTCTCCTCGAGACTCTGCCCCGTTTCGGCCTGCCGCGCCGACCCGGCGGGCACGGCGACGATGACGAGCGCGGGGCGGATCAACCGCTCACCCAGGAGA
>SCRJ01000128.1 GCA_004298115.1 Acidobacteriota bacterium
GTGGTCCGTGGTCCGTGGTCCGTGGTCCGTGGTCCGTGGTCCGTGGTCCGTGGTCCGTGGTCCGTGGTCCGTGAGGAAAGGTGTCGCGCGTGACCTCGCATTCCTGCGCTCGGCGCCGAGGCCGCCTTCCTCTGCCTCACCGCCAGGCGAAGCCCTGGCGGTCGAGGGCGCGGCGCAGCGCCGGCTCGCGAGCCTCCATCGTCCCGCCCGCGGCGAAGTAGCGCGCCAGCACCGCAGGCCAGTCGCCGCTCCGGGTGATCGGCGCCATCGCCGCGACGTCGGCCGCGGCCTCGGCCGTCGTGAGGTCGCGGTAGGCGTCGGCATGCAGGACGGAAGCCAGCGCGACGCGCGGCCGCGCGACGGGCTCCTCCCCGGGCCACCCGAGGCACAGCCCGAACAACGGCAACACGCCGCGCGGCAAGGCGAGCAGCTCGACGAGCTCCTCGACGCCGTTGAGGATGCCCCCGATGCAAACGGTGCCGAGTCCGATCGCCTCGGCGGCATCGATGAGCCGTTGCGTCGCGAGCGTCGCGTCGATGACGGCGAAGTGCAACCCGGTCGCGGGGTAGTCTCCCGGAGCGCGCCCGTGCAGCTCGAGCACCCGCGTCAGCCGATGCGTGTCGGCGCACGCGACCAGGAACTCCGCCGCGTCGAGCACGTGTTGCTGTTCGCCGGAGAGCACCGCGATCCGTTGCCGCCGGCCGCGGTCGAGAATACGCACGAACGAGTACATCTGCCCCGTCGCGTCGGTTGGCGCCCGCTGGGCCTCGGCGACGAGCCTTTCGAGCGTGCCGTCCGGCAACGGCTTCGGGCTGAACAGCCGGATCGAACGGTGCGGCGCGAGGATGGGGTCGGCGTTCATGCCCCCACAATAGCCCACGCGCCGCGACGGCGAACCCTTGCGAGGGTCGGTTCAACTCGCGGGGATGAGCAGCGCGAGGACGACGTAGAGGATCACGCCGGGGATGATGCCGGTGACGAACGCCGCCACGGCGACCACGACGCGAACCAACGTGACGTCGAGGTCGAAGTACTCCGCGAGCCCGGAACACACGCCGGCGAGCTTCTCGTTCTCCCGCCGCCGCCGCAGCGGCCGCGGCTCGCCCGCGACCCGCGCGCCGCACACCGGACAGAAACGCGCGCCCGCCGGAACATCCCGCAAACACCGCTGACATCTCTGGGCGACTGCCGCCATCGCGCACCTCCCGACCCACTCTACGCGCTGCGCCCGGCGAATGTTTTCGACGAGCCGACTTGACAGAGCCGCCGCCGTCGCCGACATTGTCTTCAGAACATCGGAGACGGAGGAACGATTTGCCAGAGGCGGTGAGGAGCGCGGTTGCGGTCGCGGCAACGACTCCGGCCATCGGCTCCTCCGTCGCCACACCACCGATCCTCTCGACACTCGACGAGCGACTCACCACGAAACACCCGGAGCACGACGTGGTCGGACTCGCGGCATCGTGCCGTGGGCTTGACAAACGCGTTCCGTGTGTATAATCGAAATAAGGAGGAGCACAATGCCAACGAAGAAAGCCGCACCGAAGAAGGCCGTCAAGAAGGCTGTGAAGAAGGCCGCTCCGAAGAAGGCCGTCAAGAAGGCCGTCAAGAAGGCCGCTCCGAAGAAGGCCGTCAAGAAGGCCGTCAAGAAGGCCGCTCCGAAGAAGGCCGTCAAGAAGGCCGTCAAGAAGACCGTCAAGAAGACCGCGAAGTAGGCCTTCTGCTCGCGGGCCCGCGAGCGCCGTCCACGATGTCGTCCGGCCGGCGCACGCGGTGTCTCGTTCGGGGTGGTGTCTTCCGGTGACGGGGTGCTCCCCCGACAGACACCGGAAGGGTTTCGAATCAGTCTCGGCATCACAGGCGGCCACGGGCCGCCTTCGCCGTCTTCGCAGGCGCCGCTTCCACCCGCATCCCGACAACTCGATCCCTCGACTGCAGGCGCGATCGCCGCGCGTGTCGCGGCGCGTCGTCCCCGCCGCGCGACCGTGGTGTCGGGCGCGACATGGTGCGCGATCGTTGGTCCCTCCATCGCCGCCGATCCGCGCGCTCCTGCCCGCGCTCGAGGCGGACGACGACCCGACGGCCGCTGCGGCCATCGGCCGCATCCCGGCCCGCGCCGTCCGCCGGCGGCCAAGAGCCTCCTTGACGCGGCGGCCGCAGCAAACTACAGTGCACGCGGATGGGACTTGGTCGCAGCTTCTTCGGCCGGACGCTGAGCGTGCCGGTGGGAGTGTTGGTCGCGGCGCTGCTCGCGCCGCCGCTCCTCCATAACCACGGCCCGCACCCTGCGAGCCTCGTGTCGCATCTCACTCACGCATGCACCGCCGGCAACGACACGCCGCACCTGCACCCCGCCCAGACGTCGCCGGCGCCCCAATGCCCGGCGTGCGCCGCGGGTCCGGCGGCGCCCGGCATTGCGGTGCACGCCGCCCTCGAGCTCGACGCGCGTCCCGCCGCGACCGTTCCTGCGCCGGCGCCCAGGCGCGGCAGCTCGTGGGATGGGTGCCGCCGCGGGGCGCGCGCCCCGCCCGCCTTCTCTCTCGACGTCTGACGCCGCGCCGCGTCCAGGAGTCGTCCGCTCCCTGGCGTTGAACCGAGAGATGGAGGCACCGTGATCCGCACCACGCTCGTTCACTCGATTGCCCTGCTCGTTGCCGGCGCCGCCTCGGCGGCGCCAATTCCAGGCGCGCTCCCGTCGCCCGAACCGTTGCGCGTGTCGCGCGCCGAAGCGGTCGCGCTCGCCGTCGCCGGCAACCCCGCGGTCGCCGCCGCCGTCGAGCAGGTGGCGCAAGCCCGGGCGCGGGTCGCCGAGGCGACCGCGCTCCCCGACGCGGCGATCGCCACGACGCTCGAGCAGGAGAACGGCCTCCTCCAACCCCGGTCGGCGACGGCCAAGGACATCGGGCTGGCGTTGACGCTCCCCTTCCCCGACAAACTGCGCCTTTCCGGCAAGGTCGCCGGCGCGGCGCTGCGCTCGGCCGAACTCGGGCTCACGCAGCTGCGGCAACAGATCGCCTTCGAGACGGCGCAGGCCTACGACGCCGTCCTGGTCGCGGCGCGTCACCGCGACGACCTGCGCGAGGCGAGGACCCTGGCGCAGGACTTCCTCGCCAAGACCGAGGCCCGCTTCAGGGGAGGGACGGTGGCCAGGCTCGACGTCCTCAAAGCCAGGGTCGACCTGGCGCAGGCGGACACGGACCTGATCACGAATGAGCGCGCCGTCGCCACGGCCCGCGCCGGGCTGAACCGGCTGCTCGCCCGTCCCCTGGGGGCGCCGATCGAGCCCACCGACGTGCTGAGCGTGCCGCCGCACGTGCCCGACCTGGAGACGCTCGAGACGCTGGCGCTCGCGTCCCGCCCCGAAATCCAGAGCCTCGCCGCCGACCGTGCGGGCGCCCGCGACGCGACCACGCTCGCTCGGCGGTACTGGCTGCCGGACCTCAGCGTCACCCTCTCCCGCAACTTCACGGCGGGAAGCCCGGCCGCGTTCTCCACCGCGGCTTCGGTCACGATCCCGCTGTTCTTCCGGCAACACGAGAAGGGCTTCATCGCCGAGGCGCGCCACCGCGAGGCCGAGCTGGCCGCGACCGCCGGCGACCTGGCCGCCCAGGTCGACCTCGACGTGCGGACCGCGTTCGCCGCGGCAACCACCGCGTTGCGCCAGGCCGCCTTCCTGCGCGACGACCTCCTCCCGGAAGCCGGGGAGGCGTACCGCATCGCTGCGGTCAGCTACGGCCTCGGCGGTTCGTCCGCGCTCGACCTGTTGGACGCCAAACGCACCATGCTCGAGGCCAGGAGCCAGTACACCGACGTCCTCGGCGCCGCCAACGACGCGCTCGCCGACCTCGAGCGCGCCGTCGGCGCGCCGCTGCCGGCGCCGTCAGGAGAAACCCATGACCAGTAGCCTTCGCTCCCCGCTCGCAGCGTTCGCGGCCGCGGCCGCGGCGTGCCTGCTCACCGCGTGCCCTCACGGCGGGACGCCGCCGGCCGACCCGGCACCCAGGCCCTCGAGTTTCACCCTCCCGGCGGCGCAGCGCGACAAGATCCACGTCGAGGAGGCGAGGCTCACTCCGTTCCGCCGCGCGGTCGAGGCCACCGCGACGGTGGAATTCGACGGCGACCGGGCGACCCAGGTGCTCGCGCCGTTTTCCGGCCCCGTCGCGCGCATCCTCGTCCCGCTCGGCGCCCTCGTCGGGCGCGGGCAGCCGCTGGCGACGACCGTGTCGCCCGACTTCGCCGCCGCGGTGAGCGGCTACCGCAAGGCCACGGCGACGGCGAGCAACGCCCGCCGCATCGCCGATCTCGACGCCCAGCTCTTCGCCGACGGCGCGATCGCCCGGCGCGAGATGGAGCAGGCCGAAACCGACGCGGTCGCCGCCGAAGCGGACCGCGACGCCGCCCTGCAACAGCTGCGCTCCCTCGGGGTCGGCGACGCGGCGATCGAGGAGCTGCGGGCGGGCCGCGCCGCGGCGGCGCCCCAGGGAACGATCCGCTCGCCGCTCGCGGGGGCGGTGGTGGAGCGCCTGATCACGCCGGGCCAGCTCCTCCAGGCCGGGGCGACGCCGTGCTTCACCGTGGCCGACATGTCGACGGTGTGGGTGATGGCCGACATCTTCGAAAACGACCTGCCCTTCGTCGCCGTCGGCGACCCCGCCGACGTCACGAGCGCCGCCTCGCGCCAAACGCTGCACGGCAAGGTGGACAACATCTCGGCCCTCGTCGATCCCAACACGCGGGCGATCGCCGTCCGGATCGCGACGCCCAACCCCGAGGGGGCGCTGAAGAAGGACATGTACGTCAGGGTCGTCATCCACTCGCGGCGGGAGAGAACCGGGATCATGCTTCCGGTCTCGGCCGTGCTGCGCGACGACGTCGACCTGCCGTTCGTCTTCGTCGAAAACCCGGACGGCAGCTTCGGGCGCCGTCGGGTCACCATCGGGTACCGCGACGGAGACCGCCAGGAGGTGGCCTCCGGTCTGGTTGTGGGCGAGCGGGTCGTTGCGGAGGGCGGACTGTTCATGCAGTTCGCGCAGAGCCAATGAGCGAGCGCGCCCCGCTCCAGCCCGACGAGCGCTCGCGCACCGGTTCCCTCATCCATCGCCTCGTGGCCGGGGCGCTGCGGCAGCGGTTCCTCACCGTGCTGCTCGCCGCGATTCTCGTGGGCGCCGGCGTGTGGTCGTTCTCCCGCCTGCCGGTGGACGCCTATCCGGACCTCTCCCCGCCGATGGTGGAGTTCATCACGCAGTGGCCGGGCCACGCGGCCGAGGAGGTGGAACGCCTCATCACCGTGCCGCTCGAAGTGGAGATGAACGGCATACCCCACATGTCCACGCTGCGCTCGATCTCTCTCTACGGTCTCTCCGACGTGCGCATGACGTTCGACTACGGCAGCGACGACTACCTCGCGCGGGAGCTGGCGTTCGAGCGCATCGCGGGGGTGTCGCTCCCCGACGGGGTGACGCCTTCGCTCGCGCCGCTGTTCTCCCCTTCCGGTCTGATCTACCGCTACGTCATCGACAGCCCCGACCGCACCCCGATGGAACTGAAGACGATCGAGGACTGGATCGTCGAGCGCCAGTTCAAGCGCGTCCCCGGCGTCGCCGACGACTCCGGCTTCGGCGGCGAGACGATGCAGTACCAGGTGCTCCTCGACCCGGCCAGGCTCGCGGGCGCCGGGCTCTCCGTGCCGGCGGTCGCGGCGGCGCTGGCCGCGAACAACGGCAACTCCGGCGGCGGCTTCTACTCCCAGGGCGGCCAGTTCTACTACGTTCGCGGGCTGGGCCGCCTGCATACGCCCGAGGAGATCGGCAACGTGGTACTCGCGGTCCACAACGGCACGCCGGTGCTGGTGAAGGACGTCGGCAGCGTCGCGATCGGCCACGCGCCCCGCCTCGGTCAGTTCGGCTTCGACGGCCGCGACGACGCGGTCGAGGGCGTGATCCTGATGCGCAAGGGAGAGCAGGCCCAGGTCGTGCTCAAGCGCGTCGAGGAGAAGACCGCCGAGCTCAACGCGTCGATCCTCCCCAGGGACGTCAAGGTCCGCCCCTTCTACGACCGCCGCGACCTCATCGCGCTGACCACCCGCACGGTGGAGGACAACCTGCTGCGCGGCATGGTGCTCGTCGTCGTGGTGCTCATCTTCTTCCTCTACAACGTCCGCTCCGGCCTCGTCGTGGCGGTGACGATCCCGCTCTCGCTGTTCTTCGCCTTCGTGTGCCTCGACCTCAAGCACATCCCGGCGAACCTGCTCTCGATCGGCGCGATCGACTTCGGGATCCTGGTGGACGGCGCCGTCGTCATGGTCGAAAACGTCTACCGCCAGCTCGCGGCCCGCGCCGGCCAGAAGTTCAAGGTGCGCGAGGTCATCGCGGCGGCCGCCGCCGAGGTGGACCGGCCGATCTTCTTCGCGGTCGCGGTGATCGTCGCCGGCTTCCTCCCGATCTACGTCCTCTCCGGGCCCTCGGGCGAGCTGTTCAAGCCGATGGCCGACACGATGATCTTCGCCCTCGTGGGCTCGCTGATCGTCACGCTCTCCCTGGTCCCGGTGTTGTGCTCGTGGGCGCTGCGCAAGGGGGTGCGAGAGCGGCGCAACGCGGCGTTCGAGGCGGTGAAGGCGGCGTACGCGAAGGGCCTGGACGCCTGCCTCGCGCACCCCCGGAGCACCGTGCTGGCTTCGGTCGCGCTGCTCGGCGGTTCGCTGCTGCTCGTCCCCGGGATCGGCGCCGAGTTCATGCCCCACCTCGACGAGGGCGCGCTTTGGATCAGGGGCACGATGCCGTACACGATCTCGTTCGCGGAGTCGCGGAAGATCGCGCCGCAGGTGCGGGCGATCCTGCGGTCGTTCCCCGAGGTGACGGTGGTCGCCTCCGAGCACGGCCGTCCCGACGACGGCACCGACCCGACGGGCTTCTTCAACGTCGAGTTCTACGTCGGCCTCAAGCCCTACCGGGAGTGGCGGGGCCGGTACCGCACCAAGGACCAGCTGACCGACGCCATCATGGCCAGGCTGCAGGCGTTTCCAGGGATCGTCTTCAACCACACGCAGCCGGCCGAGGACGCGGTCGACGAGGCGGAGACCGGCCTCAAGAGCGCCCTGGCGGTCAAGGTCTTCGGCCCGGACCTCGGGCTCCTCGAGGAGAAAGGCAAGGCGATCAAGCGCGTGCTCGAGGGCGTCCGCGGTATGGACCACATCACGCTCGTCCAGGAGCTCGGCCAGCCGAGCCTGACCGTGAAGGCCGACCGCGCCCGGATCGCGCGCTACGGCCTCAACGTCGCCGACATCAACAGCCTCATCGAGGCGGCGGTCGGCGGGACCGCCGCGACGCAGGTCGTGCAGGGCGAGAAGCTCTTCGACCTCGTCGTGCGCCTAGCGCCGCAGTTCCGGCGGACGCCGGAGGAGATCGGCCACATCCTCGTCGCCACCCCGGGCGGCCAGGAGATCCCCCTGAACGAACTCGCAACGATCAAGGTCGTCAGCGGCGCGTCGTTCATCTACCGCGAGAACAACTCGCGGTACATCGGCGTGCAGTACTCGGTGGAGGGGCGCGACCTGGCCGGCGCCGTGGAGGACGCCCAGAGACAGGTGGCGGCGCGGGTGCCGCTCCCCGAGGGGTACCGGATCGCGTGGGGCGGCGAGTACCGGGAGTACACCGCGGCGCGGCGGCAACTCATGATCGTGCTGCCGCTGACCCTGTTCGTGATCTTCCTGCTCCTCTTTGCCCTGTACAGCAACTTCAAGTTTCCCGTCATCACCGTCCTCGGCGTGTTGCTCTCGGCGCCGATCGGCGGCCTGGTCGCGCTGTGGCTGACCGGGACGCCGTTCTCGGTGTCGAGCGGGATCGGCTTCATCGCCCTGTTCGGGGTCTCGGTGCAGACCGCCGTCGTCTACATCTCGTACGCCAACGAGCTGCGACTCGCCGGGATGGGAATCGCCGGCGCGGCCAGGGAAGCGGCGCTGCTGCGGCTGCGGCCGATCATGATGACCGCCCTGGTCGCGGCGCTGGGGCTGCTCCCCGCCGCGGTCGCGACCGGCGTCGGCACCGACTCGCAGCGCCCGTTCGCGCTGGTGATCGTGTCCGGCCTGTTCTCCCGGCTCCTCGTCAGCGTCTTCCTGATGCCGGTTCTCTACGCCCTGGTTGCGAGGCAGGGCGACCGCCTCGAGGTCTGAGGACGGGCGGCGGAGCGCGCGTCACCGCGCCCTCATCGAGGGCCGGGACGGCGTGCTACCTTGAGACGAGCCGGGGCCGCGGCGCGCCGTCGCGGCGGGGAGGCGGACGAGATGGGCGATGCGGACGACGACGGGCGCAGGGTCAAGATCGTGGCGACGCTCGGGCCGGCCTCGGCGACCCCCGCGGGCGTCGGAGACCTGGCCCGCGCCGGGGCCGACGTTTTCCGCCTCAACGCCGCTCACCTGACCCCCGACGGGATCGCGCCGCTCGTGGCCATGGTGCGCGGCGCCGAGGCCGCGATCGGCCACCCCCTCGCCGTCTTTTGCGACCTTGCCGGCCCCAAGCTCCGGGTGGCGAAGGGGACCGCCCCGGCCGCGCTCGTCGAGGGGACGGCCGTCACCGTCGGCGCCGGCGGCAGCGGCGCCACGGTCGAGGTCGAGGGGATGGAGCCCGCGCGCGAATGCCCGCCCGGAACCCGGGTCCTCCTGCACGACGGCAAGGTCGTCCTGCTCGTCACGGCGGCGCGCGCGGCCGTCGTCCGTGCCGACGTCGTCCGCGGCGGCGCGGTCGCGCCCGGGATGGGCGTCAACCTCCCCGATGTCGAGACCTCGCTCACCTCGCTCACCGAGCACGACCTGGGCTGCATCGCCGCCGCGCTCGACGGCGGGATCGACGCCTTCTCGCTGTCGTTCGTCCGCCGCGCCGCGGACGTGACCGCGCTGCGGCGGAGGATCGCCGCGCGCGGCGGCGCCGTGCCCGTGATCGCGAAGCTCGAAAAGGCGCAAGCCGTCGCCTCGGATGCGCTGGCCGCGATCCTCGCGGCCGCCGACGGCATCATGGTCGCGCGCGGCGACCTCGGCGCGGAGACCTCGCCCGAGATGGTCCCGGTGCTGCAGAAGCGCATCCTCAAGGCCGCGCGGGCCGCCGGCATCCCGACCATCACGGCGACCGAGATGCTCGAGAGCATGATCCACGAGCCGAGGCCGACGCGCGCGGAGGCGAGCGACGTCGCCAACGCGGCGTTCGACGGCTCAGACGCGGTGATGCTCAGCGCCGAGACCGCGATCGGCGACCGCCCCGCGGCGGCGGTCGCCGCGTGCGCTCGCATCGTCCGCGAGGCCGAGCGCCACCCCGAGTTCCGCACGAGCTGGGCGGTCGCTCCCCCTGCCTTCGACGCGGTCGATCCGGTTGCGGATGCCATCGCCGAGGCCGCGGCGGCCGCGGTCGCGCACCTCGGCGCCGCCGCGATCGTCTGCTTCACGCAAAGCGGCCGCACCGCGCGCCTTCTCGCCCGTCACCGGCCGGCCAGGGCCGTCCTCGCGCTCACGCCTCACGCCGGGGTCGCCCGCGCCCTTGCCCTCGTCTGGGGCGTGACCTCCCGCGTCGTCGCCGAGCAGCCCGAGGATCACGAAGACGTCGTCGCCCTGGCGGAGCGCGAAGCGCTGCGCGTGGGCTTGGCCGCGGCCGGCGACCTTCTCGTCGTCACCCACGGGGCGCCGGTGGTCGCCCGGGCGCTCACCAACCTGATGCGGGTGCGCCGCATCGGGGGCTGACCGGCGGGCGCGCGCCGGCGGCGAGGAACGTCAGCCCGAACCGTCCGGTCGGTTCGTCCCAACGGCGGCCCCGTTGCGGCCGCTCCCGCCTGCCGGTCCCGGCTCGGCCGGCGCGGCTGCGGCTGGGTACACGGCGGGGCTCAGGAGCGCGAACGCGGTCCCCGACCGTTGGACGATCGAGGCGAGCGCAAAGTTCAGCTCCTCGACGACGGCGGTGTACTCGAGGAAGTCCCTGGTCGCGATCCAGCACCAGACCTCCACGTGGAGGCCGCTGTTGCCGAACGCGGCGAACCGGACGCGGTGCTCGCCCTGGAACACCTTCGGGTGCGACTCCAGGAGCCGCCTGGCGCCGCCGATCACCGCGTTGAGCTGCGCCTCGCTGGCCGAGTAGACCAGCTTGAGGACGGGGTTGTAGAGGATGCGGTCGCGCGCCGAGTAGTTCTCGATCCGCCCGGCCGCGATCACGCCGTTCGGGACCGTGACCACGGTCCGGGCGACGGTCCGCAAACGCGTGGAGCGAAAACCGATCTCCTCGACGGTGCCGGTGTCCTGCCCGATGGCGACGAAGTCGCCGACCTCGAACGGACGGTCGCCGGCGATCGCCGCGGTGCCGAAGAGGTTCTCCAGCGTCTTCTGCGCCGCGAAAGCGAGCGCGACGCCGCCGATCCCGAGGGCGCCGAGCCCGGCGACGACGTTGACGCCGATCACGTCGAGCGCGGCGAGGCCCAACAGCACCAGCACGAGCGCCTTCGCGATCCGGACCGCGACCGGAAGGAAGCCGACCAGATATCGCTCCTTCGCGGTCTCGCGGACGCGGCGGGCGCCGTCGTCCACCAGGCGCACCAGGAACCACCCGACGCCGACGAGGGCCAGCAGCTTGCAGATGTAGCGCGCGACGACCCACGCCGCCGGCGTCAACCCGAGCCAGCGCGCCACGAGCACCAGGGTCGCGGCCCAGAGCAGGAAGCCTGACGGACCGTCGAGCGCCGCGGCGACCGCGTCGTCCCACTGCATCGCGGTGCCCCGCGCCACGCGCCGCAGCAGGCGCACGGCCCACCGTCCCAGGTACCGGCTCACGAACCACGACACCACCAGACCGGCGAGGATGCCGAGCCACTGCCAGAGCTGCAGGTCGGCGAGGCTGACGGCGAACAGGGCGACCGGAGCGTTGTCGCCGATCCAGCCGTAGCCGTGGGCGGCGTACAGGCGGTCGATCTGCGCCACCGTGTCCCGCGAGACAGTCCAGACCTGGCCGAGCTCCGCGTCGAAGCGGTGGGCCAGGAGAAGCTCCACGCGCTGGTGGCCGACATTCACCGCCCCGACGAGCTGCTCGTTCTCCGGCACGCCGGTCTCCGGGGCGCCGAGCGGATCGTTGGAGAGCGTGTCGGCGTCCAGCCAGCCGGTGCGCTGGAGCGTCAGCATCAACCGGCGGGCGAGCCGCGGGCCCTCGGCGCGCTGCCGCTCGGGAGGGATCTCGCCGAGGTCGAGGTAGAACGAGGCGAGGTCGAAACGACCCGCCTGGCAGGCCGCGAGGAACCCCGCGACGGTCTCCCTCGGCGTCCCGCGTTGGACGCCGTCGGGGATCGGCCCGAGTCCGATGTCGAGCGGTTCGGCTCCGCGCGCCGGTTCCCCCTTGACGAGGACGCGGAACCAGAACGGCACGCTGGCCACGGTCTCGCGCGAGAACAGCCACGCGAGCTCGTACGGCGCGGCCCCCACGGTGTGCCGCAGCCGGACCTCGCCGCTGATGCCGTTCCTCTCGAAGCGCGCCGCGATCACGAGGTTCGTCGCCTGCCCCCCGATCGTGGGGCCGGCTTCGTTCTCGGTCGTGACGGCGTCCTCGCGGACCCGCAGCAACTGGAGCAGCCGGTAGAGCTGTTTCGCCCTCTCGGCGCCGACGCCCGGCTGCTGCGCCGGCGCGGTCTCGCTCAGGTCGAGCAACTGGGCGGCGGCGTCGAACTTCCCCGCCCCGGCCATGCTCAAGAACGAGCGCCACGAGGCGGCCGGCGAGCTGCGGACCACGTCAGCCGGCGGCGCGCCGAGGCCCCGGTTGATCGTCTCGTACCGGGCGATCTCGTACCGCGATGCCGCCATCCCCGTCGCAGGGACCAGCGACAGAGCGGCCGCGAGCGCCACGAAGGGCACAGCGGCCCGCGCGCCGGCTCTCCGGTTCACATGCGTGCGTGCCATGGCTTGCGTCTCCACCGACAGGATAGCAAGACCCGGCAGGCGCGCGCGCGTCACTCGCGCCCGAGCGCCTTCAGGAGTCCCGCCCGCGCCTGCGAGAGGTTGTAGTCGGCCTGCACCTTCTGCTGCGCGGCGCTGGTGAGGGCGACCTGCGAGTCGCCGAGCTCGATGATGCTCCCGACGCCGGTCTCGTAGCGGCCCTCGGCCAGACGGAGCTGCTCCTGGGCGTTGACGAGCGCCTCGCCGCTCGCTCCGAGCGCGGCCTTGGCGGCGCGGACCGCCAGGCGCGCCTGCTCGATCTCGAAGCGGACCTGCTGCCGCTCGGCATCGGCCTGCGCGCGCACCGCCGCGAGGTTCGCCTCGGCCTCGACCACCCGCGCCTTCGTTTGCCCGCCCTGGAAGATCGGGATGGTCAGCCCCATCGCGACGTTCCAGTTCCAGGTGAGGCTGGAGACGTGCACCCCCGCGTCGGAGAACCCGGTGGACATCCCGAGCGTCGGAGCGTAGGCGCCGCGCAGCGCCCTGACGGTCAGCTCCTGCGCGCGCACCTGCTGCGCGAGCGCGGCGAGCTCCGGGCGGGCCTTGATCGCCTCGTCCAGGAGCGCGTCCGTCGAGCCGTCCTCGCCCGCGATCGGGGGCAAGGTCTGGTCGGCCACGTCGTAGTCCGTCGGCCCCTCGACACCCATCGCCTGGTTGAGCTGGGCCTTGGCCGTCTCGTACCCGTTCTGCGCGTTGATGAGCGCGACGTCGGCGTTGGCGACCGCGGTCTTGGCCTGAGCGAGCGCGATCTCCGCCTGCGTCCCCACCTCGACGAAACCTTGGGTCTGTTCCATGTGCTTCTGCTGGTTCGCCAGGGTGTCGCGCGCCACCGTCACCAGGCCCTTCGCCGCGCGGGCCTGGAAGTACGCCGTGCGCACCGAGAACAGCACCTGCTCCAGGGTCGCGCGCTCGTCGGCCCGCTGCGCGCCGGCGCTGGCCTGCGACGCCCGCCAACGGGAGCGGGTCTGCCCGAAGTCGTAGAGCAGCACGCTCGCGTTCAGCCCGAAGTTGAAGTAGTTCGAGGTCGCCCAGCTCTGGCTGGAACTCCCTCCCGAGATCTGTGATGGCAGCGAACCCGGACGGCTGGCGTAATTGGAGGTGGCCCTCTGGTAGTCGGCGCTGCCCGCGACCTGCGGCAGCAGGGGGGCGCGCGCCTGGTCGCTGCGGGCGATCGCCGCCTGGGTCGCGGCGGCCGCCTGGCGCACCTGGGGTTGGTCGGCGCGGGCCGTCGCCAGCGCCTCTTCGAGGGTCAGGATGCGCGGCGGCGCGGCCGGGGCCGCCGCCGCGAGCACGATCATGGCAAGGTTTGCGATCATCACTCGAACCTCAAGGCCTCGATCGGATCGAGGCGGGATGCTTTCCGGGCCGGGTAGAGCCCGAACACGACGCCAACGAGAGCGCTGAACACCACCGAAATGATGATGATGTCGGGACGGATCAGCATCGGCCAATGGTACCGGCCGGCCAGCCACTGCGCGGCCACGACGCCGAGGACGACGCCGATGAGGCCCCCCGCGAACGACAGGGTGAGCGCCTCGACGAGGAACTGCGCCAGGATGTTGCGCGGCTTGGCGCCGACCGCCATCCGCACGCCGATCTCGCGCGTGCGTTCGGTGACCGACACCAGCATGATGTTCATGATCCCGATCCCGCCGACCAGGAGCGAGACGGCCGCGATGCTGGCGAGCAGCGTCGCCAACGTCTTATTGTTTTGCTCTTGGGTGTTGGCGAGTTCGGTCAGGTTGCGGATCGAGAAGTCGTCGTCCGCTCCCGGGGCGAGGTGGTGCCTGTCGCGAAGCAGCGCACGGATCTGCTTCTCGGCGCGCACGGTCCCCGACGGCGAGGTGGCGCCGACGAAGATGATGCCGGAGATGAACTGCTGCAGCCCGCCCTGGATCTTGGTCTGGAACGTCTTGAGCGGGATGAACGCCGCGTCGTCGTAGTCCTGGCCCATCGGCGACTGCCCCTTCTTCGCGAGCACACCCTGGACCTGGAACGGGATGTTCTTGATGCGGATGAGCTGCCCGACCGGGTTGGCGTTGGGGCCGAACAGCTTGTCCGCGACGGTCTGGCCGAGGAACACGACCTTGGTGCCGCCCTCCGCATCGGATTCGGTCATCGGCGCCCCCTGCGCGATCGGCCAGTTGCGGATCGCGAAGAAGTCCGGCGTCGTCCCGTTGACGCTGGTGCTCCAGTTCTGGTCCTCGGAGACGAGCTGCGCGACGGTCCTGAGTTGCGGTGCCGCATACTTCACGCTCGGCACCTCGGTCCGAATCGCCCGCAGGTCGTCCCACGTCAAGGTCGGCATGCTGCCGAAGCCGCCGTGCTGGCCACCGGCCGTCGTGCTGCCGGGAACGACGATGAGCAGGTTGGAGCCCATCGCGGCGAACGACTGCTCCACCCTGGCCTTCGCCCCTTCCCCGATGGCGACCATCGCGATTACCGCGGCGACGCCGATGATGATGCCGAGCGTGGTCAGGAACGAGCGCATCTTGTTGCGAAGCAGCGCGCGAACCGCCACGCGCAGGGTTTGCAGCGGGTTCATGACTCGCCTCCCACGACGGGCTCAACGGGAGCCGGCACCGCCCGCTGCGGCTCCTGCCGCAGGTCGGACAGAAGCTTGCCATCCTTCATCACGATCACTCGTGCCGCATACCTCGCGATGTCGGGCTCGTGGGTCACGAGGACGACCGTAATGCCGGAGTCGCGCAGCTCCTGGAACAGCGCCATGACCTCGACGCTGGTGACCGAATCGAGGTTACCGGTCGGCTCGTCGGCCAGGATGACCTTGGGGTTCGAAACCAGCGCCCGGGCGATGGCGACGCGCTGCTGCTGTCCTCCCGACATCTGGTTCGGGTGGTGGTGGATCCTTTCGGCGAGACCGACGCGGGCGAGCGCCTCGTGAGCGCGGTCGTGGCGCTCGCGCGTGTGCGCTCCCGCGTACAACAGCGGCAGCTCGACGTTCTCGATCGCCGACGTGCGCGAGAGCAGGTTGAAGTTCTGGAACACGAACCCGAGCGTGCGGTTGCGCTTCTCGGCAAGGGCGTCGCGGTCGAGGTCGGAGACGTCCTCACCCGCAAGCAGGTAGCGGCCCGAGCCGGGGCGGTCGAGGCAGCCGATGATGTTCATGAGCGTCGATTTCCCGGATCCGGACGCGCCCATGATCGCGACGAACTCGCCCTCCTCGATGCCGAACGACACGCCGCGCAACGCGTGGACCTCGACGTCGCCCATCCGGTACACCTTGGTGACGTCCTCCAGCTGCAGCAAGTTCGACCCGCTCGCCATCATGCCCTCAGAACATCCGGCCGGCGAACCCACGCTGACCCGCCGCGGTGCCGCCCGACACGTCGGTGATCACGCTGTCGCCAACAGACAGGTCTCCTTCGACCACCTCGCTCATGATGCCGTCCGTGACGCCGGTGCGGATCGCGACCCGGAAGGGCTTGCCGGCGCGCAGCACCCATACGGTCTTGCGGTCGGTGCTCCCGCCTGGCTTCGCCGGCGCCGCGCCCGCCGCCCCTGCCGCCGGAGCGCCAGCCCCGCGCGGCCCTCGCCCACCGGTCGTCCCGCCCGGGTTGAGGCCGGCGAGCAGCTCGGCCGGTGGGCGGAAGCGGAGTGCCGCGTTCGGCACGCGCAACGCGTCGTCCTGCTCGGCATAAATGAACGTGCAGTTGGCGGTCATCCCTGGCTTCAACTTGAGACCGCTGTTGTCGACGTCGATCACCGCGTCGTAGGTCACCACGTTCTGCACCGTCTGCGGCGCGTTGCGGATCTGCCGCACCGTGCCGACGAACGTCTCGGTCGGATAGGCGTCCACGGTGAACGTGGCGGGCATCCCGGTCCGCAGCTGGCCGATGTCGGCCTCGGCCACGCTCGTGTCCACCTGCATCTTGCGCAGGTCCTCGGCGATGAGGAAGAGGGTCGGCGCCTGCAGCGAGGCCGCCACCGTCTGGCCGACGTCCACGTTGCGGGAGATCACGACGCCGTCGGTCGGGGAGATGATGTCGGTGTAGGCCAGGTTGACCTCCGCCGAGTGCAGCTGCGCCTTGGCCTGCTCGACAGAGCCGACCGCGGCGTCCACGCCGGCCTTGGCGGCGTCGGCGGTGGCCTGCGCGGTATCGAGGTCCGCCTGGGCGATCAGCTTGCGCTCGGCGAGGGTCACGCTGCGTTTGTACTGGCGCTCGGCGTCCAGCGCCTGCGCCTTCGCCTTGGCCAGGTTGCCTTGCGCGGCCACGTAGTTGGCGCGCGCCTGCGCCACGTTCGCCTGGAACAACTGCGGGTCGATCTTGGCGATCAACTCGCCCTTCTTCACCTTGGAGTTGAAGTCGGCGTACAGGGCGGCGATCCGTCCTGAGACCTGGCTGCCCACCTGTACGGTGACGATCGCCGAGAGCGAGCCGGAGGCGGTCACCTTGGCGACGATCTTTCCCCGGTCGATGCGGGCGGTCTCGAATTGCAGCGCAGCATTCGCCTTCGCCTGACGCATCCGCCACCAGCCGAACCCGCCCGCGATCACCACGACACCGACCACGATCCAGAACAACTTGTTCTTGAACATTGATCTCCTCACGCGGACACGGCGCGCGCGGCCGGCCCGTTCCGAGCGGCGCAAAATCGCTCGCGCCGTTCAACTCTGCGATGATGGCGCCGGCCGCGGCGGGCGCTCATCGGTTCCTGTTCCTCCCCGGGTCGCCCGCCTTGCCGGTTCCGGCACGGGAGCTCTCGAGGTTCGCAATGACCTTCTGGAGGCCGGCCACGACGGCGGCGCGCTCGGACGGCGTCAGCCCCGCTTCGACCGCCGAACGGACGGCCGCCGCGACCGGAGCGAGCTGCCCGGCCAGCGAACGTCCCGATGGGGTCAGCACGAGGCGCGACCGCCTGCGGTCGGCAGGGTCGGCGCCCGAGTGGACCAGCCGCCGCCGGGTCAGGGTCGTCACCACCCGGCACGCCGTCGGCGGGTCCATCCGCTGCAGTTCGGCGAGCTCGCGCAGGGAAGCCCCCTCGTGGGTGGCGACCGCCATCAGCGTCCAGAACTGCTGCGGCGACAGGTCGTGCTCGCGGACCAGCGTGCTCACGGCCTGTTTGATCCGCCGCCGCACGACCGCCACCAGCAACCCGATCGGCTCTTGCGTCAACAATTCTTGCCTCCGCAATCATTGTCATACGAATCGTTCGCCCTGTCAACCGTCGCGGACCGGCCCACCATGCCAGAGACGCGCGGCCGGGCCGCCCGGTTACACCCCGCGGCCGCCGCCGAACAGATCGAGGTGGAGACGGGGCGAGTAGCGGAAGCCGTGGGCGATGCACAGGCGCGCCACGACGCCGGCGCGCGCCGCGACCTCCCCGGCAGTGCGGCCTTCCGGCATCAGCAGCACCCGCCCGCGCGCCGCGCCGACGCGCTCCACAAGGTCGAGCACCTCGCCGATGTCCCCCTCGCCGCACACCACGAACTTGAGCTGGTGCTCGGGGTGCCGCGCGAGCAGGGCGAGGAGCGGGCCGAGGTCGGCGCGCAGCGCTCGGTGCCTGGCCCGAAACCGGCCGTCCGGGTCGGAGTTGGAGGTCTTCGGCGACACCGAGAGCAGGTCGCACGAGAAGTCGGGCGCCAGCGTCCCGGCGGTCTCGACGGTGGTGTGGCGCCCGGCGGAGGCGAGGGCGGCGGCCAGGGCCGGCAGCTCGCGCTGCAGCAGCGGCTCGCCTCCCGTGATCACGACGTGACGGCATCCCGACGCCGCGGCCTCGGCCACAAGGTCGCCGACGCTCCGCCGCGACCCCTCCGGCCGCCACGACGTGTACGGCGTGTCGCACCAGGCGCAGCGGAGGTTGCACCCCGAGGTGCGGATGAAGAACGAGGGAACCCCGGCCAGCATCCCCTCCCCCTGGATCGAGGTGAACGTCTCCGCGACGACCATGCCTAGCCCACAGTCCGCGCCGGCCGGTCGCCTTCGACGAGTGGGCGGCGCGTCCACACGGCGCCGAGGACCGCGCACCCGAGCAGCACCGACCCGCCCGCCTGGTGCAGAGTGGTGAGCAGCACGTCCCACGCCGCGTGCGGCGCTCCCGCGACCCGCATCTCGACCGCGTACAGCGCCGTCAGGCCCAACATGACCTGCACCGTCACCGCCGCCGTGATCACGCGCCCGAGCGTTCCGAGCACGCCCCGCTCGCCGCCCAGCCGCGCCAGTCGAGCCCCGAGGACGAGCGCCAGCGCGAGCACGACGACGGCGAACGTCACGTGCTCGACGAGCCCGCGGCCGAACTGGCGCCGCACGGCGCCGAGCCCGATCTGCACGATCACGGCGGCGACGAGCCACAGGCTGAGCGCCCGCACCCCGGCCAGCGCGGCCCGGGCCGGAGATCCGTCCCGTGCCCCCCACGCCGTGGACGTGAAGGCGGCGAGCGCGATCATCAGGCCGAAGAACACCGGCCCCAGCACGCCGTGTACGACCGCCAGGGTGGACGACGGGTCCATCGCGGCCCGCGCCGTCGACAGGGTGAATCCGCCGGTCACGCGTAGCCCGCCGAGCACTCCCTGCACGATCACGGCCGCCGCCGCGACGAGGCCGAGACGCTTGACCCAACGCCGCCGCTCGGCCGCGAGCAGGTGCGCGGCGAACACCACGGTGGTGAGGCCGACCAGGCTGCCGAACAGGCGATGCGCGTGCTCGAAGTAGATCCCGCCCGTCATGCGCGAGAGCGGGTAGAGGAACATGTTGTACCCGAACGAATTCGGCCAGTCCACGACGGACAGGCCCGCCTTCTCCCCGGTGACCAGGCCGCCCACCAGGAGCTGCAACAAGGTGGCCGCCGCCGCCACGCCCGCCAGCGCCCCGGTCCAGTTCACCGCGCCCACCCCGCTGCCCCGGCTCCGCGCCCCGGCCGCGGCCCCGGCGCTCGCGAGGCCTGCGCCGAGCAGCAGCGAGCCCGGAACCCACCACAGCGCCGAGGGCACGACCTGGTCGGCGTGGGCCCCGCCGAGAAGGCTGCCGAGGATCAGCAGGTTGACCACCGACGAGAGCAGCCCGGCCGCCAGACCGCTCCGCCACCCGCGCGCACCCAGCCGCCCGGCGACGAACCCGCCGCCGGCGAGGCAGCCCAGCAGCAGCAGCGCGAGCAGCCAGCTCGGCACGGCGGCGGGCGGCATGCGGCAGAGGTAGCCGACGAACCACATCGCCACGCTCGTCCCGAACCCGAGGGCGAGGGTTTCCGCGCCGCGAGGTACTCCGGTTCCTGCCTGGGCCATCGTCGCCTCTCCTTCCGCAGCGGCCGGCGTCAGTATGAGCCAGGCCGCACGCGCGTTCAAAGCCGGCGGGGAATGTCCGCGGCGCGATCCCGTTGTGGCAGGACAACGACCCCGGGGCGGCGCGAGCGACGCGGCGCCGGAGACGGACGCGGCCGGGGCGTACGAGGAACGCAGCCATGCGAGGAACGGTTCGATCGGGTGTCCCGGCTGACGGTGCGGCCGCGCATCGCATCGTGGCGGTGCTGCGGGCGTATCCGGAGCTGACCAAGATCCGCCTCACCGCGCTCGTGGTGGCGACCACCGCGGTGGGGTTCATGATGGCCGGCGGCGGGCACCGAAGCGGCGCCACGCTCGTCTGGACGGTGCTCGGCACCGCCCTCGCCGCCGCGGGCGCGATGGCGCTCAACCAGGTCATCGAGGTGGCCCGTGACGCCCGCATGGAGCGCACGAAGAACCGGCCCCTCCCGGCCGGCGTCCTCACCGCGCGTCACGGCCTGGTGTTCGGTCTCGCCGTGGCGGGCGCCGGCCTCGCCACCCTCGTGTTGGGGGCCAACGCGCTCACCGCCCTCCTCGGCCTCACCGTGGTGCTCGTGTACACGCTCGTCTACACGCCGCTCAAGCCCCGATCGCCGCTGTGCACGCTCGCGGGCGCCGTCTGCGGCGCGATCCCGCCGATGATGGGGTGGACCGCGACGGGGACGCCGCTCGGGTTCGGCGCGTGGCTCCTGGCCGGCGTGCTCTTCCTCTGGCAGATCCCCCACTTCCTCGCGCTCGCCTGGCTCTACCGCGACGACTACGCGCGCGGCGGCTTTCGCATGCTCCCGGTCGTGGACGCCTCCGGCCGGGCGACGGGTCAGGCCGCCGTGCTCTACTCGATGGCGCTGCTGCCGGTCGGCGTGCTCGCCGCCCTCGGCGGCATGACGGGGTGGACGTTCGCGGCCGGGTCCCTCGCCCTCACCGGCGTCCTCGTCGGGCTCGCGCTCGCGCTCGCCAGCAGGAAGAGCGACGCCGTCGCCCGCCGCCTCTTCCTGGCCACCCTCATCTACCTGCCGTTGCTCCTCGGCCTCATGGTCTCCGACCGGGTCCCCGCGCCGCAGGGGTGGGCAGTGGCGCTGGCGGCTGCCGGCCGATGAGCGACCCGGCTTCGCCGGCACCGGGGTTCCTGCGTCGCGGCGGCTGGATCGTCGTGGCGGTGTTGGCGGTGGCGACCGCCGCGTTCGCCTGGTACGCCGTGGGCCTCGTGCGCCACCGCGCCCACCCGACCGGCGACGGACGCCACGTCGCGAGCTATGGCTTCAAGCTCGAGCCGTGTCTGGTGCCGCGCGCGCTGCTCGTCGCGTCGGGGATGCCCAAGGACGGCCTGGCCGCTCTCGCCGACCCGCCGGTGTGGACCGTCGCCCAGGCCGACGCAGCCACGGTCGGGCACGGCAGGTTCCTCGTGCCCGGCGACCGCGTCATCGGTGTCCGGCTCGGGGGCGCCGCCCGCGCCTACCCGCTGCGGATGCTCGTCTGGCACGAGGTCGTCAACGACACCCTGGGCGGCGTCCCGATCGCGGTGACCTACGACCCGCTCTGCGACAGCGCCGTGGCGTTCCGCCGCGAGCTGCGCGGCGAGGCCCTCACCTTCGGCGTCAGCGGCCTGCTGTTCGACTCCAATCTCCTGATGTACGACCGCCGGGCGGCGGCCGGGGAGGAAAGCCTCTGGAGCCAACTGCTGTTCCGCGCCGTCGCCGGTCCCGCCGCCGCCGCGGGGACCTCGCTCGAGGTGCTGCCGATCTCGGTCGAGACGTGGGGCGACTGGCGCCGCGAGCACCCCGACACCACGGTCCCCGCCCCCGCCCCCGCGATGGCCGCGAAGTACGTCTCCGACCCGTACACGACGTACGTCGGGTCCGACGAGCTGCGCTTTCCGGTGCGCCCCCTGCCCGCACCGGCCGCGTACCCGCTCAAGAGCCCGCTCGTCGCGATCGGCGCCGCGCACGCCTGGACGGCGTTCCCGTTCCCGACCCTCGCCGCCGCGGACGTCTCGCGGCCTACACCGGCCTCCCGGCCGAACGCCTCCGCGGCGCTCGCCTCGTTTCTCTCCTATCGCGCGACTGGGCCCACCGTCGCGGTCGCCATCGACGCCCTCCCGCCCGGCGCCGCCGTCGTCTACGCATCGTACTTCGCCTGGTACGCGATGCACGCGCCCGAGACGACCTGGGCCGGCGAAGGCCGGGCACGGTAGAGACGTGGCCAGTGGCCGGTGGCCCGAGCCGGCCACGCCGGCCGCAGGCCGCGCGGCCCTGAGCGCTTCCCTCGAAGACGAAGAAGCGCGCCCGGCGGGCGCGCCCCACATTAGAGGAAGTACGCCGACCGCAGGGCGCCGCAGCTCGGGGCGTGTAGCCGCGCCGCAGGAACGACCGGGGTCCGGGGCCCGGGATCCGGTGTCCGCAAGAATCAACGACAGCGCGCCCGGCGGTCGCGCCCCACATTAGAAGCGACAACGCCGACCGCAGGGCGCCGCAGCTCGGGGCGTGTGGCCGCGCCGCCGCCGTTGGGCCAGATGCAAGGAAGGCGAGCGGCGAGGAGCGGAGCGTAGCCGGAGGCTACGTGAGCATCCGAGGCGCGAGCCTGACGCAGCAGATGGTCCGACGCCGGCGGCGCCCTAGGAGGAGAGCATCAACACCGCGAACATGACGACCCAGACGACGTCGAGGAAGTGCCAGTAGATCGCGCAATACTCCACCCCCGGGTGAAACTCCGCCGAATACCGGCCGCGGAACGCGCGCGCGGTGACCACGGCGAGGGGGATCAGGCCGCCGACGACGTGAGCGGCGTGGAGGCCGGTCAAGATGTAGAACGTGAAGCCGTACAGGTTGGCCTTCGCCGTGAGGTGCGCCGCCACGAGTGCGAACCAGTTCAGCGTCTGCGACACGAGGAAGAGGACGCCGAGGAGCGTGGTGAGCAGCATGCCGGCGCGCAGGGCCCGCTCCCGACCCGCCCGGACCGCGCGCACCGCCGCCTGCATCGTGACGCTGCTGGCGAGGATGAGAACCGTCGAGACCCACAGGGTGGCGGGGAGGTGCGGCATCCCTGCGGGCGGCCAGACCGCCGCGCGCGAGCGGATCAGGCCGTAGGCCACGAGGCTCGCCGCGAACAGCATCGAGAGCGCCGCCACGAGCAGGCGCATCCCCAACCTGCCGGTCTCGATCGGGGCGGGCTCGTCGCGGCCGCCGTTGCGGCCGTCGCCCGCGGTCATTTCGGGAGCGCCGGTCCGTACCCCGGGATCAGCTGGTGGGCGTAGGCGTTGGAGTCGAGCAGCGCGATCGAGACGAACAGCGCCACGAACAGCAGCGCGGTGACGAACACGATGGCGAGGATCGGCCGGTCGTAGCGCAGGTGCATGAAGAAGAGGAGCACCAGCGTCGCCTTGGCCGTCGCGATCAGCATCGCGACACCGAGGTTGTAGCTCCCGAGATCCACCCCCGCCGCCGCGACCGTCAGTCCGGTCAGCGCGAGCAGCGTGCCCCACACCGCGACGAGCACCCGCAGCGGCACCACGTGCCCGACCGCCGCCGTCTGACCCGCCGCTGCCGCTTCGGCATGTGCCGTCTCTCTCATCGCCACCCCCTGCGCCCATTCCCGGCGCCCTGCGCCCGGCCTCTTCACCGGATCAGGTACAGCAGCGGGAACAGGAAGATCCAGATCAAGTCCACGAGGTGCCAGTAGAGGCCGGTCAGGTCCACCGGCGTGAGGTACCCCGGCGAGAACTCGCCTCGGCCCGCGCGCACCATCATCCACGAGAGCAGGGCCATCCCGATGATCACGTGGACGCCGTGGAGCCCGGTCATCAGGAAGTACACCGCGAAGAAAACCTGCACGTCGTGCGGCGGCCCTTCGGGGCCCTCGGCCACGGCCGGCTGGCCGGGGCGCGCGAGGCCGGCCGGCCCGATCGCCGCCGGGGGGATCAGCGAGCGCTCCTCGCCGGCCGCCGCCGGGACCGGCGGCAGCGTCTGCGGCAAGGCCGGCGGCGCCGGCGCCAGCTTCGCGTGGAAGTGGGCGCCCCACAGCAGGCCCTCCTTCCACTTCTTCTCGTACTCGAGCCCCTTGATGCCGAGAAAGCACGCCGCCAGCGCGACCGTGGCGCCGAGCAGGCCGACGAGCTGGCGCCGCCGTCCCAACTGGGCCGCGCGCACGGCGAGCGCCATCGTGAAGCTCGAGCAGATCAGGACGGCGGTGTTGATCGCGCCCAGCGTCTTGTCGAGGAACCGGTGGGCGTAGATGAAGACCTCCGGGTGGTTGGAGCGGTACACCGCGTAGGCGCAGAACAGCCCCCCGAACAGGAGGATCTCCGTCGCCAGGAAGATCCACATCCCGAGCTTGCCCGACTCGAACTGCTGCTCGGCGTTGTCGAAGTGGTGCGCGACGCGGTGCGTCCGCGCTCCGGCCACGGTCCCCTCCCCGGTCGTCCCCGCCGCCACGCCCGCCTCCTACGATCCCGCCGGCTGCTCGGCCGGCGTCCTGCGCACGAACCCGCCCACCGCACCGTCCCAGGTCCACGCCTCCACGTCGTACGGGTCGCCCACCGCGGGCGTCGACGCGAAGTTGTCGTGGGGAGGCGGCGAGCTGGCCTGCCACTCGAGCGTCGCGCCGCCCCACGGGTTGGCCGGCGCCGGGCGGCCGCGGAGGAGGGAGTGGATGAGGTATACGGCGATGACCACGAACCCGACGCCGAGGATGTACGCGCCGATCGTGGAGAGACGGTGGTACGCCTCGAACTGAGGCTGGTAGTGGTACGAGCGTCGCGGCGCGCCGTGGCTGCCCATGACGAACTGGGTGAAGAACGTCGTGTTGAACCCCACGAACACGAGCAGCGCGCCGATGCGCCCCCAGAACTCGCTGTACATCCGGCCGAACATCTTCGGCCACCAGTAGTGCAGGCCGCCGAGGAACGCGATCACGGTGCCGCCGAACATCACGTAGTGGAAGTGGGCGACCACGAAGTAGGTGTCGTGGAGGTGGACGTCGACGGCGAGCGCGCCGAGGAAGAGACCGGTGAGGCCCCCGATCCCGAACAGGAAGAGGAACGAGAGCACGTACAGCATCGGCGTCGCCAGCCAGATCGAGCCCTTGTACATCGTGGCCAGCCAGTTGAACACCTTGACCGCCGAGGGAATCGCCACCATGAACGTCAGGAACGAGAAGATCATGCTGGACAGCGTCGACTGGCCGGCCACGAACATGTGGTGGCCCCAGACCAGGAACGAGAGCACCGCGATGGCGATCGACGACATCGCGATGAACGTGTACCCGAAGATGTGCTTGCGGGAGAAGACCGAAACCAGCTCGCTGATCACGCCCATCGCCGGCAGGATCATGATGTACACCGCGGGGTGCGAGTAGAACCAGAAGAAGTGCTGGAACAGCACGGGGTCGCCCCCGAGCGCCGGGTCGAAGATGCCGATGCCGAGGGCGCGCTCCGCGATCAGCAGCAGCAGGGTGATCCCCAGCACCGGCGTCGCCATGATCTGGATGATCGCCGTCCCGTAGATCCCCCACAGGAACAGCGGCATGCGAAACCAGGTCATGCCGGCGGGCCGGAGCTTGTGGATCGTCACGACGAAGTTGAGGCCGGTGAAGATCGACGAGAACCCGAGCACGAAGACGCCGGCGACCATCAGGATGACGTTGGTGTTGGTGGTGGTGCTGTACGGTGTGTAGAACGTCCACCCCGTGTCCACCGCCCCCGTGACCATCGAGACGAGCGCCAGCGTCGCCCCCCCCACCCAGAGGTAGAAGCTCGCGAGGTTGAGGCGGGGGAACGCCACGTCCTTGGCTCCCAGCATCAGCGGCAGCACGAAGTTCCCCAGCGACGCCGGGATCCCCGGGATCACGAACAGGAAGATCATGATCGCGCCGTGCAGCGTGAACATCTGGTTGTACGTGTCGGCCTTCATCAGGGCGCTGTTGCCGGGGGTCAGGAGCTTCGTCCTGATCAGCTCGGCGAAGATCCCGCCCAGGAAGAAGGAGGACAGGATCACGACCAGGTACATCACGCCGATCCGCTTGTGGTCGCGGGTCAACAGCCACGACTTGATGCCGCGCTCGTGGTTGAGGTAGTTGTCGCGTCCGAGGGCGTTCCCTCCCGATCCGAATCCGCCCGTCGCGCTCTCGATGCCCGTCATCTCCGACCCGCCTTTCCGCCTACTTCAACGTCTTGATGTATTCGATGATGGCCGTGATCTCGTCGTCCTTCAGCCGGCCCTTGAACGTCGGCATCACCGGCTGGAAGCCCACAGGGACGTTCTTGGTCGGGTCGAGGATGCACGTCCGGATGTAGTCCTCGTCCGCGACCATCACCCGCCCGCCTTCGATCGGCACGTGGCTGGCGAACAGGCCTTTCCAGGTCGGGCCGGTGCCACCGGACCCGTCCACGGTGTGGCACTGCGCGCATCCGCGGGTGCGGTACAGCATCTCCCCCGCCTTGGCCGGCGGCATCGTCTTCATGAAGTTGCTCGCCTGCTCGAGCCAGCGCTCGAAGCCGCCGGGCCGGTGCACGACGACCTTCGCCCACATGTCCGAGTGGCCGGTCCCGCAGTACTGGGTGCAGTAGATCTGGTACTCGCCGGGCTCGAGGGCACTGAACCACACCTTGACGTATCGCCCCGGCACGACGTCGCGCTTGAGGCGGAACGCGGGGACGTAGAACCCGTGGATCACGTCCTCGGACGTCATCACGAGCCGGATCGGGGTGTCGACCGGCACGTGCAGGTTCTCGTCCACGTGGCCGTTGGGGTAGGTGAACAGCCACTTCCACTTCTGTCCCGTGACCATGACCTCGTAGGCGTTCGCCGGGGGGGTGTTCACGTCGAGGTAGACCTTGAAACCCCAGACGAAGATCCCGATCGTGATCGCGATCGGGATGACGGTCCAGGTGATCTCGAGCGGCGTGTTGTGGGTCGGGCTCGGCTCCGCCTCCAACCGCCCGGGCCGCCGCCGGTACCGGACGACGAACACGACCATCAACGTCACGATCAGGACGAAGAAGAACACCGACACCCAGAGGACCAGCGAGAAGATATGGTCCACCGCCACGGCGGTCGTCGACCCCTGCTCCGGCATCCAGAAACCGCCGGCCGCCTGGACGCCCGCCCAGTTGAACAGCCTGCCCACGACATCGCGCCCCAGGTTCAAAGTGCCGCTCCCCTGCCCGGCGCGGCTCCCGCAACCACATCGCAGGAGCCTGCCCTCGAGCTTTGACGTTGTCCTCGTTCAAAGGCCGGAGACATCCGCCTCCGACCTCGAATGTGCATGCTGTTTCGCGCCCCGCCGCCACGCCGCGCCCAGCCAGACCCCGACCACGAGCAGCGTCGCGACGCCCCCCAGTCGCATGAGGTTGCCGGCCGCGACCACGTAGTGGCCGGCATTGGCGTCGTAGTGGAAGCAGTAGAGCAGGATCTGATCACCCGCGGAGCCGACCTTCCCCTCCCCGGCCTCGGTCAACGCCAACTTGAGGGTCTGCGAGGGGAAGCTGACGCCGTAGAGCACGCGCGTGATCCGGCCGTCCGGCGCCAGAAGGAAGATCCCGGTGGGGTGCGCGTACTGCTGGAGCTTCTCGTCGTACCGGTAGGAGAACCCGACGGCGTCGGTCAGCGCCTTGATGCTGGCCTGGCTTCCGGTCAGGAAGTGCCAGCCGGCGGCGGCCGCGGGCCGGCCGAGCTCGGAGATGAAGCTCTCCTTCTTGAGCATCGCCAGCGTGTGCGTCTCCAGCGGGTCGAAGCTGACCGTGACCACCTCGAACTGGTTGCCGGGCGTCCAGGACAGGCCCTTGAGGCCGTCCACCAGGCCGTTGAGCATCAGGCCGCAGAGCATCGGGCAGCGGTAGTAGTTGAGCGTCAGGATGACGGGCTTCTTGCCGTCGAAGTAGTGCGACAGCAGGACCGGCGTCCCGTCCTCGGCGGTGAACTCCAGCCCCAGCGGGATCCGGGCCCCGAGGTGCTCGGTGATGCCGACCCCCTCGAGCGCCCTCGGCAGGGGCTCGGCGCGCTGCACGGCCGCCGCCGGGCTTGCCAGCCCGGCCAGCGCCGCCGCCGCGACCACCGCCAGGACACCGCGCCGCACCGTCATTCCCGCCCCCTGGGGCGGCCGTTCAGGGACCGCCCCCACAGATGAGAAACGCTTTAGGGTCGGCGCAATTCCAGCTATCTCTTCGGCGCCGCGACGGGGGGTGGCGGCGCGGCCGCCGGGCCGGCGGGAGGCGGCTGCACGGACGGCCACGGCGACCTCCCGCCGTCGCGCACCACTAGCTCCATCGCGCGGCCGATCGGGATCGCGACGACGCCCGCCTTCGCGTCCACCCAGCGGTAGCCGTGGAGCTCCCCGAGCTGCTGCGACACGAGCTGCGACAGCTCCTGCGGGGCCACGGCCACGACCTTGCGGGCGTTCTCCGCCTGCCGCTGCTGGTAGAAGTACGCCTGCAGGAACACCACGACCACGAACAGCACGATCGCGAAAACGATGCCGACCAGCGCCGCCAGCGGGGTGTTGGGTTCGCCGCCCTCTCGCACGCTATCCCTCCGTCCTCAGGCGTTCTCGAACGCGAGCGACTCCGCCAGGCGCGGATCGCCCTCCGGCAGGAGCGCCCGGCCGCGCGCCAGGAACGCCGCCGCCGCCACCAGCAGGCAGACCAACCCGGCGAGCACCGTCAGGTCCACGACGTGAAGCGCAGGGGTGGCGGGGCTCGCCGCCGGCATCACCAACCAGTAGAGGTCGACCCAGTGCATGACGAGCATCCATGCGGCGACGGCCGCGAGGAATCTCGGCCGGCGCTTGGGCGCGCGGGAGAGCAGCGCCGCGAACGGGATCAGGAAGTGGCCGAACACGAGGGCCAGGCCGACCCACCCCCAGCCGTGCTGTTGCCGCACCACGAACCAGTGCGTCTCCTCCGGCAGGTTCGCGTACCACTGCAGCATGTACTGCGAGAACGCGATATACGCCCAGAACACCACGAAACCGAACAGCAACTTGCCGAGGTCGTGGTAGTGCTCGACCGACACCGATCGGCGGATGAACCCGGCACGCTGCAGCAGGAACGCAACCAGGGGCAGGAGCGCGTACACGCCCACCGCCGCCCCGGCGAAGTAGTAGACCCCGAAGATCGTGCTGTACCAACCCGGGTCCAGCGACATCAGCAGGTCGAACGCCGCGAACGACAGCGTGAGGGCGAAGGCGATCATCGCGGGCGCCGACCACCGGCGCATCGTCACCGAAAGCGAGGCGTCGCCCGAGACGTCCTGCGCCGAGGAGCGCCGCAGGTAGAGGCCACCGAGCGCGCCCCAGACGGCGAGGTAGACGACCCACCGCGCGGCGAAGAACGGCACGTTGAGGTAGGCGGCCTTGCCGGGCGCGCCCACGAACCCCGCCCGCGCCCAGGGGTAGAGCTCCCCAGCGGCGAACACGAGCGGCAGCCCGAGCACGCCCAGGAACGGCAGCGTCCCCGCGAAGAGCTCGGCGATGCGCCGCACCACCACGCTCCACCCCGAGTTCGTGAGGTGGTGGAGGAGCACGAAGTAGAGCGACCCGAGGGCGAGGCTCAAGACGTACGCGAAGGCGAGCAGGTACGCGAAGAAGAAGCGCCGCCACCCGTCCGGCGTGGCGGCGGCGACCCCGAGGCTGACGCCGAGCGCGACGACGCCGGCAAGCGCGGCGCCCCGCCACAGGCGCTCGCCCATGGCCCCGAGGCGGCGCTGTTCGGAGACGGGTCCGGAAACCTGGCTCATCATGCCCCCACCCCTACCTGAGCTGCCGCTGCAGCTCGGGCGGCACGTCCGCGACGCGCGCGTCCTGACTGCGCTGCAACGCGCGCACGTACGCCACGATCGCCCAGCGGTCCGCCGCCGGGATCTGCGGGCCGTACGCCGGCATGTTGCGGATCCCATTGCTGATCGTGTTGAAGATGAACCCCACCGGCCGCTGCCGCACGAGATCGGTGTGGTACGAGGACGGCGGCGTCCACGTGCCCTCCTGCAGCGCGTCGGCGCGCTTCGCGACCGGCCCGTCCCCGTACCCGGCGAGCCCGTGGCACGGCGCGCAGTAGATGTCGTAGCGCTCCTGGCCGCGTCGCAGCAACGGGTCGGTGACGGCCACGGGGAACGCCGTCACCCAACCGTCGGCGGTGCGCCCCGTCCAGAACGCGGCGTTCGCGTGCAGCTCGCCGCGCGCCACCGTCCCCGGCACCTCGGGCCGCATCGCGCGGCCGTCGGCGAACATCGGGTTGGCCGACTGCGTCTTGAACTTCGGCTGCCGGCCCATGTCCTGGATCAGCTGGATCCTCGGGACGTCCGAGGTGGTGACGCGGGCGCGCGCGATCAGCGCCAGCGGGATGAGCGCGAGCGCGGCCAGCAGGATGGCGCCGTAGATGATCCCGCGCGGCATCACTCGTCCTCCACCTCTTCCACCTGTCGCGCGCCCGCCACTTCGAGCAACAGGCGGGTCCCCGCGGCGTCGAACTTCGGGTCGTCGGCTTGTACCGCTACGAAGAAGGAGTCGGTCGTGGCGCGCGCGCGGAAGCGGGCGCTCGCGAAGACCGGGTGGTAGAGCTCGGGCAACCGGTTCGCGACCCACAACCCGAGGAACCCGCCGACCGCCGCCAGCAGGATCGTCAGCTCGAACGTGATCGGGATCGCCACCGGCAGGCCGAAGAACGGCTTGCCGCTGATGATGTAGCGGTAGTCGAAGGCGTTCATCCACCACTGCATGACGAGCGCCGCGGCCGCCCCGGCGATGCCGCCGCCCAGCACCACGAGGGGCAGGCGGCTCGTCCGGAGTCCCATGCTCTCGTCGAGGCCGTGGACGGGGAACGGCGCGTACGCGTCGAAGCGGACGAGCCCGGCGTCGCGCACCTTCTCGACCGCCGCGAGCAGCGCGTCAACGGAGTCGAACTCCGCCAGGTACCCCCAGCGCCTGGGACCGGCGGCCGCGGTGACGGCGCGTGGCTCGCTCATGGCCTCGCGTCCCCCTTCTGGGGGTCGTGCTGGTGCGGGATCTCGCCCCAGTACTGGCCGTGGCCGTGGTGGGGGCCGCGTTCGAGGCCGGCCGCCGGCATCACGCTCTTGACCTCCGCCATCGCGATCATCGGGCCGAAGCGCAGGAAGAGCAGGAAGAGAGTCATGAACAGGCCGAACGAGCCCGCGAGGGTGCACAGCTCCACCCAGGTGGGCTTGTAGTACCCCCAGCTCGAGGGCAGGTAGTCGCGCGACAGCGACGAGACGATGATCACGAAGCGCTCGAACCACATCCCGATGTTGATGAGGACGGACACGCCGACCAGCATCCACGGGGTCGTGCGCGCCTTCTTGAACCAGAACGCCTGCGGCGCGACGACGTTGCACCCGATCATGATCCAGAACGCCCAGGCGTACGGCCCGAGCGCGCGGTTGGCCAGGGCGAACCGCTCGAACGGGTTGCCGGAGTACCACGCCATGAAGAACTCGACCCCGTACGCGTACGCGACCATCAGGCCGGTTGCCAGCGTGATCTTGGCCATGTTGTCGAGGTGCCGCGTCGTGACCAGGTCCTTCAGGCCGAAGAACGCCCGCACCGGGACGAGGAGCGTGATCACCATGGCGAAGCCGGAGAAGATGGCGCCGGCGACGAAGTACGGCGGGAAGATCGTCGAGTGCCAGCCCGGCAGCTGGGCGACCGCGAAGTCGAAGCTCACCACCGAGTGCACCGACAGCACGAGCGGCGTGGCGAGCGCGGCCAGCAGCAGGTAGACGCGCTCGTACCGGTGCCAGTGACGGCCGGAGCCCCGCCAGCCCAGGCTCAGGACGCCGTAGGCGATCTTGCGCACGCGGGTCGTGGCGCGGTCGCGCAGCGTCGCCAGGTCCGGGATCATCCCCGTGTACCAGAACATCAGCGACACCGTGAAGTACGTCGAGACGGCGAAGACGTCCCAGAGCAGCGGGCTGCGGAAGTTCGGCCACACGTACAT
The DNA here is from genome assembly GCA_004298115.1 of Acidobacteriota bacterium. Taxonomy (GTDB): domain Bacteria; phylum Acidobacteriota; class Thermoanaerobaculia; order Thermoanaerobaculales; family Thermoanaerobaculaceae; genus RBG-13-68-16. The sequence continues at coordinate 31,165 of SCRJ01000128.1, forward strand.
CTGGTTCGGGTACGGGAACAGCCAGTAGTCGAACCACGGGCGGCCGGTGTGGATCGCCGGGAACATTCCGGCGCACATGACGGCGAAGATCGTCATCGCCTCGGCGAAGCGGTTGATCCCGGTGCGCCACTTCTGCCGGAACAGGAACAGGATCGCGGAGATCAGCGTTCCCGCGTGGCCGATGCCGACCCAGAAGACGAACGTCGTGATGTCAAAGCCCCAGCCGACCGGGATGTTGAGCCCCCAGACGCCGATGCCGGCGAGGAACAGGTAGCCGACCACCGCGACCAGGAGGGCCGTCAGCGCCGACGAGATTGCAAACGCCACATACCAGGCGCGCGGCGGCCGCGGCCGTTCGACGATCCCGCAGACCTTCTCGGTCACCGACGCGAAGTCGTTGCCGCCGAGGACGAGCGGGGCGCGTTTGCCCGGGGCCTCGACGGTGTTGTCGGGGAGGAAGGGTTGGGCGCTCATCTATCCTTCCCCGAGCTTGGGCGACGGGTTGCGCAGCTTCGCGAGGTAGGTGATCCGCGGCTTCGTGTTCAGCTCGCCCAGCACGGCGTACGACCGCTTGTCGGCCCGCAGGCCGGAGACGCGGCTCGCCGGGTCCTTGATGTCCCCGAAGACGATCGCCTGGGTGGGGCAGGTCTGCGCGCACGCCGGGACGATCTCCCCGTCGCGGATCGGCCGCCGGTCGTTCTTGGCGGCGATCTTCACCGTCTCGATGCGCTGGATGCAGAAGCTGCACTTCTCCATCACGCCGCGGCCGCGCACCGTCACCTCGGGGTTGAACGCCATCTTCTCGCTCTGCGGCACGTTCTTGAAGTAATTGAAGAAGTTGAAGCGCCGCACCTTGTACGGGCAGTTGTTCGAGCAGTAGCGGGTGCCGACGCAGCGGTTGTACACCTGCTCGTTGAGACCCTCCTCCGAGTGCATGGTGGCGGCCACCGGGCACACCTGCTCGCACGGCGCGTTCTCGCACTGCTGGCACGCCATCGGCTGGAAGGAGACCTCGGGCGTCTCGGGCTTGCCGGAGAAGTAGCGGTCCACCCGGATCCAGTGCATCGCGCGGCCGCGGATCACCTGCTCTCTCCCGACGACGGCGATGTTGTTCTCCGCCTGGCACGCGACCATGCACGCGTTGCAGCCGATGCACGCCGCCAGGTCGATGCTCATCGCCCACTGGTGCTCGCCGGTCAGCTTCGGCGAGGTGAAGATCGGCAGCGCCGCGGGCGGCTCGTCCTGCTTGCGCACGAACTCGGGGTCGGCCAGGAACTCCGCGAGCGTCGCCTCGCGGACGATCTCGGCGATACGCTGGCCGCGCGCCTCGTAGCCGACGCGGTCGATCGCCTGCTGGTCCTGCGTGCACGCCAGCGTGTGCGTGCGGCCCGCCCTCTCGACCGCGACGCCGCGGGCGAAGCGGAGCGCGCCGGGCCCGCGCAGGACGTAGGCGTTGGCGCCGACGCCGTTGCCGACGCTCCCCGCGGCGGACCGGCCGTAGCCGAGCGGCAGCACGACGGTGCCGTCGGCCTGCCCGGGCATGACGTACGCGGCGATCTCGACCGTCCTGTCGCCGCGCGTTACCCTGACCACGTCGCCGTGTCTGGCCCCGATCGCGGCGGCGGTCCGCGGGCTGAGCAGCGCGGCGTTGTCCCAGGTGATCTTGGTGAGCGGGTCGGGCATCTCCTGCAGCCAGGCGTTGTTCGCGAACCGCCCGTCGTGAACGCTCGCGTCGGCGACGAACACCACCTCGAACCCGGCCGCCGCTGGGTCCGTTCCGGCCGGCGCCGCCGCGCTTGCCCGGCCGGTCGAGGACACGACGGCCGCGACCTCCGGGAAAGCGCTGCCCGCGAGCACGCCGTCGTTGAGCGTCTTGCGCCAGGTCGCCTCGAAATCGCCCGGCGCCGCCAGAGTCTTGAACGTCGCGCGGACGATCTCGTATCCGGCGGTCGTCGCCTCGCCCAGCAGCGACGCCACGACCTCGATCGGGGTGCGCCCGCCGTAGAGCGCTGCGATCAGGGGCTGCTGCACCGAGTACGTTCCGTCCCACGAGCGCGCATCGCCCCACGCCTCGAGGTAGTGGGCGCGCGGCAGGTGCCAGGTCGAGGCGCGCGAGGTCTCGTCGTCGAAGTGGCTCAGGTGGAGGCGGACGGGGGCGCGCCGGTAGCGCTCGATGAACCGTTGCACGGGTGCGGCGGCGTACGCCGGGTTGCCTCCGAGGATCACGGCGGTCTCGACGGCGCCCCGCTCGATCTCGTCGAGGAAGCCGTCGAGCCCGTCCGGGGCGGACGCCGGGGCCGGCAGGCCGTCGCGGACGTACACGACCGTCGCGCCGACGTTGCCGAGCGCGGCGTTGATCGCCGCCGCGATGTCGTGCGCGATCGTCTGGCCCGGACCCGCCACGACCAGGCCGCGGCCGCGGGCGGCCGCCAGCTCCGCCGCCGCGGCGGCGGCGAACGCGGTCTCGCCGGGGTCGGCCGTGGCCAGCGCCGCCAATTCGCGTCCTCCGGGTACCGTGACGCCGAGCCGCTCGAGCTCGGCGAGCGTTCGCGCCGCAACCCCGGCGACGCGGTGCGAGGGCACGGCCAGACGGTGGTCGGCCGCGGCCGCGGTCAACGACATCACCGGGCCGGCCGAGTACACGCGGCTCATCGTGCCGCCCGCGCCGCGGCGGCGGGAGGCGAACGCCCGCGCGTACGCCACGGCGTCGGGGTGATCGGAGATCGGATCGGCGTCGAGGCATACGACCACGTCCGCCCGGTCGAAGCGCAACAGCGGCCGCAGCGGCTCGCCGAACGTCCGCGCCGCCGCGCCGCGGCCGTCGTCACGGGAAATCGGCTCCCAGGCGAACCACTTCGCCTCGGGCATGAGCTCCGCGAGGCGCTGCCGCAGCCGGGCGAGGCTCGGCGACGAGCTCTCCTCGGAGAGGACGGCCAGGCCGGCGCCCCCCTTGGCGCGCAGCGCGGCCATGAGCGGCCCGGCAAACGCCGTGAACTCGTCCCAGCTCGACGCGAGCGTCTGGTCGCCGTCGCGACGGACCACCTGCTGGCTCCGGTCCGGGTCGTACAGCTCGAGCAGGCTCGCCTGCGCGAAGGCGCCGGCCGCGCCCCGGCTCGCCGGGTGCAACGGGTTGCCCTCGATCTTCACCGGCCGCCCGTCGTAGCTCGTGACCAGCAAGCCGACCGCCGCGCCGGCGAGTTCCATCGCGGTCGCGTACTGCTGCGGCACGCCGGGGATGCGGTCCTCCGGCCGGTTGGCGAACGGCAGGATCGTCTCCTTCGGCCAGCGGCAGGCGGCGAGCCCGGCGATCCCGAGCGACGCGCCCATCACCTTGAGGAACGCCCGCCGCGTCCGCGGCGAGGTCAGCTCCTCCGCGAGGCCGGGAAACTCCTTTTCGACGAGCGCGCGGAACTCGGGCGTATCCGCCAACTCGTCGAGGCTCCGCCAGTGCGCCTTCCCCACGCGCGTCCCGTTCACCTTCTCACCCACGGCCCCGTGGTCGTCCATCCGCGGCTCACGCGCTTCGGTTCTCCCCCCGGACCCCGGTCCCCGGTCTCCGGACCCCTGTCTCATCGGTGGCACGTCCAACAGTCCGTCGGCGGGTTGATGTTGTTCGCCTGGCGCAGCGTCTTCCCGTACACGTCGGGGTCCTCCGGAGCAACCCAGTCCATCTTCGTCACCATGTCCGGCGGCCGCAGGTGCGGCTCCGGGTGGCGGTGGCAGTCCAGGCACCAACCCATCGAGAGGCGGTGGACCTGCGTCACGACGTCCATCGTGTCCACCCGCCCGTGGCACTCCACGCAGCCGACGCCACGCCGAACGTGGGCCGAGTGGTTGAAGTAGACGTAGTCGGGAAGGTCGTGCACCCGCACCCAGGGGATCGGCAGGCCGGTCGCGTAGCTCTCCCGCACCACCAGCAGCTTCGGGCTCGTGCTCCGGATCCGCGCGTGGCAGTTCATGCACGTCTGGGTCGGCGGCAGCGCGGCATGCGCCGCCACCTCCACCGTGTTGTGACAGTACCGGCAGTCGATCCCGAGCTGACCCGCGTGCAGCGCGTGGCTGTACGGCACGGGCTGCACCGGCCGGTAGCCGACGTTCGTGGTCCGGGGCGAGGCGCCGTAGGCGAGCAACACGACGACGTACGCCGGCACGAGGACCAACGTCGCCGCGAGAACGGGCCTCAGCAGGTTGGTCCACTTGGGGAATACGAACGCCCCCCAGTTCTCGCCGCGCTTCATGAGACGTAATCTTAATCAGCGCTTCGAGACGAGTCAAGCCTTCGCCCCGCCGAGCCGAGCCTACCCGCCGACCCCTTGTTTATCTACATGATCTCAATACGGTTGCGCCCGGCGGTGCGGCCCCGGTGCGGGTCAGGGTCAGAGCGCCGGCTCGATGCGGTCCACGGTCCAGGCCGCGCCGTCGAAGCTGACGGCGTCGCCGACCGCCTTCTCGAGCAACAGTTGCGCCGCTTCCGAGCCGTGGGAGAGGATCCCCCGCTCGGGCTCCCCCTCGTACGGTCCGAGGATCACGATCGCCCGCTGCTCCCCGCCAGGCTGCGGCCGCAGCCAGACCCGGGTGCCGACCCGCACGCGCGTCGTGTCCACGGATCCCGGGTCGATGATCCGCACCTTGCCCAGGTCGGCCTGGAGCTCCGAGGCCCTTGCCGAGAGGAACTCCTGACGGGCGCGGGCGGCGTGGTACTCGAAGTTCTCGGAGAGGTCGCCGTGGGCGCGCGCTTCCTGGATCGCCCGCAACGTCTCCGGGATCTCCTTCTCGAGGAGGTTCTTGAGCTCCGCCTGCAGGCGTGTGACCGTGCCCGGGAGCGCCGGGACGACGTCCGGCTCCGGCACCTGCCGCAACTCGGGGAAGCGCGCCGTGGCGGCGCGGCGCAGCCAGTTCCGCTCGTCGGCGAGCTCGCCCGGGTGCTCGAGGATCTGGACCACCCGCCGCGCCTGGTCCACGGTGAGCCTCTCGGCGACGATCCGGCCCGCGAGCCCGCCGGCCGAGAGGATCTCCTTCAACCGGGCGCGGTACGGGCTGAACGTCCGGCGCTCGGCGAGCTCGACCAGGCGGACGAGCAACGCCCCGCCGCGCCGCTCCTCGAGGAGCGGCCGCAACGCCTCGCCGTCCTCCTCGCACAGCCAGACCAGCGCGGAGGGGTGTCGCGCCGGCTGCAGCAGCACCCGGTCGAGGAACCCCTGGACCCGCGCGCCCTCCCCGGCGCCGACCAGCGCCGTCGCGATCGTCGAGAGCAGCTTCGCGCTGGGCTCGTGGTCGAGCCAGCTCTCGTGCACGCCCGCCCATCCGGCCGGGTCGTGCGCGCGCACGAAGTCGAGGGCCGACTCGCGCTGCTGGGCGTCGCCCAGCTCCCCGAGCAGGGCGGCAGGCCCGACGCGGGCGAGAACGGCCGCGCGGGCGCTTTCGACCGCATCCGCGGGCGCCCCGTTTCGCGCGGCCAGCATCAGCGCTTCCCACGCCTGCGCCGGGACGGTGCCGGCGGCCGTCGCCTGCTGCAGCAGCGCCGCGCCGAAGAACGCGGCCAGTTCGCGGCTGCGGCCGCCGTGCCGGCGCACGAGATCGAGCTGTTGCGGCAGGGCGGCCGCGGCGAACTCCGCGCGGATCTCCTCCTCGGGGCCAGCGCCGGAGGCGAGCCGGTACTGCACCCGGGTTCCGCTCCCGGATGCCAGGACCCGCGCGTTCCTCTTGGCGCGGTTCCACCAACTCGTCCACTGCTCCTCCGCCACGATGCCCGCGAGCGCGGCCTTGATCTCGGGCACCGCCATCGGCGTCGCGTAGCTCTCGAGCACCGCCGCGAGCGTGCCCTGCGGGTCGCCCGCGGCCTCGGCGGCGAGCGCCGCCGGCTCTTCGAGCCGCCGCCGCAGGACGTGGCCGGCCGGCAACGGCGTCAGGTACTTCCGCGCCGCATCGATCGGCATCGGGACGCGCTTCTCCTTCTCGAAATCGAGGCGCAGCAGCCCCAACTGCGGGTTCGCCTCGACGACCCGCCCCGGGCCACGGCCCGCCATCGCGAACACGCCGCCGACGTCGTGCGCGAGCCACGTCTCGATGGTCTCGAGCGTCTCGAGAGGCTTGCGCGCCGCGGGCAGGGCGAAGTGCTTGAGCAGCTTCTCCAGCGACGGCCGTCCCGCCCAGAGACGGCGAAGGCAGTCCACCAGACCGGCGCGCCACTTCTCCCCGTCTCCGAGCCCGAGCCGGATCAGCTCGACGAGGAAGCGCTTGCGGGCCTCCCAGGCGCCATCGGCAAGGGCCTGGTCCGCCGCCAGTTCCAGCAGAGTCGCGGCCAGCGTCTTCTTGCCGGCCGACCGCATCCGTTTGAGCGCATCGACGAAGGCGGAGCCGTCGCCCACGCCCCCCTCCAGACGCGCCATCCAGAACTCCTCGATCGCCGCGGAGTCGCCTCCGGAGATCAACTCGTTCCACCGCTCGGTCCAGCTGGCATCGCTCACGGTCGGTAACGATAGCAGCGTTGGCGGGCCTCGCGCCAGGCTTCGACGCCCGGCGATCCGTGTGTCACAATCGCGCGGCCCCGCCCCCGGGGCCCGACAGGAGGGACGGCGATGCGTGTTCGTCTGGGTGTTGCGGCGGTGATCGCCTGCGTCGCGGCGGCGGTGCCGGGCCGCGCCGACGAGGGGATGTGGATGCTCCATCAGCTCCCCGAGATCGACGCCCGGCTGCGCACGATGGGACTGGAGTTGACGCCAAAGCAGATCTGGGACCCCGCGACCAACACCGGCCTCGCCTCCGCGATCCCGTGGCTCGGCGGCTGCACCTCGTCGTTCGTGTCGCCCGACGGCCTGATCATCACCAACCACCACTGCGCGTTCGGCGCGGTCCAGATGAACTCCACCCCCGCGCACGACTACATCACCGACGGTTTCCTCGCCGCCACCCGGGCCGATGAGCTCCCGGCCCGGGCACAGCGCGTCTGGGTCTTCAAGGGGTACGAGGACGTCACCGCCAAGCTGAGGCCGTACATCGAGGCCGGCGCCGCCCCGCTGCAGCGGACCAGGGCGCTGGAGGCGCGCGAGAAGCAGCTCGTCGCCGAGTGCGAGGCGTCGGGGCTGCACTGCCGGATCGCCGAAATGTACGGCGGCGGCGAGTTCTACATGTTCCGCCAACTCGAGTTGCGCGACGTGCGCCTGGTGTACGCCCCGGCGCGAGCGATCGGCGAGTTCGGCGGCGAGATCGACAACTGGATGTGGCCTCGCCACACCGGCGACTACTCGTTCTTCCGCGCCTACGTCGGCCCCGACGGCAAGCCCGCCGACTACTCGCCGAGCAACGTGCCCTTCAAGCCGGACCGTTTCCTCAAGCTCGCGCCTGCCGGCGTCAAGGCCGGCGACTTCACGATGATCATCGGCTATCCCGGGCGCACGATGCGCTACCGCATCGCCGCCCTGGTGGCGCAGGACGCCGAGTTCGGCTACCCGTACCAGATCAAGCTCCTCTCCGACTGGATTGCGGTCCTCGACCGGCGCGCCGGGACCGGCAAGGACGTCGAGATCAAGGTGGCGTCGGTCGTCAAGGGGCTCGCCAACGCGATGAAGAAGTACCAGGGGATGGTCGAGGGGTTGACCAAGGAGGACCTCGCCGGCCGGCGCCGGGCCGAGGAGGCGAAGCTCCAGGCGTGGATCGACGCCGACCCGGCGCGCAAGGCGAAGTGGGGCGACGTGCTCCCCGCGCTCGACGCGCAGGCGGCGGCCGGCGCCGCGACCCGCGAGCGCGACATCCTCGTCCGCTACCTGCCGCGGGTCGGCTCGTTGCTGCCGGCGGCGCTCACGATCGTGCGCTGGAGCCAGCAGAGCGGCAAGCCCGACGTCGAGCGCGATCTCGGTTTCCAGGCCCGCGACGAGCGCACGATCCGCATGCGCCTGAGGACGATGCAGCGGAACCTCGACATCCCCACCGACCGTGCCGTGCTCGCGTTCTTCTTCGAGCGCGCGGCCGCGCTGCCCGCCGGCCAGCGCCTCCCCGCGCTCGACGCCGCCCTGGCGGCGACCGGCAAGACGGGTGGCGCGGCGGTCGCCGCGCTGGTCGAGGAGGTCCTCGGCCGGACCTCGCTGGCCGACGAGAAGACCCGGCTGGGACTGCTCGGCCTCGACGAGGCCGCCGTCGCCGCGAAGCACGACTCGCTGCTCGACTTCGCCATCGCCTTGCGCCGGGACGTGGAGACGGTCGAGGACGAGGGGAAGACCGCGGAAGGCGTGCTGATCGAGCTCACGCCCCACTACATCGACGCCCTCGCGGCGTTCCGCGGCGCGCCGCTGTACCCCGACGCCAACTCCACCATCCGGTTCACCGCCGCTACGGTGAAAGGGTACTCGCCGCGGGACGGCGTGTACGACGAGCCGTTCACGACGCTGCCCGGCGTCATCGCGAAGTGCGGGCCCGTCGCGCCGTTCAACTGCCCCCGGCGCCTGACGGACGCGTACGCCAAAGGCGGGTTCGGCCCGTACGTCGCGGCGCCGCTCGGCGCCGTGCCGGCGTGCTTCCTCTCCACCAACGACATCACCGGCGGCAACTCGGGCTCGCCGATCATGAACGGCAACGGCGAGCTCGTGGGCCTCGCGTTCGACGGCAACTACGAGTCGATGACCTCCGACTACGTGTTCAGCAACACGCTCTCGCGCACGATCAACGTGGACATCCGCTACGTCCTCTGGTGCATGGACTACGTCGACAACGCCCACGCGCTGATGCGCGAGATGGGCGTAGAGCCGGCGCACAGGTGAGGCCGGGCGTTTCCGTGCGCCGGTCGCCGAGCCGCTCGACGAAGGGACCCGAGCGCGGGCCCAGGGAGTCACGATGACCAACGTCGTTGTAGTCGGAGGTCAGTGGGGTGACGAGGGCAAGGGCAAGGTCGTGGACCTGCTCTGCCCGGCGTTCGCCGAGGTGGTGCGTTTCAACGGCGGCAACAACGCCGGCCACACGGTCAAGTTCGCCGACCGCCACTTCGCCCTCCACCTCATCCCGTCCGGCATCCTCCAGCCCGGCTGCCGCTGCCTGATCGGTCCGGGCGTCGTCATCGACCCCGTCGCCCTGCTCGAGGAGATCCGCATGCTCGAGGACCAGGCGGTGTCGGTGCGGCCCCGGCTGCTGGTCTCTCCCCGCGCCCACATCGTGCTCCCGGGCCACCGCGCCCTCGACGTCGCCCGCGAGACGGCGAGCGGCGCCGCGAAGCTGGGCACCACGGGTCGCGGGATCGGACCGGCGTACGAGGGGCGGGCGCGCCGCACCGGCGTCCGTCTCGGCCTCGCCCGCAACCCGCGCCGCCTCAGAGAGGCCGTTGCCGCCGCCAGCGCCGAGCTCGAGCAGGCGATCGCCCGCTGTCCGGGGGCCGTGGCCCCGTCGGCGGACGAGATCGAACGCACCGTCGAGGCCGCCGCCGCCATCGCGCCGATGCTCGGCGATGTCTCGCGGGCCCTCGCCGATTCCGACGCCGCCGGGCGGCCGATCCTGTTCGAAGGGGCGCAGGGAACCCTCCTCGACGTCGACCACGGCACCTACCCGTTCGTGACCTCGTCCGGATGCCTCGCGGGGTACGCGGCCCCGGCGTGCGGGCTCCCCGCCCGCGTGATCGGCGGCGTCCTCGGCGTGTTCAAGGCGTATACCACCCGCGTCGGAAGCGGCCCGTTCCCCACCGAGCTCTTCGACGGCACCGGCGAGCAGCTGCGGCGCCGCGGCAACGAGTTCGGGACCACCACCGGCCGCCCCCGCAGGACCGGCTGGTTCGACGCGGTCGCGGCGCGCGCGGCGGTGCGCTGGAGCGGCATCGACGCCGTGGCGCTCACCAAGCTCGACGTCCTCGACGAGCTGGCCGAGATCCGGGTGGCGACGTCCTATCAGGTCGGCGGTCAGACGACCCCGGAGTTCCCCGACGACGCCGAAGAGGTCGGCGCGGCGTCCCCGGTCTACGAGACCCTCCCCGGCTGGCAGGCCGACTCGTCCGCGGTGACCACCGCCGAGAAGCTCCCGGACGTGGCCCGGCGCTACGTGGAGCGCCTCGAGGAGCTGCTCGGGGTCCCGGTGGCGGTGATCTCGACCGGACCCCGCCGCGAGGAGACGATCGTGCGCCGCGTGCAGCCGTTCGCCGGCTGGAACGTCGCGCCCTGACCGCTACTCGTAGACCTTGCCGCCCACCCGCAGGCGGCGCAGGTAGAGGATCTCGCACGAGCCGTCGCCGGTGTCCTGCCGCGAGAGCGACGACCTCCACCTGACCGTCTGCCCGTCCTTGCGGCCCTCGATCGCCACCAGCTCGCCGGTCAGCTCGGCGACATCACCCTCCGAGAGCGACCGCGCCGCGCGCGCGAGGTTCGAGTCCGCGGGAACGATGTGGGTGTTGGACGAGTTGCGCACCACCACGTCGTCGGGAAACGGCGGCGCCCCGCTCCAGCGCCAGAAGTACCAGCGCCCGCCCTGCGACCAGTCGAGGCGGCGCCACCCCTCGCCGGCCTCCAGCTCGCCCCACACCATGGCGACGTCGCACGGCGACAGGCCGGTGTTCCACTCGAAGCGGTAGTTCTCGCGCGACACCACGACCCCGCGCAGCACGTAGCTCGCGAGCGGCGTGAGCACGAACTCCCAGCCACCCTCGTTGATATGGATCGGCTCGGCGCTCGGAATCGCCTTCTGCTCCGGCGGCAGCGACAGGTCGATCGGCGCGGCGTCCTCGCCGCTCGGCCGGGGCCCGCAGGCACCCGCCGCCAACAGCAGCAACGACCCCAGCACTCCGAGCGCGCGCCGTCGACCGTGGAGCATCGTCACGATCATCGCACCGCCCCGGGAGCGCCACAACCGGCCGCGCCCCTGCCGCGGCCAAAACGGGGGGAGGGCCTTCCCGGTCGTCGAACGGCGGCTCAGGGGAAACCTAGCTCGTCCCCGACCGCGCTCCCCCGCGGGGGCGAAACGCGGCGCCGGCGGTGAGCACGAACAGCCCGATCACCCCGGCCGTGACGCAGGCGCCGAGCAGGATCGAGGGCGCATCGAGGTGGACCGGCAGCGAGGGCAACACCAGGAGGAAGTGTTCGCCGAACAGACCCGTGAGGACACTGAGCGCAGCGGCGGCCAGGGTCTTCCGGCCCCGCTTGGTCCGCTCCGGGAGCAGGAAGAAGAACGGGAACACCAGCACCGCCGCCAGCATCCCGAGGGTGACGACCTTCCACCCGCCCTGCCAACGCGCGAGGAGCTGGCCGGTCTCGTCCGGCATGTTCCCGTACCACACCGGCAGGTAGGCGGACCACAGCAGGTACCCCCACATGATGACCATCGCGAACAGCAGCTTTCCGAGGTCCTGGCGGGTCGCCGCGGTCGCTGCGTCCTCGCGGCCCACCGACTCGGCCAACGCCACGAGCGCAATCGCGGCCAGAAACGCCCCCATGAAGTAGTAGGGCGGGATCACCGTGCTCGGGGCCCACTCGTGAAGGCTCATGACCAGGTCGATCGCCCACAGCGACAGAACCGCCGCATAGAACAGGAGGTAGACCACCGCGGCGGGCGTGGAGTCGGAGCCGTCGCCGGCGCGGGCGCGGCGAAGGTAGCGGCGGCCGGACGCGAACAGCAGCGCGGATGCGAGCAGGTCGCGCAGGAGCCGCCGCGCCGCCGATCCCCAACCCGCCCCGACGGCGCCCGGCATCCAGAGGCCCGCGAGCACGAGCAGCACTGCGAGCAGTGCAAGCGCGAACGGGAAGAACGCCGCCCCGGCCTCCGCCACCGGCGACACGACGTGCACCCAGCGCGCACGCGAGCAGCGGACGGCGGCGGAGAACGCGACCGCCGCCGCGGCCACGCCGGCGAAGAACAGCCAGCTCACGGCCAGCGTGCCGAGCGAGACGGTCGCGAAACCGAACAGCACGCCGGCGGCCAGCGCGGCGAGGCCGATCGCCGTCGCGGCCGCACCCAGGCGCGTCACCCCTGGACCCAGGGTGGACTCGCACCGCCGAAGGACGGAGACCGTCACCGCCCGCCTCCGGGCGCGACCCCTTGGAGGTGGCGGACGAAGTTCACGAGGTCCCAACGGTCGGCCTCCGGCAGTCCCTCGGCCTGTGAAGGCATGGCGCGTCCCCCGAAGGTGATCGTCCCGAAGATGTAGCCGTCGCTGCGCGCCCTGATCGTGACGTACGCGAGGTCGGGAGCCGGCGGGAAGAACTTGGAGACCGGGCCGCCGCCCTGGCCCTCCGGCCCGTGACAGCAGGCGCAGCGCTGCGCGAAGAGCGCCTTCCCGTGCGCGATCGACGCGGGCGTGAACGGCACCGGGTCGCGGAGCGGCTCGG
>SCRJ01000129.1 GCA_004298115.1 Acidobacteriota bacterium
CGAAATCCGCCGCATCGCCGGGCTGCCGGTCGAGAACTTCAACACCCACCGCGCCAGGTAGACCGCAAACAACAACCCGAACACCGACAACCCGATGACCAGAAGAATCAGTTGTGCCGTCATCTTCGCCTGTCCCCTCCACTCCGTCGGAGTGCTGCGCCGGTTCGGTGTGGCCGGGCCCGGTCTGGTCGCGGTCCGGCCTCCGGACGATTCGTATCGGGAGCGAGCGGGCCGAGACCGCTGCGGCCCCGGCCCGATCGCTCGTCGCCGCCGCTGTTGCTACACCTTGGCCGCGCCGGTGGCGTGGCCGTGCAGCTTGATCTCCACCTTCTGTTCGAGGCTGTCGTAGTACTCCTTGAGGATCGCGATCACTTCCGGTTTGGAGAACTCGGCGGGCACCGGCTTGCCCTCGCTCATCAGCTTGCGCAGCAGCGTGCCGGAGAGCAGGAGCCGGGCGCCGCCCTGGTACTTGCCGTTCTCGTCGATGACCGCCTTGCTCTCGTGAGGGCAGGTCTTCATCGAGGCCATGGTGCCGCACTCGAAGCAGTAGAACGTCCAGTCCAGAGGCAGCGGTTTGAGCGCCAGCGCGTCCGGCGGGATCTCGTGGAAGATCGTCTGGGCGTCGAACGGGCCGTAGTAGTCGCCGACGCCGGCGTGGTCGCGGCCCACGATCAGGTGCGAGCAGCCGTAGTTCTGGCGGAACACGGCGTGCAGCAGCGCCTCGCGGGGACCGGCGTAGCGCATGTCGAGCGGGTATCCGGCCTGGATGCAGCGTTCCTTGCGGAAATACTTGTTGATCAGAGCATCGATGGCCTTGACGCGGACGTCGGCCGGGATGTCGCCCGGCTTCAGCTTACCGACGAGCTGGTGGATGTAGACCCCGTCGCAGACCTCGATGGCGATCCATGCCAGGTACGCGTGCGAGTTGTGCATCGGGTTGCGCAGCTGCAGGGCGGCCACCGTCGTCCAACCGCGGTCCTCGAACGCCTTGCGCGCCTCGGCCGGTCTCTGGTAGAGGCCCTTGAACTGCGTCGGGAAGTACGATTCCGAGAGCACCCTGACCGGTCCGGCCAGGTTGACCTCGGCCTGCTCCATCACCATCTTGACGCCGGGGTGGGCGGGGTCGTTGGTGCGGAAGACCTGCTTGCACTCGTGGTCCTTGTCGATCTTGTACTTCTCCGTGACCTTCATCGTCCCCATGAGCTGGTCGCTCTCCCAAAGGGCGACCTCCTCGCCGATCGCGATGGAGTCCGCGAGGGGCTTGGCTGCCGAAAGGGTGATCGGGATCGGCCAGAAGAGGCCGTTCTTGGACGGGAGCTTGTACTCGTCGCAGCAGCCCTTCCAGTCGTCGTGGCCCATGAAGCCGTCGAGCGGCGTGAAGCCGCCGATGCCCAGCATGATCAGATCGCCGCTCTCGCGGCTGGTGATCGGCACCTTCTTCAGGTGCGCCGCCTTTCCCAGCTCGTCGGCGAGCTCCTTGCCGTCGAGGAGCAGCGGCTTGAGGTGCGGACTTCCGTGCGGGGGGACGAGTTTCGACATGGTGCTCTCTCCTTTCGTTCCTAGTGCGTTATGTGCGCGTCGAAGAGTTGGGTTACGCAAGGGTCCGGCAGCGTCGCCGTGACGGTGGCCTGGCGCACCGGCCGGGTAAGTTCGGCGGGTCTCAAGGGCGTGCCGTTTCGGCTTCGCTGCCGCCTTCGTGGACCATGGCGAGGGAACGGTAGAGGAGGTGCGCGAACTTGGAGTAGGGGAAGGTCAGGAAGAGGCTGAGCACCAGGCCGAGGTGAACGATATAGGTGCCGAACGCGAATTCGGGGGAAAGTCCGAGACGCGCCACCTCGGCGAGCACCCCGGTAACGATGACCAGGACCACGATCGCGAGGAAGTAGGTGTCGAACGCCGTCGCGGCTCCCGCTTTGAGCGTGTCGCCGAGTCGGTTCGCGACCAACACGCCGGCCCCGACCACCAGCAGCACCGCGGAAACGTTCCCGAGAAGCTTGTACGGGTGGGTGAGGGCGAGCGGCATGGCGAGGTGTTGGATGTAGATTCCGACGATGAGAAGGCCGGAGGTGACGGCGGCCCCGACGAACCCCCACATCAGCGAAAGGTGGCCGAGGCGCCGCGGTTTCGCCTCCCCGCAGGAGGCGAAGCGCGTGTGGGTGGCGATCTCGCGCCCCGCCGGCCAGAGTCCGGCGACGAACGACTTCTTCCGCGGCCCGCGAGCGGCGAGAAGACCCCAGAAGCGGCGGCCGCTCACCCACGCGGCCAAAAGCGTCCAGGCCGCGGCCGGGAAGAACACCGAGTAGATGAGCAGATGGGGCACGAGCTGTTCGTACGCCCAGTTCTGAGGCAGTCCGGCGGGGACGCCGAAGTGGCCGGTGACGGCCAAGAGGGCGATCCAGAAGGCGATCGGCAGGCCGACGAGCAGCGGCCAGGTCGTCCGGGCGGCGCCCACCACGCGGCCGAGGAAGCCGGGGAAGGCCAGCTTCTCGATGACCAGGGCGCGGATCACCTGCACCACGTCGCCGGGCTTGGCGTCGCGCGGGCAGCGCGCGGTGCAGTCGTTGCACTGGTGGCACAGCCAGACCGCGGGGTCGGCCGCCAGGCGCTCGGCGAGACCCCACTGGGCCCAGAGCATGAGCCGGCGCGGGAACGGCGCCTCGTCCCGCGCCAGCTCGCACACGCCGGAGCAGGTGGCGCACTGGTAGCAACGTGCGGCGGCCTCGCCGCCGCGGCGGCGCAACGCCTCGCGAAACTCCTCGGAGGGCAGCAGGGTCGGGATCGCAGCCATCGTCCAGCCTCCCTCAGAACCCCTTCATCGGGTTGGGCCCGAGTTCCTCGATCGTTGCGGCGAACTCGTCGAGGATCGCGGGGACGCGGGCAAACTCGTCGTGCGCCAGCTCGACGACGCGGATCCTCTCGGGCTCGAGGGCGAGCCGCTGCAGGGTCTCCTGGACGTTGCCGAGCCTGGTCTGGGCGAGCTGGGAGCCGCGCACGTAGTGACACTGGTAGTCGTCGCCGGACTTGCAGCCGATGAGGATCACCCCGTCGATCCCGCGCGAGAGCGAGTCGGCGATCCACACGATGTTGGTCGACCCCAGACAGCGGATCGGGATGACGCGGACCCAGGGGTTCCAGCCCTGGCGCAGGGTGGCGGCGACGTCGAGGGCGGGGAGCGCGTCGTTCTCGCACATCAAGGCGATGATGCGGGGTTTCTCCTCCGACTCGTCGGGAACGCTCATCGCCTTGATCATGCCGGCGACGGCATCGACCGAATAGTCCGGGAACGAGATGATCCGCTCCGGACAGGCGCCCATGCAGATGCCGCAGCGCCGGCAGCGCAGCGCGTTGAGCTGCGGCGTGCCCTTCTCGTCCTCGTTGAGCGTGCCGAACGGACACTCCTCGGTGCAGCGCTTGCACTGGGTGCAGCGCTGCAGGAAGAAGTCGGGGATGGCGATGTCGCCGGCCCGCGGGTGAACCGCCTCGCCGCGGGTCGCGGCCTCGATGCACTGGACGGCCTTCATGGCGGCGCCGGCCCCGTCCTCCGCCGCCTGGGCGGCGTCCATCGGGGTGTGGACCGTTCCGGCGGCGTAGATCCCGGTGCGCCGCGTCTCGTAGGGGAAGCAGATGAAATGGGAGTCGGGGAAGCCGTACCGCAGTGCCGGCAGATCGGGGCCCTGGCGGTAGGCGAGGTTGAGGATCTCCGTGCCTTCATGGGCGGCGTACTGCGCCGCGATCTTGCGTGCCTCCTCGCGCTGGGTCTCGCTCTCGCCGGTTTGGGAGCGCTTGAGGGCGTCGCGGTGGATGCGGATCGCCTCGCCGTCGGCGGCGTTGGGTACGAGCCCGACGGCGAGCACCACGAGATCGGCGCCGAGGACCGTGCCTTCGCCCAGCAGCGTGTCGCGCAGCGCCACCTCGAGGTGGCCGTTGCCGCTCACGCCGACCACCTCGCCGCGGGCGAAGAGCGAGCGCGGTTGCTGCTGCACCGCAAGGTAGAACCGTTCGAGCTGCCCGGGGGTCCGCATGTCGCGGTAGACGACCGCGGTCTCGACATCGGGGTGCGCGCGGTGGATCGTCGCCACCTGGCGCAGCGTGGCGCTGCAACAGTCCGCCGAGCAGTAGGGCAGGTGCTCGGGGTCGCGGGAGCCGGCGCACTGGATGAACACGACGCGCTGCGGCACGGCGCCGTCCGAGGGGCGCTTGAGGCCGCCCGCCGCCAGCATGGCGTCGAGCTCGGGCGCCGTGATCACGTTCGGCGAGGCGCCGTACCCCAGGCGGGAGAGGCGGGTCGCATCGTAGGGTCGCGAACCGGTCGCCTGGACGATCGCGCCGGCCGCGAGGGTGACCGCGCCGTCGGGGGTCGCCAGGTCGACCTGGAACTGGCCGGGTTGACCCTTGATCGCCGCGATCGTCGAGGCGGTGAAGATCCGCACGTTCGCCTGCGCCGCCAGTTCGGAGATCATCTGCGGCAGCCGGTTGGGGTGGAGCACGTCGTACGGCGGCTCCGCGGGGACGAGCTCGGGCAACGCCGCCAGCGAACCGCCGAGCGCCGCGGCCTTCTCGACCACGACGACCGGGTGGCCCATCGCGGCGGCCGTGCGCGCGGCGGTCAGGCCGGCGAGGCCGCCGCCGACCACCAGCACCGTGCGCTCGATCGTCTCCGCCAGGGTTTTCGCCGGACCGGTCTTCGCCAGGCGTGCGTAGCCCATGCGGAGGAGGTCCTCGGCCAGGAGCTGGGTGTCGTCGTTCCCGGCCGGGTGGGACCACACGACCTGCTCGCGCAGGCTGACGCGCTCGACCGCGTGGCGGGCCGTGTCGAATGCGAACGCCTCCGTCTTGGCGCGGGCGGAGCACGCCGCGACGAGCGCGCCGCCGATCGTGCCGCCGTCGAGCGCGGCGCGGATGTCGGCGACGCCCTCGGGGGAACACAGGCACGGGTGAGTCCGGCACGAGGCGGCGCCGAGCTCGTCGGCGAGGGCGGTCAAACCCTCGACCTGGAGCGCCTCCCCGATGCCGCAGCCGGTGCAGAGAAAGACGCCAAGGCGATCCATCTATGCGCTCCTTCCCGCCGCGACGCACGCCCGGGCCGCGGCCGCGGTGGCGTCCCGCGTGCTCGCCGCCACGTCCTCGGGCCGGTGCGCCACCCCGGCGACCACGATGCCGGAGTTCTCGACCCCGAAACCGTCGTCGTCGCACGCGAGGCCGAAGACGCGCGCGCCGTCCCCGAGACTGGGAACCATGCCGGTGGCCAGCACGACGAGGTCCGCCTCGGCGTGGACGATGCGGCCGGCCTGGGCGTCCTCGACGCGGAGCGCCAGACCCGGGCCGTTCGGCTCGACCTTGGCGACCTTCCCCTTGACCAGGCGGACGCCGTCCATGGCCGCGACCCGGCCGAGCATCTCCTCGTTGCGCCCGGGCGTTCGGCGGTCGATGTAGTAGATCGTCACCTCGGCCTCGGGGAGCTGCTCCTTGACGTAGATCGCCTGCTTGAGCGAGGCCAGGCAGCACACGGCGGAGCAGTACGGGAGGTGGTTGACGTCGCGGGATCCGGCGCACTGCACGAACGCCACGCGTTTGGGCGGCTGCTGGTCGGATGGGCGAACGATCTTGCCGCCGGTGGGTCCGGCCGGCGCCGCCAGGCGCTCCATCTGGACGTTGGAGATCACGTCGGGCGAGCGGCCGCCGCCGACTTCCGGGAGACGTTCCAGCGGATAGGGGTCCCAACCCGTCGCGAGCACCACGGCGCCCGCCTGGAGCGTCTCGGTGCGCTCCCCGGCGTCCAGGTCGATGGCGTCGTAGGTGCAGGCGTCGCGGCAGGCGTGACACCCGCTCGGGCAGGCCTGACGATCGAGGACGAAACGCTTCGGCCACGCGTTGGGGTGGGGCAGGCGGACCGCCGGGACCTCCGACATGTCGAGGTTGAACGGGTCCTTGACCCTGGCCGGGCACACGGGGGTGCAGGCCCCGCACGCGGTGCAGCGGTCGTTCACATAGGCCGGGGCGTGGGTGATGGTGACCTCGTACCCGCCGGCGTTCGCCCGGCAACCGGTGACCTGGGCCCCGGTGACGACCCGGACGCGGGGGTTGCGCTCCAGCCGCCGCGTGTTGATCTCCATCCCGCACGAAGGCGGGCAGAGCTTGGGGAAGTAATGATGGTTGCGCAGCACGCGCCCCCCGACACAGGCGTCACGCTCCACCAGCACGACCTCGCGGCCGGCCTCGGCGGCCTCGAGAGCGGCCGTGATGCCGGCGATGCCCGCACCGACCACGAGCAGGGGACGCGATGGTGTGGCCGTCATGACGTCCTCCCCGACGAATCGGCTCGCGCCCTCACCGGCAACGTAGGCTCGGCGAAGAGCGCGAAGCGGAGCCAGCGGAAGGCAAAGCGGAGGAGCGCCTCGTCGCTTGCCTCGATCTCGCGCACGACCGGTTCCTCGACGTCGAAGCGCTGCAGGAAGCTCGACTCGAAGACGAACCTGCGGAACGCGTCCAGGTCGTAGCACGCCGTGTGGAAGAGCTCGATGCGCTTCGGGTCGAGCTGGCGCCCGCCGATGAACCACGGGTGCGAGACGATGCCGCGGAAGCCCGCCTCGAGCTCCTCCCGTTCCCCGACCTTTTGGTCCGCCCGCCAGCGCGCCACCGTCCATTCCGAGGGCTCCTCCCGCCCCCGGCAAAAGTCGTCCTCGAAGAGGACGTAGACCGGTTCGGGCTCGATGCCGGCGCGGGCGGGCGGCAGCGCCATGCCGAGCGGGTACATCCGGCACGCCCAGGGGCGGTCCTCGTAGACCGTGCAGCCTTTGTCGCCGACGAGCGGGCAACGACGCGCGGCGTCGTCTCCCATGCGCAGCATCACCACGGGAAGGTGGAGGTCCTTCGTGATGGGCGTCAGGGTGTGCCGCTCGAGGAACTCGCCGGTCCCCATGCCGAGGCGGCGGGCGAGTCGGAGCACGTCGAGCGGGGTCAGCATGATATTGACGTCGGCACAGCAGCGGTTGAAGCAGGCCACGCCCGGATGGCAGCCGAAGCGGAACGCCTCGTCCTTGCCGAGCTGCCGCTTCCCCTGCAGCGCCTCTGGGAGCGCCGCCGCGGTCGCGTTCATATCCCCTCCCCTCCTTGTCCCGGCGCGTCACCGGGGATCACGTCCTCGCCGGACGGGCCGGCGAGGACGTCATCCTCGAGGATTCGGTCGCGCAGCGCGTTTCGCGACCAGACCGGAATGGGAGAGGCCTGGCCGCTGGCGGGGTCCAGCCGGTAGCGGTACGACGAGCGGACGCCGTAGTGCTCCTCGATCCACGCCCAGCCACGGACGAAGTACGGGCAGTCGTCGTTGAAGCAGGCGAGCTGGAAGGTGCCGTCCCATCCGCCCTCGTCCGGCAGGCTGAACCGGGCGAGCGGCTGGCCGCAGTGAGGGCAGGGCGGAACTGCGTTTTGGGCCACGGTCACCTCGAGGTATGAGGGAACCCCGGGCGCCTGGCGGCGCCCGGGGTCGCTCGAACTCATGCGTCAGCGGGCTGCTTGAAGATGTGGACGATCGGCCGCTTGCTCATCTCCCACTCGTTGTTCGTGGGGTTGAGCTTGCAGTTGACGAAGCAGTGCCAGTTCTTCTCGTCCATCTTGGGTTTGTCGGAACGGAAGTAGTAGCCGGGCCAGCGCGTCTCCTCGCGGAACATGATCGAGCGCACATGCGCCTCGGCCTGATACATGCGGTGGACGTTCTCCCAGCAGCGCATCAGCTCGTGGAGGTCGACGGCGCCGAGCTTGGCGGCGTCTTCCTTGAGGAAGGCGAGCAGCTCGAGACCCCGCGAGAGCAGCGCCCCCGAGGTGGTGAACTGGGAGGTCACCCCGCCGGCGTACTCGTCCATGAGCTTCTGCAGGCGCATCTGGAACATCTTCGGCCGGATGTAGTTGGGGTTGACGTCGGTCTGCGTCGTCGTGCCCTTGAACTGCTGGAAGTTCTCGATCGGCTTGTAGACCTCGGTCTTGAGCGCCTCGATCTTCGCCGCATCGAGCGTCACGGCCGGGACCTTCTCGTTGACGATGTACCGGATCGCGGACTTGGCGGCAATCCTGCCTTCGGCATGGGAGCCGGAGGAGAACTTGTGGGACGACGCTCCGGAGGCGTCGCCGGCGCAGAACAGACCGCGCACGGTCGACATGTTCTCGTAGCCCCAGAAGTACTCGGCAGGCGCCAGGTCCTCGGGACCGGACACCCACGCGCCCGAGGCGCCGGAGTGCGAGCCGATGAAGTACGGTTCGGCGGCCGCGATCTCGGAGGACTTCTCCTCGGGGGACGTATTGGTGGCGGCCCACAGGATCGCCTGCGAGATCGTCATGTCGAGGAAGTCTTCCCAGGCCTCGGACTCGAGCTCCTTGAGCTTCTTCTTCGCGGCCTTCTCGTCGCCGGAGCTGGCGGCGATCTTCTGGATCGCCTCCTCGGTGCGCATGAGGATCGGGCCCTTGCCCTCCATCACGTCGAGCATGCCGAGGTAGTTGCGCAGGTTCGCCGGGACCGGCTTGACGTGGCCGTAGGGCAGCCAGTTCTCGAGCTCGGGCTTGCGGGTCTCCATGTAGTTCTCGCCGAGCGCGTTGGTGGCGCGCGACTTGAACAGCAGGAACCAGGCGCCGACCGGACCGTAGGCGTCCTTGAAGCGGACCGGGATGAAACGGACCTCCTGGCATGTCATCTCGGCGCCGGCCTTGAGGGTGAAGTACGCCGAAGCGCCGGCGTTCCACGGCGGATACCAGGCGCGGCCCTGGCCCTCGCCCGAAGACCGGGGCTTGAACACGTGCACGGCGCCGCCCATGGCGGTCAGCACGGCCTTGGCCCGGAAGACGTAGAACGTGTTCTCGCGCACCGAGAAGCCGAAGGCGCCGGCGCAGCGCTCGCCGTCCATGATCGGGCCGACGATGAAGACGCGCTCGTAGATGTTCTCCTTGCCGATGGCGTTCTTGGCGGCTTCGGCGACCACGACCTTGTACGACTCGCCGTTGATCATGAGCTGCCAGCGGCCCTCGTGCACGTAGGCGCCTTTCTCGTCCTTCCAGATCGGCAGGCCCCACTTCTCGAACAGGTGCACGGTGGAGTCGACGTGGCGCGCGATGTTGGCGACGAGGTCCTCGCGGGTCACGCCCATGAGGTCGTTGCGCACGTAGTCCACGTAGTCCTTGATGGTGTTCTGCCCGTCCCTCAGGCCCACGTACTGGTTGATGGCCGAAAGGCCCATCGCCACGGCGCCGGAGCGGTCGACCGCGGCCTTGTCCACCAGGGTGACCTTGAGGCCGTGCTGCTTGGCCCAGTACGCGGCTTCGACGGCGGCGCCGCACGCCGCCATGCCGCCACCGAGGATGAGGAGATCGGTCTCGACTTCGACGGTCTTGAAGTCAACCATGTCTGCCTTCCTCTCTAGTTCTTGGTCCACACGGCGGGAAGGCCGAGGGATTGCGGTTCGGTGAACAGCGTCGGACCATCGAGGTTCGGGGCGTTTTCCCAGCCGCCGGCCGGCTTGGCCTGACCTTCCGGGGTGGTCCGGATGGGGAACTTGAAGCGCTTGAGGGTGCCGTTGCGGAACTTCACCGTCCACATGATGCTGTCGGTGGAGCGCATCGGGACCACCGAGGCGCCCATCGGCACGAAGTCCGCGTAGCCGCGCACGTCGATCGCCTGCGTCGGGCAGATCTTGACGCAGTTGTAGCACTCCCAACACATCTCCGGCTCTTGGTTGTACGCCTTCATGGTTTCCTTGTTGAGGACCATGAGGTCGTTGGGACAGATGTACTGGCAGGCGGTCTTGTCGAGCGCCTTACACCCGTCGCACTTTTCCGGGTTCACAAAACTGGGCATGTATGTCCTCCTTGGAACCTCGAGGGATCGTTGGTTTCCAGTGGTGCGTCACCACCCGGTGTTGAGGTCGCCTCCTGCTCGTCCCACCACCTCCCAACCAAGCTCCTGAGGAGCCGCTCGGCGTCATCGTTGCTTCAACCTGCCAGCAAATCTTGTGCCATGTTTCACAAAATGGCCAAGTTGTTACGGGAGAACAAAAACGCCGTCTCGATGAGACGGGCCGGGGTCTGCGGGCCGGCCGCGCGCCTTGTTCCGCGCTGCCAACTCATGTGCAGCTGTTGACAAATAAGGCACTTACGTCGTTGCAGCCGTGTTACCGTCCGGAAACGGTCACGTGGTTGTGAAGCGGCGTGCATGCGACCGCGCGGCCGCGTAACTCGTTGCGCGCTGCGGCCGCCTGGGCGATCCCGATCCGGTTGACAGGTGGCGCCGGCCGCTCGCGACCGGTTACGCCCGGGTTACAGGGGCGGCGCGCGTTACCGGCCCGCTTCGCCGCCGGTCCCTCGTCTCCGATCGAAGTCCTTGCCTGCAAGAGGTTTCTGATCGCACATGGCGTGGCAAGGGGTTTGCTTCCCAAACCGTCAGAGTACCGGAGCCCCTTTGCCAGTCGTCCTCATTTCCCGCGGCACGATGACCGGCGGCCAGGCGCTTGCTCGCTGCCTTGCGGAGCACCTGTCCCTCAAGTACGTGAGCCGAGAGGATCTCATGGCGGCGATCGATGCCCACGGCGAGCATGCCAAGAAGGTGAGAGCCAGCCTCGACCGCGCCACCCGCGCGTACGACCAGTTCAGCCAGCTCCGCCGCCCGTACCTCGCCCTCATGCGGCACGCGCTGCTCGGCTTCATCCGCGGCGGGAACATCGTGTACAACGGCTTCGCCAGCCACCTCCTGGTGCCGGGCGTCCGTTGCTGCCTGCGCGTCCGCATCAACGCCCCCCTGCCGGTGCGGATCGAGAACGCGGTGCGGCGGCTGGGGGTGTCGGAGGAGGAGGCGCGGGAAGCGGTGCTGAAGGAGGACGAGGAGCGGATCAGGTGGGGCCGCTTCATGTACGGGAGAGACCTGCGCGAACCGAACCTCTACGACGCGTGTTTCTCGCTCGAGAAGATGTCGCTGGAGACGATCTGCGCGATGATCGCGGCGGGCGTGCGGGAGAAGGAGTTCCAGCCCTCGCCCGAAACCAAGGATGCCCTCGAGGATCTCTACCTGGCCAGCGGCGTCGAGGCGGCGCTGGCGAGCGACGCGCGCACGCTCGCCTGGGAGATCGGGGCGCGGTCGCGCGCCGGCAACATCCTGCTCGAAGGGCCGTTTCTCGAGGACAGCCAGCTCGCGGACGTTCTTGAGGTTTCCGGGACAGTCCACGGCGTCCGGGCCGTGGAGTACCAGCCCGGTTGCGCGTCGAGCTTCCAGTTGACGCGATGACGCCTTGACGCCGGAGCCGCCGGGAGACTGGAGTGACGCGATGCAAGAGACCCAGGGCGTGAGCGGTCGCCACTCGCTGACGGAGCTGAAGACGCTCCTGTCGCGGGTGGCAACGACGGATGAGAACCTTGTGCAGTTGGCCAGGACGCGCAACGACGTCCTCAGGCACAGCAGCGAGACGGGCGACACGCTGCTCCAGTTCACCTCCAGTACCGCCGGTCACACCGAGCGGCAGACGGCGATGGCCCAGGAGCGGACGGCCCTGACGCGCGAGCAGACCCGTCTCTCGACCAGGAGCACGGAACTCGCCAACATTCGCACCGAGCTCGGGCGCGAGCGCACGACCCTGGCGAACCAGCGGACCGACCTGGCGGTCGCCAGGACGGACATGGCCCGGCGGCGCACCTCGCTGGCGGAGGGGAGAACCGGCTTCGCGCAGATGCGGACGCGCCTGGCCGAGGAGCGCACCGGCCTCGCGTCCAACCGCACCGAGCTGGCCCGCGAGCGCAACCGGTTGGCCGTCGACCGCACCCAGTTCTCCGTGCGGCGGACCGATCTCGCCGAGGAGAGGAACCACCTGGCGGTCACCCGCACGGTGCGGGCGCGCGCCCGCACCAAGCTGTCGTGGCAACGGACCGAGCTGGCCAGGGAGAGGACGCACCTCGCGTTCCTGCGGACCGGCCTTTCTCTGCTGACGCTCGGGATCGTGTTCTTCCGCTACTTCGGGGTCTCGTGGTGGAGCATCTTCGATGTGGCCCTGATCCTCGGGAGCGTCTTCCTGATCGTCCAGGGGGCGTCAGGCTACTGGAAGACCCACCGGCGCGTGCAGGCGCTCGAAGGTCTCATCTCGGGCGACGAGGGGTTCCGGGACCTTGAAACCGGCTGACCCTCCCGCGACGGTCCGTGCGCCCGGCGCCGGGTCCGCGGGTCCGGAGGGTCGGCGTGATCGCAAAGACCCCAACCTCGCGGAGCGTCTCCGCGAGGCCGAGGCCGCCCTGGTCCGGCGCCCGCGCCTCAGCATCCGACTGCGGATGGTCGCGAGCCTCGTGCTCTGCTTCCTGGCGAGCGGTGCGTTCTCCCTCGGCGCGTTCATCCTGCTGCGCAAGGCCGAGGTCAAGCTGCACCTGCTGCAGACCCTCGAACGGCTGGACGACCGCCTCCTGCGCGTCCGCGCCCTCGAAGACGAAAAGATCCTCTCGCGTGCCGACGTCGACCGGGCGCTGGACGGCGTGAGGCAGGCCGACGCGCTCCTGCGCAGCGGGAGCCACGCCTTGCAGGAAGCCGACCGCGCGATCGTTCCCGCGCTGCTCCTGCAGCTGGGTACGTGCGACAGGCTCCTGTCGGTCGTGAGGGGGGCCGCCGAGGTCGGGGGCCGGCCCGGGGCGCTCTCGGCCCGCGATGGCGCCGAGCTGCGCCGCGCGGAGGCGGAGGGGAACCGCCTGCTCGAGGTGATCATCCGGCGCGAACGCTCGTCGCTCGACGGGATCCTCCGCTTCGCCGAGACGGGGCCTCTCGTCCTGCTCGGTCTCCAGCTCGTGCTCTTCGTCGGAATCATCCTCGCCTTTGCCAAGGCGCTGGTGAACCCGATCCGCAGGTTCGAGGGGTACACCGCCCGCATCGCGGCCGGCGATTTTTCCTTCATCACGCCGACCCGCCGGTACCGCGACGAGTTCTCCGACCTGGCGGTCGGGGTCAATCAAATGCTCGGGGAGCTGCAGGCGCAGCAGCACCGGCTGGTCAAGGGGGCGAAGCTCGCGGTCGTCGGGACGCTCACCTCCGGGATCGCCCACGAGCTCAACAACCCTTTGAACAACGTCGCGATCACCACCGAGGCCCTGATGGAGGACCTGCCGACGCTCTCCGACAAGGAGAAGTGGCGCCTCCTGCAGGACATCTACTTCGAGACCGAGCGTGCGAGCGAGATCGTCAAGAGCCTGCTGGACTTCACCCGCCAGGAGAAGGGCGAGATGGTCGCCGTCGACCTCGCCGACGTGCTCGGTTCCACCCTGCGCCTGGCGCAGAACGAGATGAACCTCAACAACGTGTCGTTCACCTGCCAGATGCCGCCCGACCTGCCGCGCGTCCGGGGAGCCGCCAACCAGCTGCGCCAGGTCTTTCTCAACCTGCTGCTCAACGCGATTCAGGCGATGCCGGGGGGCGGGAGGGTCTGGGTGAGCGCCGGGCCGCAGGACGAGGGCAAGGTCTGCGTCGAGATCCGCGACGAAGGGACAGGGATTCCGGCCGAAGTGCTGCCCCGCATCTTCGATCCGTTCTTCACGACCAAGGAGCCGGGCCAGGGCACGGGGCTCGGGCTGTCGGTGAGCCTTTCGATCATCCGGACGTTCGGCGGCGACATGCAGGTCGTCAGCTCCCTGGGACGAGGCACGACCGTCCACACTTGTCTGCCCAGGGCCGACGAGGGATAATTCCGGCGCGAACCGGGGAGGGGGAGAGGATGTCGGAGGACAGGGACGTCATGGTGCTGGACGACGAACCGATCGTGGGCGACCGCCTGCGGCCGGCCTTGGAGAAGGAAGGCTTCACCGTCGAGGTGTTCACCGACAGCGCGATGGCGATCTCCAGGCTCAAGGAGAAGAGCTTCGGAGTCCTGGTGACCGACATGAAGATGCGGGGGCCGAGCGGGATGGACGTCCTGCGCTTCGTGCGGGAGAAGGCGCCGAAGACGCAGGTCATCGTCATCACCGGATACGCCACGATCGAAACGAGCCACGAGGCGAGCGCCTGGGGGGCCTACCAGTTCGTCGCCAAGCCGTTCAAGCTCAAAGAGCTGGTCAAGCTCGTGGACAAGGCGGCGAAGGCGGCGACGGCGTAGCCGGCGGGTTTCCGGCGTCGTTCAGACTCGGCACCATGGCCGCCGGCAGCACCACCGTGAAGGTCGAGCCTCGCCCCGGTGTGCTCTCGACGCGGATGTCGCCGCCATGCTGGCGCACGATCCCGAGGCTGACGGAGAGGCCGAGGCCTGTCCCCTTTCCCCGCGACTTCGTGCTGAAGAAAGGGTCGAAGATCTTCGGGAGGACGTGGGCCGGAATGCCGCAACCGTCGTCCGACACCACGACCTGCACGCTCGCCGGCTCCCTGGCGGCGCCCGCCGCGATCGTGACCTGACCGCCCTTGCCGACGGCGTCGAGGGCGTTGAGGAGGAGGTTGACGAAGACCTGGCTCAACGTCTGCCTGTCGCCGTGGATCGCGGGCAGGTTCTCCGCGACGTCGACGACGATCTTGGCCCCGGACAGCCTGATCTGGTTGGCCGCGAGGCTCGTCGCGTCGCGCAGCACCCCGGCCAGGTCCAGCCGTTCGGTCGTGATCTCGCTCTCCCGCGCGAAGTCGAGCAGGTTGCGCACGATCTTCTGCGCTCGCCCGACCTGAACCACGAGGTCGTTGACCATCTCCAGGCGCTGCTCGTCCGACAGCGTCGCGTAGTCCTCCTTGAGCATCTCGGCGGTCAGCGTGATGTTGTTCATCGGGTTGTTGAGCTCGTGGGCCACCCCGGAGGTGAGGGTCCCGATGGCCGAAAGCTTGTGCGATTGCACGAGCACGTCCTGGCGGTGGGCCAGCTCGCGCATCATGGTGTTGAGCGCCAGCGCGAGGTTCGAGAACTCGTCACGGTACCAGCGGCTGGGGGTGAGCGGCGTGAAGTCGCCGCGGGCGATGCGCTGGGTGGTTTCCATGAGGCGGCCCAGCGGCCCCACCATCTGGCGGGCGAGGACGTTGGCCACGATGACCGAGAAGGCGAGGAGGAACGCCAGGAAGGCGACCGGAAGCCGCTTGAACAGCGACAGCGCGGTGTTGACGCTCGCTCGTTCCTTCTCGGCCAGCTCGAGGGCCACCGCGACCATCTGGGAGCCGTGGTCGCGCAGCTCCGCTTCGATCGCGGCGCGGCCGGCGGGATCGCTGCGGCCGCTCTCGCCGTTGGCCAGACGTGCGATCACCGACTCGTACCCGTCGAGGTGCGTGCGCATGCGGTGCAGCTCCACCGCGGTCAAAACCTTGTTGGCGTCGGGTTCGGCGGCGACCAGGAGCCGGCGTGCCTCCGCGAGGTGGTCGCGCAGGTCCTGCAGGTTGGCGTTGTGCAGGAAGAAGTTCTTCTCGAACCGCCGCGTCTGCTGGATCTCCATGGTGTACCGGTCCACGGCCTCGAGGAAGCGCAGGCGATCCTCGAGGCGGGCGAGCAGGATCCAGGAGCCGATGATCACCGCCGCCGCGAAGAAGACGAAGGAGAGAAAGACGAGGACGAGGCGGGCCCGGATGCCGATGCTGGGTCGCTCGCGGAACGCCCGTTCGACGCTCCCCTCGTCGGGGACGCTCTCGGGCGCTGCGGCAACCGCTCCATCGGGGTCGCGGATCACGGTCGGCCCGCTACGAGGTGACGCCTTCGACGGCCCGAGAGATCGCGGCGAAGCCGAGCGCTTCGGCGGCCTTCGCGATCACGTCCCGCAGCTCCTGCGGCTTGAACGGCTTGGCGATGAAGTCAAACGCCCCCTTCGCCATCGCCTCCCGCGCCAGCTCGACGGTCGCGTAGCCGGTGATCATGATGACCTTGGTTTCGGGCCATTGCTCAAGGACCTTTTCCAGTACCTCGATCCCGTCGACATCGTCCATGCGGATGTCGGTCACCACGACGTTGAAGCGTTTGGCCGCCACCCGCTCCAGCGCCGGTCGGGGAGCGTCGAAGACCTCGACGTCGCATCCCACCTTGGCGAGGGCGGGCTGCAACCTCTTGCCGACGATGGGCTCGTCATCGAGGACGAGGACCTGCAGTCGATCGTTCATCCGGTCTCCTCTCTCAGCCCCCGGCCGCGGGGCGGCTGACGTGGAGCGTGTTGTGGATGCGCCTCTGGGCGAGGCGGGCCTTGACGATGTTGAGCAGGATGAGGCCTGCCCCGCCCAGGCCGGCGGCGAAGAGCATCGCCGCGCTCCCGCCGTTGAGCCAGGGCACCAGCCCGGCATCGAAGTTGGCGAGGTGGAGTTGCCGCAGATAGACCGGGATCGCCAGGGCGCGGCTGGCGACGCAGAGCAGGATCACCGTCCCCATGACGAAGCGGATGAGGACCTCCTTGACCACCTTCGTGCCGTAGGTTCCGACGAAGACCCCCAGGATCGAGCCCAGCAGCAGGAGCAGGGTGAGGCGGAGGTCGACGAGGCCCTGGTAGCTGTAACTGAGCGCCGCCAACCCGCCGCCGAAGATGGCGAGGAAGAGCTCGGTTCCCGGCGCCACCGAGGTCGGGACGCCGAACAGGTAGATCATCGCCGGCACCCCGATGAACCCGCCGATGGCCACCGTGCCGTCCAGGTATCCCAGGGTCAGGCCGACGATCACGACGAGCCAGACCGAGACCCTCACGTCGGCAACCGGGAAGTAGATGTACGGCGGCAGGTGCAGCCGGGACACGAAGTTCGCCGCCCGCATCGAGGGGCCCTCCGTTTCCCTCGAGCGCCGGGAGCGCAGCGCATCCCGCAGGATGAAGATCCCCACGGCGGTCAGCACGCCGACGAACACGACGCTGATGTAGAGGTTGGACAGGGCGCCCTCGCCCCCGCCCTCGTGACCTCCCTCGACGTGGAGGAGCCGGCCGTTGATCCAGACGGCCACCCGCACCGCGACGAGGGCGGGGACGACGAGCCACGCCGCCAGCTTCCGGTCGACGTTTCCGAGCTTGGCGTGCTTGATCGAGCCCATCAGGTTGTTGCCCAGGCGGTGCGCGACGTTGCTGCCGACGGCCACCACGCCGGTGACGCCGAGGTTCATCATCCCCGGTGTCATGAAGAACGCCCCTCCGCTGCCCGTGAACCCGCTCAGCACCCCGCCGACGAAGCCCAGGGAAACCACCACCAGGGCATCCAGCCAGGTCACATGAATGAAGACGTCGCCGAGCATTCCAGGCATCGATCCCCCTCGGCACGCCGCGTGGCGGCGTGGTGCGTTCGCTCAGTCAAGCTTCAACAACCTCAGCACGGACGAGGTGACGCCCGCGTTCAAACCGGCCGCCAACGGCGCCAGGACGGCCACCAGCAGCACCGCTCCCCAGGGGTGGAGGTTGTGGAACGGACCGCCCAGCACGTCGAGGAGGAGATCCTGGTGGGTGAAGACGAGCGCGTAGAGAGCCGCCGTCAGGACCACGGTCGTCGCGAGCTTGGCGACCTGCGCCGGGCCGAAGCGGAGCTTCGCCCCGAGATCCGCCGCCGGGATCACCGGCGCCCTGGCGTGCTCGGCGAGGAACTGGGTCAGCTCGCGCGTCATCCTCGTCCGGGCGGCGCTGCCCTTTTTCAGGTAGACGTCCCCGACGAGGACGAGGCTGTACTGGATGGCGGGGTTGATGGCCGACAGCAGGCGCTCGCGGCTGCCGGCCACCGCGTGGCCCCCGCCCGAGCGGCCCGCCTGGACGAGCGTGTCCAGGGTGTCGTGGAACGCGCGGTCGGAGGCGGCCACGATCTCCACGACGTCATCCTCGACGCCGCCGTCGGCGGCCAGCTTGGCCGCGGGGACCGGGGCCTGGGGCACCGGGGCGCACGGCGCCTCCTCCGGCTCGTCCGGCCGGTAGCGCAGCAGCTCCACGGCGGCGCCCCAGCGCCGGGCCAGCTCGTTGACCTGCGCCAGGGTTTCGGCATCGGCGCGGAACTCCTCCTGAATCCAGAGGACGTTCGTGGTGGCAACGGTGCAGCGCAGCTCCCGGCATCCCGGCAGGTCGCGAAGGATCTCCGGGATCACCGGCGCGAGCGACGCCTGGCTCGGCATGTACGTGATCGTGACGACGCCGTCGTTGGAACGCACGGTGAGGTCGCCGTCGGCCGTACGCTCGTCGAGGGCGAGCTTGATCCGCGCGCGCGCCTGGAGGAGTCGTTCGTCCATGGCGCGGCGGCTCGCCGGCGTTGGCCTGAAGTCGGGGAGGTCGGCGATGCCGCACAGCGCAACGGCGGCGTTCTCGATGCTGATGTTCTCGAGGTTGACCACGAAGTCGTACCGGTGGAGGTCGTCCATCTGGGCGCCGTGGACGAACTGCACCCAGGCGCGGATGTCCGCGTCGATCTCGTCGAGGAACCCGACCGCCCGCTCGCGGCTGAGTTTGGTCCGCTGCACCACGGTGTCGAGGCGCTGGCTCGGCTCGGGGATCACCCGAACGCGGAGCACGTGCGTCACGCCCGGGAGGAGGAAATGGCCGGACCTCCCGTAGTAGACGAGGTTGCCCGCGGCCGCCTTCTCGCAGATCGTCGAGGTGGCGACGGCAAGGTACCGCTCCTTGAGTCGGCCCAGGCGCTCGCGCCACGCCGGCTTCTTGACCATCGCGACTTCGAGCTTGCCGACCGGGATGCCGCAGTCGTTGGCCCTCGCCACGACGTCCTCGCGGCTCAGGTACGCGTACCCGAGCTTGTCGGCGAGGCTCCTGGCGAGCCGTTCGCCGCCACCGAACGGCACGCTGCAGATGAAGATGATCGGCATGACGTCCCCTCCGATGCGCCTCACCTCACGCCAACGAACGCCGCCGTTACCCTCGCGCAAGCAATGGGTGTGCCATCGCCGTCCGCCGGCGCGACGATGCGGTCGCCGACGGGGTTTCCCGGTCTCACCTTTCCCGTGTACGATGCCAGGGACCTGTTTCTGTTCGGTAACGAAAGCGGGAGGATGTCGTAACCCGGGTTGGACGGTCGGGAACCCACCGCGGGGTGACGCGTTGGCGTCCCTTCGGTCCTGGACAGCGGCGCCACGGAGCGGGCGTGCGAGCGATCTCGTCCCGGCATGCTTCTTGCCTTACACCTCGTCACGTGTGCTCCGAGCGTGACGGCAGCGGCGACAGCGGCACGCCAGCATCAAGGGGGTGAGCGATGGCGGTCATCACCATCTCCCGTGGTTCGTTCAGCGGCGGCAAGATCCTGGCCGAGTGTCTCGCGGACAAGCTCGGCTACCGTTGTCTGGACCGCGAGGTCATCGTGGAGAGGGCGGCGGCGTACGGCGTGACCCAGGAGGAGCTCCGCAGGGCTCTCACCGAGCCCCCCTCGTTCTGGGACCGGTTCAGCCACAGGAAGTACATGTTCCTGACCCTGTTCCAGGCGGCCCTCACGGAGGAGGTCCGTGCCGGGAACGCGGTCTACCACAGCAACGCCGGCCACCTCCTCCTGCGCGGCGTGAGCCACGTGCTCCGGACCCGGATCATCGCGCCGCTGGAGAAGCGCGTCACCATGGTCCAGGACCGCCTCAAGATGAGCACCGAGGACGCGGTCGCCTACATCCAGACGATGGACCAGGACCGCCGCAAGTGGACCCACTACCTGTACGGCGTGGACTGGGGAGACCCCGCGCTCTACGACGTCGTCCTGAACCTCGAGTACATGGACATCCGCGAGGCGTGCGAGATCATCGGCTCGATGACGGGCCAGAAGACGTTCGAGGAAACCCCGGACTCCGTCGCGGCGATGGAGAACCTCACGATGGCCAGCCGGGTGCGCGCCAACCTCGTGATCCACCCCGCCACCTCGGGCCTCGAGGTGGAGGTGGAGGCGAGCGGCGGGAAGGTGACCGTTCGCGGCCGGCTCGCGACCGCGGATCAGGCCAGGGAGATCCAGGACGTGGTGCGGCGCATCCCCGGGGTGACGGACCTCGTCCTCGAGGGCGTGGTCCAGAGCAGGGGGCTGTGAGCGCACCGGCGGCGAAGAGCCGCGTCGGCCAGTGCGGCGTCATGAAGGGGTGTGCGGGGAGGGTGTCGTAGGCGCGGCACACCGGAAACGAGAGCGGAGACCATGCCGATCTTTCTGCCGATAGCGGGTATCAGCATCAACCTCCTGCTCGTGATCGGAGCCGGCGGCCTGGTGGGGTTCATGTCGGGGATGTTCGGCGTGGGCGGGGGCTTCCTCCTCACGCCCATCCTGATGATGATGGGGATCCCGCCGACGGTCGCGGCGGCGTCCGACTCCTGCCAGATCGTGGCCGCATCCTCCTCGGGCGCGGCGGCGCACTTCCGGCTCGGAAACGTGGACACCAAGCTCGGCACCATCCTGCTCCTCGGCGGCCTCACCGGCGGCGCCATTGGCGTCCGCATCATCAAGGTCCTGAGGGCGATGGGAAACGCCGATTTCCTCATCACGGTGGCCTACGTGGTGGTCCTCGGGGGCGTGGGTGGGTACATGTTCTTCGAGAGCCTGAACGCGCTGAGGCGCGGCTCGATGGTTCCCAAGAAGGCCTCCGGGGCGAAGAGGTCCGGCCTCCTGGGCCGCCTCCCCTTCCAGATGACGTTCGCACGGGCGGGGGTGCAGCACTCGGTCTTCGTCCCCTTCTTCCTCTGCATGCTGGTCGGGATCCTGGCCGCCATCATGGGCGTGGGCGGCGGCTTCATCATGGTTCCGATGATGGTCTACCTGCTCAGAATGCCGATGCACGTGGCGGTGGGGACCGACCTCTTCCAGATCTTCTTCACCGCGGCCGGCATCACGTTCATGCAGGCCACCACCAACCACACCGTGGACCTGGTCCTGGCGCTCCTCCTCATGGTGGGCTCGACCGTGGGCGCGCAAGTCGGGGCTCGGGTCGGCCGGCTGCTCAGGAGCGACCAGTTGAAGATCCTCCTCGCGTCGATCGTGCTCCTGGTCATGGTGAGGATGGCGTGGACCCTGGTGGCGACGCCCGCGAGCTTGCTCTCCTACGCGCACCTGGGAGGACACTGAGATGAGGGCGTACGGACGATTCGCCCTCCTCGTGTTCGCGCCGGCCGGCCTCGGGCTGGCGTTCGCGGCGGCGGCGGACGACCCGCCGCGTCCCACGGTCGCCGTCCGCCCCGCGGTCATCCGGATGGATGCGTTCTACGCGGGGGCCCAGGTCGAGGTGACCGGCCGGACGCCCGCCGGAACCCAGGTGGTCATGGTGGTGAGGGGCTCCGAAAAGGAGGAGAGCTTCAACACGAAGGGCCGCTTCGGTCCGATCTGGGCCAACGCCGGGGAGGTGCGCATCGGCGGGGTTCCATCCCTCTTCCTGGCGTTCTCCAGCGCGCCGTTCTCGCAACTCCTCTCGCGGGACGAACTCGACCGCCGCCAGCTCGACACCCAGGCCATCGCGGCCCAGATGAAGGTGGAACCTGCGGCGAGGGACCGGGCCACGATCCGCCAGAACTACTTGAAACTCAAGGCGGGCCAGGGCATCCTGCAGGTGGAGGAGGGGACCGTGAAGGTGGAGGAGGGGGGCGACGTCGCCTCCTACGCCGTATCGTTCCGATGGCCCAAGATGGCCCCGCCCGCCCGCTACACCGTCACGGTCTTCGCCGTCCGCGACAAGACCGTCGTGGGCGAAGCCTCCACGCCGTTGCAGGTGGAAACCGTCGGCATCCCGGCGAGCCTGGCCGCCGGCGCCCGGAAGCGGGCCACGCTCTACGGGTTTCTCTGCGTTCTCGTGGCCACGTTGGCCGGCCTGGGCATCGACTTCGTCGCCTCCCGGATGGGAGGGAAGGTCTCGGCGCACTGACCGGCCGGCCGGACGGGCGGAGCGAGCGGATCGCGGGCGTGGCCCGCCCGGTCCTCGCCCGCCGCGCCGACTCCCCGCGAGAGGCGCCCGGCCCATGACGCTCGGGCGGCGCGGCAGACGAACCGAAGGGCCCGTCTCGGCCGAGGAACGCGTCCGGCGGCAGTACGAGGAGTTCAAGGCCCTGCTCGCGTCCAACAACGAGTGCCTGGCCCTCATGGCCGGTCTGCAGGAGGACTTCCGGTTCGTGCCGCCTCTGCCGGAGGTCGTCGGCGACCGGGTGGCGGCCGTCTTCGACCGCACCGTGGCGAGCGTCGAAGCGCTGGAGAAGGTCACCGGGAAGGGGTACGCCTCGTTCCACAGGCTCGCGGAGCGGGGCCGGCGGGAGGTCGAGGCCTACCTGGGGGCGGTGGGCCTCCAGGAGAGACCGCCCATGGCCGTGAGTTTGGCCCAGGTGGACGCCACGCAGGCTCACCTCGTGGGCGGCAAGGCCGCCTCCCTGGGGGAGGTGGCCAACCATGTGGGTCTCCCCGTGCCGGAGGGCTTCGTGCTCACCGCCGGCGCCTACGCCGAGACGGTGGGGGTTCCCCTCTGGCGAGAGATCCGCGACGTCCTGCGGGACCTCGACCCCGACGACGAACCGGCGCTCGCCGCCGCCGCCAGGCGCCTCCAGGCGGCGGTGGAGAGCCTGCCGTTGCCCCGGGCGGTGGAGGTCGCCATCACCGAGCGGGCGCGGACGCTGGGGACCCGGTGCCGGGGTTTCGCCGTGCGCTCCAGCGCCGTCGGGGAGGGCGGGCAGCGGACGTTCGCGGGCCAGTTCCTGAGCCTCCTCAACGTGCCCGAGGCGGAGGTCCCGCGCGCCTACCTCAGGGTCCTGGCGAGCCGGTTCTCCGAACGGGCGCTCGCCTACCGCCTCTCCCAGGGGATCACGGAGGTGGAGAGCCCGATGGCCGTGCTCGTGCTCCCGACCCTGGAGGCGCGCGCCGCGGGCATCCTCTACACCCAGGACCCGGGCCGGCCCGCTCCCGGGCACCTGCTCATCGCCGCCACCTCGGGCCTGGGCCTGGACGTGGCCGGAGGGGTGGCGCCGGCCGACCTCTACGTCGTGGCCCGCACGCGCTCGCACGCGGTTCTCGAGCACCGGACCGCGGACAAGACCGAACGGGTGGTGGCCGTGGCGGGCGGGGGTATCGCCCGGACGGTCGTTCCCGAGGACGAGCGCCGCCGCGCGACCCTGTCCACCGAGGACATTCAGGTGCTCGCCCCCTGGGGCGTGCGGCTCGAAGCTCACTTCGCGAGCCCGCAGGACGTGGAGTGGGTTCTCGACGATCGGGGCGAGTTCTACGTCGTCCAGACGCGGGCCCTGGCGGTGGGCCGGGGGGCGTCCAGGAGGGCGTGGAGCAGCCCCAAGGCGACACCGCTCTTCGCCGGAGGCCGCACGGTGTTCCCGGGGCGGACCTCGGGACCCGCAATGTCCGAGGTGGAGACGCCCCAGGCGTCGCACGTTCCGGAGGGGACCATCCTGCTGGTGCGGCGGCCCACGCCGGAAATCGTCAAGGTCCTTCCGCGCCTGGCGGGCCTCGTGGCGGAGCGGGGAAACATCACCGGCCACGCCGCCGCCCTGCTGCGGGAGTACCGCATCCCGTCGGTCTTCGAGGCGGAGGGTGCGTTGCAGAAGGTGACGTCC
Organism: Acidobacteriota bacterium; assembly: GCA_004298115.1. Classification (GTDB taxonomy): domain Bacteria; phylum Acidobacteriota; class Thermoanaerobaculia; order Thermoanaerobaculales; family Thermoanaerobaculaceae; genus RBG-13-68-16. The sequence goes on from SCRJ01000129.1 coordinate 23,404, forward strand.
GGAACGACCGTGAGCCTGGACGCGACCCGGAGGTCCCTGTACGAGGGGACGTTGTGGCCCCCGGCGGCGCGCAGCGTCGAGATCCCGGAGCGCTTCACGGCAGGGGGCACGGACCCCTTGCACCGCCGGCTGTTGACGCTGAACCTCGTCGACCCCTCGGCGCTCAACTTCCGCCCGTCGTCCTGCCGATCGGCGCACGACGTGCTGCGGTTCTGCCACGAGAAGGCGATCGAGGCGATGTTCTCGCTTTCCGACTCGGTGCTCGACCGCGCGCCGCACGCCGCCCGCCGCCTCGCCGGCGCCACGCCGATCCGGCTCTACGTCCTCGACCTCGGCGGTGGCCTCGCCCAGGGAGCCGGGGCGGCGGGGGACGTGCGGTCCGAGGAGATCGTGAGCCGGCCGTTCCAGGCGCTGTGGAGGGGCGTCACGCAACCCGGCGTCTCGTGGCGGCGGGAGATGCCGGCCAGCATCGGCGGCCTCGCCTCCGTCATGGCCGGTTCCCTCGGCTCGCAGTCGAGCGCCCGGCGGGCGTTGGGGGAGAAGAGCTACCTGCTGGTCGCGTCCGAGTACATGAACCTCAACAGCCGGCTGGCGTTCCACTTTACACTGGTGGACGCCACCCTCACGGACGCGCGCAACAACAACGCGGTCTCGTTCCGCTTCGCCGGCGGCGGCGCGACGCGCTGGCGCCGGAACCTGCGGGCGGTCTTCCTCGAGAGGATCCTCCGCCACCTCGGCTTCCAGGTCGACCGCCGCGTCGACGTGGTGAACGCCTGGTTCCGCAAGGGCACGGCCGCGGAGACCGAGGCGGCGCTCGACCACCTCGGTCGCCTGATGGCCTGCTCGAGCCAGCTCGACATGTACATGGAGAGCCACGACACCATGGAGTGGTACGTCGAGCAGTTCATGCGCGGCAACTACGCGTTCACCACGGATCGACGGCCGCCCGCGACCGGCGAGCCGACCGGCCCGACGGTGTAGCGCCGACGCTCTACCGCCGCTTGCCGGCGGGCTGGGGGAACAACCCCCCCGAGGGGCGGCGGGGCTCCCAGGGGGAGATCCACTTCGAGCGCGGGTCGCGGTCCTCGGCGGCGGTCTGCTCGGCCGCTTCGGCCGGCGCCCACGGCTCGGCCCTCTTCCGGCCCTTGGCGTCGATGGCGTCGAGCTCGCGGTGGGCGATCTCGCGGATGTCCTTGCGCAGCCCCTGCGCCGCGATCTCCTCGGTGAACTTCCGCCGCCCGTCCACGAGGTCCGCGACGTACGCCTCGACCTGCTCGTCGGAGTAGAAGTTCCTTGCGTCGTAGGCGGCCAGGTCGGTGCCCTCTGAGGTGACCACGTACTCGGTGCCGAGGCGGCCTTTCGCGTACTCGTTGGTGCCGCGCAAATCGCCGCGCTGCAGCGCCGCCATCAGGTCGATCGGCACGCGCGTCACCTTGCGCACCTGCTTCTTCTTCCCCGTCGCCTTGTCGATCTCGATGATCTCGCCGACGCCGCCGGTGTTGTACTGGAAGAAGTGCACCTTGCCCGGGTAGCGGGCCACGAGGTCCATGACGATGTCGTGGAACGCGTTCACCTTGCGGCCCTGGGCGCCGATGATGAAGTCGTCCATGCCGACGATGCGCACGCTCTCGCCGGCCTTCGCCGGCACGGTCGCGAACGAGTGCGTGGACTCGCCCCACAGGTACGCCATCACGCCCTGCTCGGGGGTGAGGCGCTGCGCGAACGGCATGATCGTGCCGCGCCGGGTGATGAACGCGAACACGATCCCGTCCACCTCCTCGAGGTTGGCGGTGTTGATCGTGTCGGCGCAGATCGACTCCATCTTGCGTCCGCGGCGGACCTTGAGCTCTCTGCGGTCGAGCACGCCGCGGCCGTTCTCGCCGAGGCGCTCGTCGAGGAAGTCGATCTGCCCCTTGGCGTCGACCATGACGTTCTCGAGCAGCGCCGAGTGGTGGACGAGCGAGTTGTACATCGCCTCCTGCAGGTTCACGTTGACGTCGGTCTTGACGTAGAAGCCGAGCTCGGTGCCGTACGAGGAGCCGTCCCGGCGCAGGAAGACGATGTCGTCCTGGGAGACCCACGTCCCCTCGCCCGCCCCGGAGTCGAGGCCGAGCTGGTGGCAGCTCCACGTCGACTTGCCCGTGGCGGTGAGGCCGAACATGAACACCGCATAGGTCTTGAGCTTGCCGCTGGCGGCGTCGCGGGCGCGCACGAGCTTGGTGCCGGCGTGCAGGCCGAGCATGCCGCGCCCGTCGGCGCGGAACATCCCCTGGCGGAGGAACCCCTTCTTGCACTCGCCGGTGTAGTCGGTGCCGAGGGCGATGTTGATGTCGTGCTCGGGGATGGTGAGGACCTGCATGCGCAGCTGGTGCTCCTGCGGCACGTCGATCATGATGAACTCGGGGCCCGGCCGCGACCTCTTGACGTCGCCCATGGTCATCGCCCACTCGTAGGCGAGGCGGTAGTTCTTCCTGTCGGCGACGCAGACGTAGAGGTTGCACACCGGGTTGAACTCGCGGTTGTCGCCCATCTGCCGCCGCACGTGCACGAACGGCATCGTGCGCATGAGCTGCAGCACCTTGTGCAGCTGCTCGGGGGCCTTCTCGACGATCGCGAGCTGCTCGGGCGAGGGCCGGGGCAGGACGATCTCGGGGCCGTTGCCGAGGTACACGGTCTTGGCCGCGATTCGGGAGGAGATCGACGAGAACCACAGCGGCGAGCCGTTGGCGGTGATCACCGCGGTTTCCAGGGCCTTGCGGCGCAGCGCGCGCATCGAGAGGCGCTCGATGTTGGGCCCGTCGAGCGCGCCGCGCAGGTTTTCGGCGAAGCGCCGGTAGACGTCGGGATCGTAGGGTGCGGCCATGGCCACCTCGTGGGGCAACGAACAGCCCGGCGCGAGGATAGCCGCTTGTACGGACGGAGGGCAAGCGGGAACGGCGGGGGTCCGGGGACCGGGGACCGGGGTCCGGGACGGATGTGACGGAGGCTGGCACCCCGGGGACGAGAGGTCAGTTCGGGGTGACGCGGGTCACCGCGGGAGCGCGACGGCGCGCCGGACCGGGCGCGCGGCGGTCGCCGCGGCGCTACCCTGACGGATGGGGAACGGCGAGGCGATGGGCGGACGGCAAACGACGCGGGCCGCCGCGCTGCCGCCGGCGTGGGTCCTCCGCGCCGTCGTGGGCGGCGCCGCGGCGGCGGTGCTCGCGGCCGTGGCGGGCGTGGTCTGGCTCGCGGCGCCGGCGTGGCGGCTGTTCGCCGCGGTCGGCGGCGCGTCGGCGGCGCCGTCCCACCTCTACGCGCGCTCGCTCGTGCTGCGGCGGGGCGAGGGGATCGACCGCGAGCGCGTGCGCCGGGAGCTGGACGCGGCCGCCTACCGCGAGGTCGGCGTCGCCGCGCCCGACGTGGGTGAGTTTCGCCCCGTCCCGGGCGGTTTCCTGGTCCATCTCAGGCGCTTCCCCGGCCCGCACGGCCCGGACGGCGGCGGGCTCCTCGACGTCCGTTCCGCCGGCGGCCTCGTCACCCGCCTCGAGCGCGACGGCGCGGCCGTGGACGAAGCTGCGCTCGAGCCGGTGCTGCTGGCGACCTACGCCGGCGACGCGCGCGTCGACCGCAGGCCGCTCCCCCCGGGCGGGCTCCCGGAACCGCTCGTCCACGCCGTGCTGGCTGCGGAGGACGACGCTTTCTTCTCGCACCGCGGCGTCTCGGTGGCGGCCATCGCCCGTGCGGCGTGGGCCGACCTGCGGGCGGGCGCGGTGGTGCAGGGCGGCAGCACCCTGACGCAGCAGCTCGTCAAGAACCTGGCGCTCTCCGACGAGCGGACCCTGACGCGCAAGCTCCGCGAGGCGGCGCTCGCCGGTCTCCTCGAGCGGCGCTTCTCGAAGCGCGAGATCCTGCGCGCGTACCTCGACACGGTCTACCTCGGGAGCCACGACGGCGTGGGGCTGATCGGCGTCGGCGCGGCGGCGCGGGCGTACTTCGGCAGGGACCCGGACGAGCTCTCTCTGGCGCAAGCCGCGACGCTGGCGGGGATGATCGCCGCCCCCGCCCGCGCCTCCCCGATCGCGCACCCCGATCGCGCCCGGGCCCGCCGCGACTGGGTGCTGCGGCGGATGGCGAGCCTCGGCTTCATGCCTGCGGAGGAGGTCGAGCGCGCGGCCGCTGCGCCGGTCGCGGCGGCGCCGACGCCGGTGGCCCCGGCGCGGGCGCCGTACTTCGCCGCGGCGGCGCGCCTCGAGGCGCGGGCGCGGGCGACGGACGTACCGCTCGAGCGCGCCGGTCTTGCCTTGCTCTCCACCCTCGACTGGCGCGACCAGGAGGCCGCCGAGGCGGCGGTGAGCGGCGGGCTCGCCGGGGTCGAACGCCGGGCGCCGCGGGCGGCGCCGTTCGAGGCGGCGCTCGTCTCGCTCGACCCGAGGGACGGCGCGGTGCTCGCCTACGTCGGCGGCCGCGACTGGACGGCCAGCCAGTTCGACCGGGTCGCCGACGCGCACCGCCAGGCCGGGAGCGCGTTCAAGCCGATCGTCTACGCGACCGCGTTCGCGCTCGGCGTCGCCGCCCCCGCGAGCATCCTCGACGATTCGCCGCTCGCCGTCCCCGCCGGCGGGACCGTGTGGCAGCCGCGCGACGACGACGGCGAGTTCCGCGGGCCGCTGCCCGCCCGCGTCGCGCTGGAGACGAGCCGGAACCTCCCTGCCGCACGGTTGGGGATCGAAACCGGCCTCGACGCCGTCATCGCCACGGCGCGCGCGATGGGCGTCACCTCGCCGCTCGAAGCGGTGCCCGCGCTCTCGCTCGGCGCCTTCTCGCTGACCCCGCGGGAGCTGGCGACCGTCTACGCGACGTTGGCGGCGCAGGGTGTGCGGCCCCCGGTCCACCTGCTCGCGGCGGCGGTCGGGGCCGACGGCGAAGCGCTGTCGTTGACGCCGTTGCCGCAGGCGGAACGGGCGCTGCCGGCGCCCGTCGCGTTCCTGCTCACGGACGTGCTGCGCGGCGTGCTCGACCGCGGCACGGGCCAGGCCGCGCGCGCCCTCGGCGTCGAGGACCCCCTCGCCGGCAAGACCGGCACCAGCAACGGCGGGCGCGACGCATGGTTCGCCGGCTACTCGCCCGACCGCGTGACGGTCGTCTGGGTCGGCCGCGACGACGACGCCCCGACGGGTCTGTCCGGCGCGCGCGCGGCGCTGCCGTTGTGGTCGCAGTTCACGCGCGCCGTGCGGCCGCCCGGTGGGTACCCGCCGTTCGTCGAGCCCGCCGGCCTGGTGCGGGCGCTCATCGACCCGGCGTCCGGCGAGCTCGCCACCACCCGGTGCCCCGACGTCGTGGAAGAGCTCTTCCTCGCCGGACGGGCGCCGCGCGCCACCTGCCGTCTCCACGGCGGCTGGCTGGCGTTGCCCGTCGCCCAGGGGGACGGCGTCCCGACCGAGCGGCCCGGGTTCCTCCGGCGCCTGCTCGCCGGTCTGTTCGGCCGCCACCCGAAACAGAACTGAAGGTCCGGAAACCCTGAGGTGCCCGTTCGCGGGCGGGGGCAGGCGGGCCGCTGGCGCGGTGCCGCCGGCCCTACTCGTCGAACGGTCGCGGGCTGGCGATCGGCGACTCGCGCGTGAACAGGACCGTGCGGCGGGTCCAGTCGAGGCCGACCACGGTGCCGGTGGGCACGAACCCGTCCTGGCCGGCGGCGCGGGTCAGGAGCCGGATCACGCCACCGTGCGTGAAGACGAGGTGGCGGCCGGGGGGCAGGCCGTCGAGGAACCCGCCGACCCGCACGAACGCCTCGTCGAACGACTCGCCGCGCTCGGGGCGGAAGCCGTCGAACGTCGCGATCGCGTTGCGGACGGCGGGGTCGAGCGTCGCCCACGCCCGACCCTCGAACTCGCCGAAGTTGATCTCGCGCAGGCGCGGGTCGGTCGTCACCTCGCCCCACGCCAGGCGTGCGGTCGCCACGGTCCGCTGCAGGTCCGAGGACCACGCGCCGGCGAAGCGCTCGCCGGCGAGGAGCGGGCGCACCGCCTCGGCCTGGGCGATCCCGACCGCGGTCAGGGGCACGTCGGTCCAGCCGGCGAGCACGCCGTCGCGGGAGCAGGCCGTCTCGCCGTGACGGACGAGCCAGAGTTCGAGGGCGTTCGTGTCCACGGCCGCGCAGTATACGCGGGCCGCCGCGGCGTTCGGCGCCGGACCGGGCCTGACGCACGGTGCGGCCACGGCCCGCACGCCACCCTGGATCGTAGGCCGGACCGCGGCGCGGTCCGACTGGAATTCGGACGCCCCTGACCGTCCCGACGCGACGGGCCGCGTGCCCGCCGCGTCGGGATCGAGGTCGGCCGTGCTAGAGCGCGCGGCGAATGACGCCGGCGCCGAGGACGAGCAGCGCCACCGCCGACAATACCAA
>SCRJ01000130.1 GCA_004298115.1 Acidobacteriota bacterium
AGGCCGGCGACCACGCGATCTCGACCACGATCGAGCACAACTCGGTGATCCGGCCGCTCAACCACATGGCGCGCGACCGCGGCGTCGAGGTGGATTTCGTGCCGGTCGAGGACAACGGCCGCGTCGATCCGCGAGCGGTGGCCCGGAGGTTCCGGCCCAACACGCGGCTCGTGGTCGTCAACCACGGTTCCAACGTGATCGGAACGATCCAACCGGTGGCCGAGATCGGTGCGGAGTGCCGGAAGCGCGGGGTCACCTTCGCGATCGACGCCTCGCAGACGGCCGGCGTGGTGCCGATCGACATGCGCGCGATGGACGTCGACGTCGTGGCGTTCACCGGGCACAAGTCGCTGCTGGCCCCGACCGGGATCGGCGGCCTGTGCGTCGGGGACGGGGTCGAGATCCGCCCCACGCGTTTCGGCGGAACCGGCGTCAACTCGGTGAACCCATACCATCTGGAGGAGTACCCGTACCGCCTCGAGGCGGGCACCGGCAACGTCCTCGGCATCGCCGGGTTGCACTTCGGGCTCGCCTACATCACGGCGCGCGGCATCGACACGATCTACCGCCACGAGATGGGGCTGTTCGCCTCTCTGCAGGACGGGCTCGCCGCGGCCGCCGGCGTGACGCTGCACGGCACGACGAGCCTCGAGCACCGCCTGCCGGTGCTGTCGTTCACGATCGCCGGGCGCGACCCCTCCGACGTGGGCACGCTGCTCGACGTGGAGTACGGCGTGGCCGCCCGCACCGGGTTGCAGTGCGCACCCCTCATCCACCGCCAGATGGGCACCGGGGCGCGCGGGACCGTGCGTCTCTCCGTCGGCCCGATGAACACACGCGCCGACGTCGAAACCGCGGTCGCGGCGGTGGCGACGATCGCCGGCGAGCCGCGCGCGGTCACGGTGTAAGGGCGCGCCGATCGAGGCTGATGCATACTGGTGCGCGGCTCTCCGCCGGGCACGTGGGGAGGAATGAAGACGCCGCCGGGCGCCCGACGATCGCGTGCCTGCGCCGTGAAGCCGGGTGAGAAGAACCGGACTTGGCAACGTTGTTACAATGTGCGCAGCACGGAGGGGTCGGCGAGTGGACGGCGTGGTGGAGGATCCCAAGGTCGGGGAGGCGCTTGCTGAGCTGCAACTCTACCTGTCCGACGCCGTCGCCCCACTGGTTGTCACCGACTCGATCACAATCCTGCTCGCCGTGCCGCCGTCCCGGGTCGCGCAGGAGATCCTGGCGTGGACCACGAGCCAACACCGGCGCCTTGGCGGCAGCGTCCCGGTCTCCGACTACCTCTACCACGCGATGCGCAAGCTGTACGTGATGGGCGAGCTGACCCTGGTCTCGAAGCCGGGGCTCGTCGCGTTCCTCGAGTCGCTGCAGGCGTACATGCTCGAGTTCTGTCCCGACGAGGACAGGGACCTGTTGCGCGAGAACCTGGCGCACCTCGGCGACGTGCGATCCGATCTCGCCGCTCCCGTCCTCAGTCTCCACCGCGCCCAGCAGGGAGAGTCGGCGCTGCGGATCGACGACCCGTCCGGCGTCGCGAAGACCACGGTCCACATGGAGCGCCGTTTCGCCCAGCTCGTGGAACGCCTGTCGCGCCTGCAGATCCCGACCGGTGGCGGGCAACAGCCGGGCGGCGCACGCGGTGACGTCCTCTCCCAGCTCGTGAGCGTCGCGGCGCGAAACTCGGCGGACGCGGAAGAGTTCGCGCAGTACAAGGAAAACCTGCGCGACGCCGGGATGGGGTCGACGATGGAGGACGTCTTCCGGTCGCTCGGTCGCCGCCTCCCCGGATGGGTGCTGCCGGCGGCGGCGGGAGCCGAGACGAGCGGAGCCACGGTCACGGCAACCGCCCAGGCGATGCAGCGCATCGTCGCCCTGGAGCAGGACCCCCGGGAAGCCGCGCGCCGCTTCCAGGAGCTCGTGCAGGCGGCGATCGAACAGCACAACGAGGGCTCGCTGCCGCGCGCGGTCACCATGCTCGACCTCGCCGGCCTCCTGCTCGCGGAGAAAAAGGTCGACCCGGCGTACGTCCAGGCGTTTCGCGAACAGGCGCACGAGAAGCTCGACGCCGGGCGCCTGCGCGGACTCGCCGAGGACCCCGGCTCGCACGCCCTCCTCAGGCGTGTGCTCGGGGCGTTCCCGGCCCTCGAGCCCGACGGTCTGCTGCGCGCGCTCCAGACGGAAGAGAAGCGCGAACACCGCCGCCTGCTGTTGGCGTTGCTCGAGGTCCACGGCGCCCCGGCGCGGGCCCTCGCCGCCGAGCGGCTCACGTCGTCGATCGAGAGCTTCGGCGACCGCGATGCGCACTTCCAGAGGAACCTGCTGCACATCCTGCGCCGCATCCCGCGTCCTGCCGACGTCGTCATCGACGGCGAGCTCCAGACGGCGAGCCGGCTGTCCGCGCTCGGCCACCCCGCGATCCTGGCCAAGGAGGCCATCACCTACCTCGGCCAGAGCAGGGACGAACGCGCCGAACGCGCCCTGATCGCCCGCGTCGGCGAGTACGAGGCGGCGCTCGCCAAGCCCGGCGCGACGGGACAGGAGCCTGCGGAGCTGATGGCCGTCCTCGACCGCGCGGTGTTCGCGTTGGCTCGCCTCGGCACGCCGGGGGCGGTGCGGGCCGTGGTCAATCACGGCCTCAAGCGGCTTCCCCAGCTTGGCAACACGACGGCCAGGCTCGCCGCACTCGCCGGGATCGACCTCTCGGGCGACCCCGAAACGGTCGAACGTCTCGTCGAGGCGATCCGGGGCGAGTTGCCGCACCGGATCTTCGGCTTCCTGCTCAAGAAGGACGACACGCTCCTGCTGCCGCTCATCGAGGCGGTCTCATCCACGTCTTCGCCGGCGGTGAAGAACGTGCTCGCCGACATCGTGCAGCGTTTCCCCGGGGAGAGCTTCGCCCAGGCCGCGGCCAAGGTCCTGGCGGGCACCGACGTGTCCGCGCCGCAGGCGTCGGCGACGCCCGCGGCCCCATCGGCCAGCCTGTCCGGGGATCTCGAGCTCTTCGGCCTGCCCACCCTGCTGCAGAACCTCTCGCAGTCCGGGACCTCCGGGACCCTCACGATCAGCGATCCCGTGGGGGAGGAGATCGCCACCGTCGACCTCGAGGGAGGCAAGTTCCGCTCCTGCCGCGCGGGCCACCTGCGCGACGAGGTTGCGCTCTTTCAGCTGATCGAGCGGCCGACGCCGGCGTCGTTCACCTTTCTGAGCCGCGCCGAGTCCGCGCCCCCGTCCGACCCCAAGCTCCTGCGCGACCTCGTGCCCCTCTTTTTCGAGGGGACGCGCCGCTACGACGAGTTCCAGCAAGCGTGCGCCCTGGTCCCGGACTACGCGTGCCTGCGCGCGACCGGGACCAAGCCGACGCCCCCGCCGGAGGAAGACGACCAGGCCCTGATGCGCACGCTCTGGCAACGGGCGGTTTCGGGTTCGGCCGCGCTCGAGTGCGAGGCCGGACTGTCGATCGACGGATACCGGGCGCGCCGCATGCTGGCCCACTGGGTCGAGGAGGGCTCTCTCGAGCCCAAGTAGGGTCCGGCCGGGGACCAGACCCGCGTCGCCGGCGCCGCCGTCCAGCGCCGGACGACCTCGGGCCAGTTCACCGGGTGTTGCGTCACGGCATCGACCCACTCGGCCCGCCGGCTCTGGTACCTGAGATGATCGGCGTGCTCCCAGACGTCGAGCACGAAGACCGGCAGCCACCCCGGCAGCAGCAGGTTCCGATGCGTTTCGACCTGGAGGATCGCAGGCGCCGGCTGCCGACCTCTGCGGCGAGCTTGTCGAGAGCGGCGTTGAGCGAGTTGACGAACGCGAGGTGATGCTTGCCGTGGTGGAGTCCGGGGGTTCGCGCGTCGTCGTGAGGTTCGAGCGCGTCGAGGGGGCAGGGGAGCCGCGGCAGGCGGGCTCTCTCCCTGGTGGCTCCCTTCGGATCCGGGGCGATCGCGGACGACGTTGCGCCGCCCGTTGGACGTTCTCGTGTCGTGCTTGAGACGATAGGACGGCCGCCGTCGGGCGTCGAACCCGGGGCGGCGCCCGGCTCAGCGCGGCGCGGTGGCCGTGCTTGAGGCGGCGCGCTGGACGGCGAGCAACGCCTTGAGCGCCGCGTGCCGGTAGAGGTCGGAGAGCGTCGGATAGTTGTACGGCGTCTCGGCGATCTGATACGCGGTGGCGCCGGCGCGCAGGAACGCCTGCCCGATGTGGATCAGCTCGCTGGCGCCGTGGCCGATCATGTGTGCGCCCAGCAGACGCATCGAGGGGTCCTCGAACAGCAGTTTCAGCATCCCCTCGGTGTCGCCGATGATCTGGCCGCGCGGGTTCATGTCGTAGTTCCCGCGTCCGACGACGTACGCAGCGCCCCTCCCGGCGAGCGACTCCTCGGTCTCACCGACGTAACTGACCTCCGGAATCGCGTAGATCGCGAACGGCAGCGTTTCGGTCCTCTGGGTCAGTCCGGGGATGTTGAACGCGTGGCGCATCGCCTGGCGCCCCTGCTCCATCGAGGTGCTGGCAAGGGCGGGATAACCGATCACGTCGCCCACCGCGTAGACGTGCGGCAGCGCCGTCTGGTAGTGCTCGTTCACGGTCAAAAGCCCGTAGTCGTTCGGAACCAGGCCGAGCACTTCGAGGCCGATCCCCTTGGTGTTGCCGTCGCGCCCGACGCAGTACAGGAGCACGTCGCCCTCGAGCGTCCCGGCGCGCCGGAGCGTGCAGCGCACGCGGTGCCGACTCCCGGGGATCCGCTCGATCGCCGTGTGCCTGTCGTCGTGGAGGATCGTGATGCCGAGCCTGGCGATCTCGCGCTCCAGGATCGCGGCGATCTCGCGGTCGAGGTAGGGCAGGAGCCGATCGCGCGTGTCGACGAGGGTGACGCCGATGCCGAGGGCGGCGAAGATGCTGGCGAACTCCACCCCGATCACGCCCGCGCCGAGGACGATCATCGTCTTCGGCAGGTGGGGAAGGGAGAGGATCGTGTTGCTGTCCAGGACGGACTCGCCGTCGAACGGAACGTCGATCGGGCGGTTGGGACTCGAGCCGGTCGCGATGACGATGAAGTCGGCGCCCATCGAGAGCAGCACGCTGCCGTCAGGTCCGCAGACCGCCACGGTGTGGGCGTCGACGAAGCGGGCATGGCCGACGAACACCTCGACGCGATAGCGGCCGAGCGACTCGTTGATCAATTCGAGTTCGCGCTGGACGACCACCCTCTCGCGGTGCATGAAGTCGTGGACGGTGATCTCGTTCGGGATCTCGCAGTGGATCCCTTCGAGCTTGTCGCGTTCGATGGCGTGCACGAAGACGGCGCTTTCGCGCAGCGTCTTCGAAGGAATGGTGCCCCAGTTGACGCGGGTGCCGCCGAGGACGTGCTGCCGCTCGACCACCGCCACCTGCTTGCCCGCCCGCGCGGCCTGAATCGCGGCGCGCTCGCCGCCGGGCCCGCACCCGATCACGATCACGTCGAAGTGCCGCATGGACCCCTCCCGCATCGCCCGAAACGATCGCCCTCCGCCGCGCGGGCCCCGGCCCCACGTCGTCCCGCCACCGGGGATCGTACCAGAGAGGGCGTCTCGGTCGGCGCGGCCTGCGGGCGATCGCCCCGAGGCCTTGCGCCGCTACAATGCCCCGATGCGGTTGCGCCGAACGCTCGCCTGGGTCGCGCTCCTCTACTTTGCCGAGGGGCTCCCGTTCGGCATCGCGTACGACGTCTGGCCGGTGTATTTCCGTGTTCACGGCGTTTCGCTCAAGGACATCGGTCTCATGAGCCTGCTGTCCCTGCCTTGGACGTGGAAAATGCTGTGGGCGCCGCTCGTGGACCGCTGGGGCTCGCGGCAACAGTGGATCAGCGCGTGCCTGACGGCGCTCGCCGCCGCGACGCTGCTCATCGTCCCGCATGACGCCGCGCACCCCTCCTGGCTCCTGTGGGCCGTGCTCGCGGCGTTCACTGCGGCCTCGGCGACGCAGGACATCGCGATCGACGCCTGGGCGGTCGACGTGTCCACGCCGGAGAGCAGCGGCGCGATCAACGGCGTGCGGGTGTCGGCGGCGAGGATCGCGCTGCTGGTAGGGGGCGGCGGCGTCCTCTTCCTCGCCGGGACGACCGGCTGGACCCCGCTGTGGCTCGCGCTGGCGGCGCTCTTCCTCCTCCTCGCCGTCGTCGCCTGGGTGAGCCCGCGCGCACACCTCGACCCGGCCAAGCGGCGCAACCCCGTCGCGCCGGTGCTGCGCTGGCTGTGGCGGCGGGAGATGGTGCCGGTGATGCTCTTCGTGTTGTTGTTCAAGCTCGGCGACTCGCTGCTGGGACGGATGGTGAAGCCGTTCTGGGTGGACCGGGGGTACTCGCTCAAGGAGATCGGCCTGATCTCCGTGACGCTGGGCGTGGCGCTCACCATCGCCGGCGCTCTCGCCGGCGGGTGGTTCGTCAAGCGGTACGGGATCTTCCGCGCCCTGCTCTGGCTCGGGTTGGCGCAGGCGGTGACCAACCTCGGCTACTTCGCCGTCGCCGAGCTCGCCCTCCCGCGCGAAAGCATCTACGCCGCCTCGCTGCTCGAGTCGTTCACGCAAGGCCTCGGCACCTCGGCGTTCCTGTCGTTCTTGATGAACCTGTGCGAGAAGGAGCACGCGGCGACGCAGTACGCGCTGCTCTCGGCGCTGTTCGCCCTCTCCCGCGACGTCGGGGGCGCGTTCTCCGGGATCGCCGTCGAGCGGTTCGGCTACGGCCCGTTCTTCGCGTTCACGGCGGCGGTCTCGATCCCGGCGCTGCTGCTGCTGCCGCTGGTTCGTCCGCGGATCCGGGACCACGCCGCCGCCGGGTCGCCGTGAACCGTGCGCCGGCGTAGAATGGCCCGCCGCACCGCGGTCGCGCCCGCGGATTGGTCGCCAGAGCCCTGGGACGCGAAGGAGGAGCTCGCATGAGCCGTCAAACGGCAACCGTTCTCGCAACCGTCCTCGTGATGGGGTCCGCCTGGGCCGCCGCACCTGCGGTCGCGCCCACTCCGACGCCGGCGCGCGACACCGCGGTCTACCAGCCGAAGTACGAGGACCCCGTCCTCAAGCAGATGGAGGAGCACGACAAGCAGGTGGCGACGGAACGGGACGAGCTGACCGCCAAGATCCGCGCCGCGCAGACGGCGAGGAAGGAAGCGGACGAGAAGGCGGCGAAGGTACTGCGCTTCGACATGTCCGGGATCGCCAAACCCGCGAGCCCCGCGGCGTTCAAACAGGCCTGGCACTTCCCGCCGGTGGCCCAGTACCTGACGGGCACGTGCTGGAGCTTCTCGACGACCTCGTTCTACGAGTCCGAGGTCTACCGACTGACGGGCCGCAAGGTCAAGCTCTCCGAGATCTGGACCGTGTACTGGGAGTACGTCGAGAAGATGCGCCGCTTCGTGCGCGAGCGGGGCGACTCGCTGATCGACGAGGGGTCGGAGTCCAACGCCCTCCCGCGCATCTGGAAGCGGTACGGGATCGTGCCCGAGGAGGCGTACCCCGGCGTCCTCTCCAAGGACGGACGCCACGACCACTCGCGGCTGATCGCGCAGCTCAGGGAGCTCTCGCAGTGGGTCAAGGCCAACGAGATCTGGGACGAGGACCGGGTGCTGGCGCTGACGCGCGTCATCCTCGACCGCGAGCTGGGCGTCCCGCCGGAGCGCTTCGCCTACCAGGGGCGGGAGTACACGCCGCAGCAGTTCCTCGCCCAGGTGGTGGCGATCGACCTGGACGACTACGTCGAGTTCATGTCGACGCTGTCGTTGCCGTTCTACACCCGCGGCGAGTACAAGGTCCCGGACAACTGGTGGCACGACGCCTCGTACTACAACGTGCCCTTGGCCGAGTGGTACGCCGCGCTCAAGCACGCCGTCCAGCAGGGGTACACGGTGGCGATCGGCGGCGACGTCTCGGAGCCCGGCTACAACGGCTTCGAGAACGCCGCGGTGGTGCCGACCTTCGACATCCCGCAGGCGTACATCGACCAGAGCGCGCGGGAGCTGCGCTTCGCCAACCACACCACCGAGGACGACCACGGCCTGCACCTGGTCGGGTGGACCAGCGTGGACGGTCGCGACTGGTTCCTGATCAAGGACTCGGCGCGCTCATCGCGGTGGGGGAAGTTCGAGGGGTACTACTTCTACCGCGACGACTACGTGCGCCTGAAGATGCTCACGTTCGTCGTGCACAAGGATGCGGTCAGGGAGCTGCTGGCGAAGTTCGCGCCGGCGCAACCCTAGCCGCGGGGCCCCGGAAGGGGACGCGGCCGCCGGACGTTCCGGCATGAGAAGACCGCGCCGCTCCGACGCCCGCTCCAGCCGGCGGGCGAGGGAGAAATCGGCGGCGCGGCCGGGGGGATGACAACGTGGCTCTATCGATCTCAGGACAGGGTCCGCGCGGCCGCGGCCGCCTGGTTCTCGTCGCCGTCGTGCTCGTCGTCGCCGGGCTCGCTCTCGCCGGCGCGTTGCGCCGGGGGCCGGCGCCCGCGGTCGTGATCACGAGCGATCACGAGGCGATCGGACCCGCCACGACGATCACGGCCCACTTCTCGGAGCCGACGGGCGGTCTCGGCGCGGTGAAGCTCGAGCTGGTCCAGGGCGAGCGCTCGGTCGTTCTCGCCGAGCGGCGCTTCGCGCGCAGTGGCCCTTTCTCCCTGCTGCGCGGCCGCGTCACGGCCGAGACCGACCTCACCGGAACGGCCGGGCGGAAGGCGCAGGAGTGGTTGAAAGAGGGCGAGGCGGTGGTGCGGGCCACGGCGGACAGGATGGCCGGACCCCTGCGTTCGGGCGCCCCGGTGGTCGTCGAGAAGCGCATGGCCGTGCTGCTGCGGCCGCCAAGTCTCGAGCTGCTGTCGCGGCAGCACTACGTCCGCCAGGGCGGTTCCGGCGTCGTGGTGTTCCGCGTCGGCGAGGGCGTGGCGCGCTCGGGCGTTCGCGCCGGCGCCACGGAGTCGCTTTCCTTCCCGCTGCCGGGTGGCGGGCCCGGCGAGCGGTTCGCGCTGTTCGCCGTGCCCTGGGAGCTCGACGACGTCGGGCAGGTGCGGCTGTTCGCCGAGGACGCGGCCGGCAACCGCAGCGAGCTGCCGTTCGTGGACCTGTTCAAGAAGGCGCCGCCGCGCACCGATACGATCGACCTGAGCGACGACTTCCTCGCCCGGGTCGTCCCCGCGATCGCGAGCCAGACGCCGGGGTTCGACGCCAGCGGCTCGCTCCTCGACCAGTACCTGCGGATCAACGGGGAGGAGCGGCGGGCGGTTCTCGCGAAGATCGCGGCGCTCGCGAAGGACACGCAGGCGGCGTTTTTGTGGCGCGGCGCGTTCCTCCAGATGCCGGACACGCAGCGCCGGGCGGGCTTCGCGGAGACCCGGACCTACCTGTACCACGGCAAGGCGGTGGACCACCAGACGCACCTCGGCCTCGACCTCGCCTCCACCGAGCACGCGCCGGTGCCCGCCGCCAACTCCGGTCGGGTGGTGTTCGCCGGCTGGCTCGTCATCTACGGCAACGCCGTGATCGTCGACCACGGCTACGGGTTGATGAGCCTGTACGGCCACATGTCCGCGATCTCGGTGAAGCCCGGCGACGTGGTCGCCAAGGGGCAGCAGCTCGGCAACAGCGGCTCGACCGGCCTCGCGGGCGGCGACCATCTCCACCTCGAGATCTTCGTCCAGGGCAAGTCGGTGAACCCGCTCGAGTGGCTCGACGAGCACTGGATCCGCGACAACATCGCGAACAAGATCAAGCTGCCATAGGGGCGTGGTCTGTGGTCCGTGGCCAGTGGTGCGAGACGGCCGCCCGCGGCGCCATGTGGCGTAGACTCGGGGCATGAGCGAGCAGAGCCTGCAGGAGCGTTACGCGCCGGCGACCCGCTGCTTCGGCTGCGGGCCGGCGAACCCGGAGGGGCTGCGGATCAGAAGCTTCGTGCGCGGCGACGAGGTCGTCTGCGAGTGGACGCCGGCGCAGCGCCACGAGGCGTTCGACGGCGCGCTCAACGGCGGCATCATCGGGACGCTGTTCGACTGCCACTGCAACTGGACGGCGGCGCACCACCTGATGGGCGCGAGCGGGGCGGAGGCGCCGCCGTGCACGGTGACCGCCGAGTACCGGGTCGTTCTCAAACGCCCGACGTCGTCGCGCGGTCCGGTCACGGTGCGGGCGAAGGTCGTGGAGGCGAGCGCCGACCGGGCCGTGGTCGAGGGCGTGATGGAGAGCGGTGGCGTGACGACCGCGACCTGCCGCGGCGTCTTCGTGGCGGTGCGCGAGGGGCACCCCGCGTTCCACCGTTGGTGAACGTCCGGCGGCCGGGGCCGGGGGGGAGACGAGAGGGTGCGGCCGGCTTCGGCGGATGTGCTATAAGGTAGCTATGCCCGACCGCAAGTACAGGCACAGCGGCTATCAGGACGAGGAGCGCCGCGAGCCGCGCCGCGACGATCGTGGACCTGCGGGCGGGGGGCCGCGCGAGCGCCCGGAAGGGCCGCGGGGACGTGGCCTCGGGGCGCCGACCGTGACCGTGTTCCGTTGCCGGATGTGCGGCACGCGACAGCAGCTTGCCGGATCGGTGGCGCTGGACGCCGTCTGCTCGAGCTGCGGCAACGACCTGCACACCTGCTCGAACTGCATCCACTTCGACACCTCCCGCCCCAAGGAGTGCCGCAAGCCGGTCCTCGAGCGCGTCACCAACAAGACGAGGCGCAACGCCTGCGAGCTGATGACCCCCAACACGGTGCAGGAGTTCGCCTCCGACCGACCGGTGGCGGTCACACCGGAGGGCAGCGCCGTGTCGAGTCCGCGCGCCGCGTTCGACGCGCTCTTCAACAAGAAGAAGTAGGCCCGGCTCGCGCCCTTCGCCGGGGTCGCCGAGAGCGTTCTCGGCGGCGGGTCGGGTGGAGGGGCGTCCCTGTCGTCCTCGCCCGCGGGCGGGGAGGGCCCCGGGGCGCTGGGAGGTGGGGGGCGCCCCGAGGCCGGTGACGCGCGCGGGATCGGTCAGTCCATCTGGCGGCGCAGGTACGTCGGCGTGTCGAGCTCGGAGAAATTGCCCACGTTGACGCCGTAGTCGTTCGGCAGGTTCGCCGGCAAGTACGGGCTCGCGGCCTCGGGCTGCTTCTCCGGCCTCGTCGTCTCCCGGGTGGTCGCCCGCTCGGGTGGGCGCGCCGGCCGGTCCTCGGCGCTCGCGCCGAACCCGGTCGCGACGACGGTGACCTGGATCCTCGACTCGAGCTCCTCGCGCTGCCCGTACCCGAACAGGAACAGGCAGTCGGGCGAGCAACGCTTGGCGATGTACTCGGCGGCATCGTTGATCTCGGCGATCGTCGTGTCGCGCCCGCCGATGAAGTTCACCAGCACCCGCTGGGCGCCCTCGAGCGAGGCCTCCTCGAGCAACGGCGAGGAGAACGCCTGCTGCGCCGCTTCGATGGCGCGGTGTTCGCCCTGGCCCTGGCCGATGCCCATCAACGCCATCCCGCCGCCGCGCATCACGGTCTCGACGTCGGCGAAGTCGCGGTTGATGATCCCGGTCTCGTTGATGATGTCCGAGATCCCCTCGACGCCGTGCCGCAGCGCCTCGTCGGCGAGCTGGAACGCCTCCTCCACCGACACCTGCGGCCCGACCATCTGGAGCAGGCGCGAGTTCGGCACCGTGATCAAGGTGTCCACGCACGTGCGCAGCTCCTCGATCCCCTTGTCGGCGATGCGCGCTTTGCGAGAGCCCTCGAAGGCGAACGGCTTGGTGACCACCGCGACCGTAAGGGCGCCCGCGTCGCGGGCGAGGTTGCCAATCACCGGCGCCGCGCCCGTCCCGGTGCCGCCGCCCATGCCGGCGGCGATGAAGACCATGTCGGCCCCCTCGATGCACTCGATGAGCTCCTCGGTGCGGTCGAGCGCGGCGCGGTTGGCGGCCTCGGGATCGCAGCCGGCGCCGAGCGCCTTGCCGCGCGAGTTCGGGGTCACGAGCTGCAGACGCACCCCCGCCCGGCTCGCGCGCAGCGCTTGACCGTCGGTGTTCACCGCGATGAACTCGACGCCCTTGATGCCGGCGGCGATCATGCGGTTCACCGCGTTGCAGCCGCCGCCGCCGACGCCCACGACCTTGATCAGGGCCGGCGAGGACTCGTCGGCGATGGTGATCGTGGGGTTCGAACTGCCCTTCGAATCGTCAAACGTGATCACAATCCACCTCCCCTTTTCGCAAGAACCTTGCGTGAAATTCGTGTCCACAACCCTTCGCGGTGTCGCCTCTCGCGCACCTGCGGCACCGCGGCCGGGAGCAAGAGGCTGCGTCCATGCACGAGCAGCCCGACGGCCACGGCCGGCGAGCGCGCAGGCAGCTCCGAGCTCGCGAGCAGGTGCGTGGCGTCCGGGACGCCTTCCAGGTCGCCGAGCCGCGCCCGCTTGACGAAGACCTCTTCCGCGAGGGCGGCGAGCCCTTCGAGATGGGCGCCGCCGCCCGAGAGCACGACGCCGGTGCACGGCGCATCCTGCGGAATCTGGCGCCACACCTCGGCGGCGATCAGCTCGAACGTCTCCTGCATGCGCAAGCGGATGGTCTTGCACAGCTCGCGGCGCGAGATCACGTGCGTGCCTCGCCCTTCGATCGTCGGGACCGAGATCGTTTCCTCCTCCCCGACATCGCCGAGGAGCATCGTGCCGGCCTCGCGCTTGGCTTTCTCCGCCCCGGCCGCCGTCGTCTGAAAGCGGTGCACGAGGTCGTCGTTGATCTTGTTGCCGCCGATCGGGAAGCTGCCGGATGCGAGGAGCTTGTCACCGGAGTACGCCGCATAGCTTGTCGTGCCGTAGCCGATGTCGATCACGATCGCGCCCAGCCGGCGCTCGTCCGCGGTCAGTGTGGCGTCGGCGGCGGCGACGGGGGCGAAGAGGAACTCCTCGACCGCGAGACCGGCCTCGTTGATCGCCTTCTCGATGGTGCGGACCGGGCTCTCCTGGCAGGTGAGCACGTAGGCGTCCACCGCCAACTGTCGCCCGACCATCGCCTGGGGGTCGAGGAGGCCGTCCTGGTCGTCGAGAGCGTAGGTCGGCGACACGACGTTGAGGACGGTGTGACCCGCGGGGAGGGGCTGCCGGCGTACGGCGTCGTGCAGCGTCTCGAGGTCGGCCATCGTCACCTCGCGCTGGCGTGCGCCCATGGAGATCGCGGCGCGCGTGAGTCGCCCGCTGATGAAGATCCCGGCCACCGACGCGACCACCTTCTCGGCCGGCAGCTTGGCCATGAGTTCCGCCTCTTCGGCCGCCGCCTTGATCGCCGCCGCCACCGGCTTCATCTGCACGACCTGTCCGGAGCGCATCCCGGACGAGGGGGCGAGGCCGACGCCGCGGATCACCATCTCGTCGCTTTCCGAGAGCTCGGCGATGAGGGCGAGCACCCGGTAGTTCCCGACGTCGAGGGCGGCGAGGACGCGAGGGCCCTGCGCCATCAGTTCTCCCCTTCCGGCGGCGCCGCGGCCGGGAGCACCGCGACCAGCCCGGAGACGCGCGCGTCGAGCCTGACCGGCGCCGGCCGCGTCGCGGTCCAGGCGGCGAGCACCCGGCGCGCGGACACGAGACCGGAGGGCTTGGACGGGTCGGCGAGCACGGGCAACGCGGTGCCGGCAAAGTGAAGTGTGACATCGCTGGGGCCGATCCGTTCGATCCGTTCGAGGTGCGCCCCCCACGCGCGTTCGAGCGCGGGGACGGCGGCGAGCACGACCGCTCTCTCCTCGGGGAACGGGGCGAAGCCGTCGAGCTCCAACGACGGGGCGCCGCCGGCGGCCGGTGCGAGGATCCGCCCGTCGGCGCCCAGGAGGCGGCGAACGCCGGCGTCGACCGCCACCGCGACCGGCTCGCGCTCGGTCACGGCGCAGGTGACGACGCCGTCGAGCGACACCTGCACGGAGGCGTCGGCGACCCACGGCACGGCGAGCACGCTCGCCCGCAGCGCCCCGGCGCGAGCGGCGACGGTCGGACTGCCGAGCGCCGCCCGCAGCACCGTCTCGACCTCGCTCGCGGGGAAGCGTTTCGCGCCCGAGACGCGGATCTCGCGCACCTGGAGCGCGGCGGCGAGGCCTCCTGCGACCGCCAGCGCCGCCGCGGCCTGCAGCAGGCGGGTGGCGAGGCGACGCCAGGGGCGGCGGTGACGCACGGGCCCGCTCACCGCTCGCCCTCCGCAAGCCACTGCTCGCCGAGGCGCACGACGTTGCCGGCGCCCATCGTGACGAGCACGTCGCCCGGGCGCAACAGAGCGCGCAGCTCCGTCAGCGCCGCGTCGAACGAGTCTACGGGCCGCGCGTCGCGGTGTCCGGCGCGGCGCGCGGCGTCGACGACGAGCGCCGCGGTCACGCCGGGGACCGGCTGTTCGCGGGCCGGGTAGATGGGGAGGATCACGACCACGTCGGCGCCGAGCAGGGCGTCTCCGAACTCGCGGGCGAACGCCCGTGTGCGCGAGAACAGGTGGGGCTGGAACGCGACGACGACGCGCGCGTCCGGGAAGCTCTGGCGGGCCGCCTGCAACGTCGCGGCGACCTCGCTCGGGTGGTGGGCGTAGTCGTCGACGAGGACGACGCCCTCCCTCTCGCCCTTGCGCTCGAAACGGCGGGCGACGCCGGCGAAGCCGGCGACGGCGGCCGCGATCTCGTCGAAGGGGATGTCGATCTCGAGCGCGGCCGCGACGGCTCCGAGCGCGTTGGCGAGCATGTGGCGGCCGGCCAGAGGAAGCGTGAGCTCCCCGAGCTCGTCGCCGCGGGCCAGAACGCGGCACGCGGCGCCGCGTTCCGAGAGGCGCACCGAGCGCCCCTGGACGTCGGCCTGCGGCGAGAAGCCGTACGTCACGGTGCGGCGTTCGAACCTGGGCAGGAGGCGCCGCACGCCGGGATCGTCGAGGCAGGCGACGACCGCGCCGTAGAACGGCACGCGGTTGGCGAAGGTGACGAACGCGTCCTCCATGGCCTCGACCGAGCCGTAGGTGTCGAGATGTTCGGCCTCGACCGTCGTAATGACGGCGAGGGCGGGGAACAGCGCCAGGAACGAGCGGTCGAACTCGTCGGCCTCGCACACCAGGTACTCGGAGCGTCCGAGACGCGCGTGGGCGCCGAGAAAGTGCATCCGACCCCCGACGACGACCGTCGGGTCGAGGCCGGCCTGCGTCAGCACGAAGCCGGTCAGCGAGGTCGTGGTTGTCTTGCCGTGGGTTCCCGCCACCGCGATGCTCCACTTCAGACGGGAGATCTCGCCGAGCATCTCGGCGCGGCGGATCACGCCGATGCCGAGCCCGTGAGCGGCTTTCACCTCCGCGTTGTCGGGCGACACCGCCGAGGAGTGAACCAGGACCTGGACGCCGTGGAGGTGAGCGGGGTCGTGCCCGATCGCCACCGGGATGCCGAGGCTCTCGAGGCGCGCCGTGGCTTCGCTGGCGGCGAGGTCGCACCCGGAGACGACGAACCCCTCGCTGTGGAGCAGCTCGGCGAGGCCGCACATGCCGGCGCCGCCGATGCCGGCGAAGTGGAGATGGCGGACGTGCCCGAAGTTCATGAGTGCGCGCCTCCACTGCCGGTCCTCTCCAGTACGAGGCGCGCGACCGCAGCGGCCGCGTCCGGGCGTGCCAGGCGGCCGGCGGCGACCCCGCGCTCGACCAGAGCCTCCGGGGCCGCGAGCATGGCGGCCAGCGCGGCGGCGATCCGCGAGGTCGTCGCCTCGTGCTCCTGCAGCACGTCGGCGCCGCCGGTCGCGGCGAAGGCGCGGGCGTTGGCGAGCTGGTGCCCGTGGGCCGCGGCCGCGAACGGGACCAGCAGCGCCGCCCGCCGCGCCGCGGCCAGCTCGGCGATCGTGAGCGCGCCGGCGCGGGCGATCACGAGCACGGCCTCGGCCATCGCCTCGGCGGGGCGCTCCAGGAACGCCACCACCTCGGCCGGTGTGCCGCGGACGGCGTAGCGCTCCCGCACCTCGGCGGCCCAGCGTGGGCCGGCTTGATGCACGACGCGCGGCAGGGACCCGCGGCGGGCGAGCTCGGCGAACGCGTCCGGGAGCGCGGCGTTGAGGAACGCCGAGCCCTGGCTGCCGCCGGTCACCAGCACGGAGACCGGGGCGGTCCGCGGTGCGGGGACCGAGAAGAACTCCGGGCGGACCGGGTTTCCGGTCCAGCTCGCCGGCAGCGAGGGAAACGCCGCGACCGCCTCGGCGAAGCCGCACGCCACCGCGACCGACCACGGTGCGAGGAATCGGTTGGCGACGCCGGGGCGGGCGTTCTGCTCCTGGAGGACGACCGGCAGGCCGAGCGCCCCGGCGGCCAGAGCCCCGGGCAGCGAGGCGTAGCCGCCGACCGCGAGGACGGCGGCGGCGCGGCGGCGCGCCAGGAACGCGAGCGCCCGGACGATCGCCGGCAGCAGTTGCAGCGCCGCCGCCGCCTGCTCTCCGCGGGAGCGCGCGACGGCCCCGCTGACCGCGAGGAGGCGGATCGGAATGCCGGCCTGGGGCACCCGCACCGCTTCCATGCCCCGTTGCGCGCCCAGCCATGACACCCCGGCGCCGGCGCGCTCGAGCTCCGCGGCCACGGCGAGGCCCGGGAAGAGGTGGCCCCCGGTGCCGCCGCCGGCGATGACGATCTCGGTCACGCCCCCTCCTTGCCGATGTTGAGCAGGAGGCCGACGGCGACGAGGGTCAGCATCACGTCGGAGCCGCCGGCGGAAAGCAGCGGCAGCGGCAGCCCCTTCGCCGGCAGGAGCTTGAGGCAAACCGAGACGTTGAGGAGAGCCTGGACGCCGAGGGTCACGGCGAGCCCGCCGGCCAACAGCGCGGCGGCCGGCGTCCCGGCGTGGCGGACCGCGACGAGGGCGCGGCTCACGATGATGCCGAGGACCGCAAGGGTGGCCAGCGTGCCGAGAAGGCCAAGCTCCTCGCCGATGACGGCGAAGATGAAATCGGTGTGCGGCTGGGGGAGGTAGAAGAGCTTCTGCAGGCTCTGGCCGAGGCCGCGGCCGAGGATGCCGCCGCCGCCGATCGCGATCAGCGACTGCTGCACCTGGTAGCTGGTCTCGCCGAAGAAGGTGCGAAGGCGTTCGACGCGGTAGGGTTTGATCGCCACCGCGATCAGGAACACGAGGGAGGCCGCAGCCGCAAGTCCGGCCAGCGGGCGCACCGGGACGTCCGCGAGGAGCAGGATGGCGACCGCCGCCACCAGGAGAAGGACCGCGGACCCGAGATCGGGCTCGACCAGGACGAGACCGACCGTGAGGGCGATCATGCCGAGGGCGAGGCGGTGCGCCTTGCGCCGCGCCTTGCGGTCGGCGTACGGGCGGCCGAGGAGGGCGGCCAGCGCGAGCGGCAACGTCACCTTGGCGATCGCCGACGGCTGGATCGAGCTGACCGGCAGCTGCAGCCAACGGTGGGTGGCGGCCACCGGCGCCTGGAGGAACGCCGCCGCGAGCGCGGCCCATGTCGCCGCGAGCAGCGGGAACGCCACCTTCCAGCTCGTGAGCTTGTCGAGAGGAACGAAGGTCGCCGCCAGCATCGCGGCGAGGCCGAGCAGCACTGCGAGCAGCTGCCGGAAGGCGAACTCGTACTCCCAGAGGTGGTAGGACTCGCGGGCGAGCGGGCCGGACGCCGAGGCCACCATCACGACGCCGACCGCCGCGGTGAGGACCGTGGCGCCGAGGAGCGTGCGGTCGATCCGCCGGGTCTGCGGCATCAGCTCCTCCCCGCCGCGGCACGCGCCAGGCGGGCGAACTCGTCGCCGCGGTGGCCGTAGTCCCGAAACTGGTCGAACGAGGCGCACGCCGGGGAGAGGAGCACGGTGTCGCCGGGGCGCGCGATCGCCGCGGCGCGGCGCACCGCTTCGTCGAGGGTGCCGCAGCGCTCGACCGGCGCCGCGCCGGCGAGGGCCGCGGCGATGGCGTCGGCGGCCTCGCCGATGACGTAGATCCGCGCGAGCCGGTGCTCGGCCGCCGGCCGCAGCTCGTGGAAGTCCTGCCCCTTGCCGAGGCCGCCGAGGATCAGGTGGACGGTGCCGGGGGGGTAGCCGGAGAGGCCGGCGGCGGTCGCGCCGATGTTGGTGCCCTTGGAGTCGTCGACCCAGCGCACGCCGGACGCCAGCGCGACGACCTGATGGCGGTGCGGCAGCGCCTGGAACGAGCGCAGCGCCTGGGCGATCGCAGCGCGCCCGATGCCGAGACGGCTGGCGGCGAGCGCTGCGGCGAGGGCGTTGGCGGCGTTGTGGTCCCCGAGGAGCGGCAGCTCCGAGCGCGGCAGCAGGGGCTCGCCGTCGAGCACCAGTGTTCCCGCCGCCAGGTGCGCCTGGGCGCCGGAGTCGCTCAACGAGAAGCGGACCTCGCGCGCCGCCACGCTCAGACCCGAGCACGCGGGATCGTCGGCGTTGAGCACGGCGAAGTCGTTGCGCTTCTGCCGGGCGAAGATTCGGGCCTTGGCGGCGAGGTACGACGCCAGGTCCGGGTGGCGGTCGAGATGGTCGGGCGAGAGGTTGAGCAGCACCGCGACCTTCGGGCGCAGCGTCGCGCACCCCTCGAGCTGGAACGAGGAGAGCTCGAGGATCACTGCGTCCCACCCGCCGGCCAGGGCGAGGTCCGACGCGGCGGTGCCGATGTTGCCGCCCACACCGGCGTGCCACCCTGCGGCGCGGGCGATGTCGCCGAGAAGCGAGGTCACGGTCGTCTTGCCGTTGGAGCCGGTCACCCCGACGATGGGCACGCCCGGCATCGAGCGTGCCGCCAGCTCCACCTCGGCGATCACCTCGATCCGGCGGCGGCGCGCCTCGACCAGCATGGGGAGGTCCCACGGCACCCCCGGCGAGACCACGACGAGCGCCGTGCCGTCGGGAAGGTCGCTCGGATGGTGTCCGAGGACCGTGGCGACGCTGTCCGGGAGGCGGCCGAGGCTCGCATCGAGTTCCCACTCGGTGGCGCGGTCGTTGACCGTGACGCGCCACCCGTCGCGGGCGAGCAGCGTCGCGGCGGCCACCCCGGAGGCTCCGAGGCCGACGACCATTGCGGCGGAAGGTCGTGTCGTCTTCATCGTAGTTTCAACGTCGCCAGGCCGATGAGCGCGAACACCAGCGCGACGATCCAGAAACGCACGACCACCTGGGTCTCCGCCCAGCCGGAGAGCTCGAAGTGGTGGTGCAGCGGGGACATGCGGAAGACCCGCTTGCCCCTGGTCTTGAAGCTCGCCACCTGGAGAATGACCGAGAGCGCCTCGGCGACGAACAGCCCGCCGACCACGACCAGGAGCAACTCCTGCTTGGCGATCACGGCCGTGCACGCGATGGCCGCGCCGAGCGCGAGCGAGCCGACGTCCCCCATGAACAGCTGCGCCGGGTGGCAGTTGAACCAGAGGAACGCGAGCGACGCGCCGACCATCGCGGCGCAGAACACCGCGACCTCGCCGGCGCCGGCCACCGACGGGATCAGCAGGTACTTGGCCACCCTGGCGTTACCGGCGATGTAGGTGAAGACGGTGTAGGTGCCGAAGGCGATCAGGACCGATCCGATCGCCAGGCCGTCGAGCCCGTCGGTGAGGTTGACGGCGTTCGAGAAGCCGGCCAACACCACCGCGACGAACGGGATGTACATGACCCCCAGCGGGATGTGGGCGTTCTTGAAGAACGGCGCCACGAGGTCCTCGGCGTACGGCGAGTGGCCGGCCACCAGGCGGATCGCGGTGGCGGCGAGGAGGCCGGCGAGCAGCTGCAGCCCGAACTTCTGCCAGGCGCCGAGGCCCAGGTTCTTTCCCCGCCGGACTTTGAGAACGTCGTCGAGGAACCCGATGCCGCCGAACGCGAGCGTGGTTCCGGTCACGATCCAGATCCACGGCTCGGTGAGGTCGCCCCACAGGAGGATCGGGACCATCACCGCGGCGAGGATCAGCAACCCTCCCATCGTCGGCGTGCCCGCTTTCGCCTTGTGGGACTGGGGGCCCTCCTCCCGGATCGACTGGCCGATCTGTCGCTCGCGCAGCGCGCGGATGAGCCACGGGCCGAACGCGATCCCGATCACCAGCGCCGTCAGGATCGCGAGCGCCGCCCGGAACGTGATGTACCGGAAGACGTTCAGAGGGCCCCAGGAGGTGTGCAGCTCGTAGAGGAGCCAGTAGAGCATCAGCACGCCTCCGCGAGCAGGCCGTCGGCCACGGCGTCGAGGCCGACCCCGCGCGACCCCTTGACGAGAACCACGTCGCCGGGGCGCACCAGGCTGCGCACGAGCTCGAGCGCCTCGGCCGCGGTGGCGGTGCGGTGGGTTTCGGCGCCGGCGGCGGCCTGGGCGAGTTCGGCGGCTCCGACGCCGCCCACGGCAACGACCACGTCGGCGGCCGCCGCCGCCTGGCGGCCGACCTCGCGGTGGAGGGCTGCCGAGGTCGGACCGAGCTCGAGCATCTCGCCGAGCACCGCCACCCGCCGCCCCGGCGTGGCGGCGAGCAGTGCGAGCAGCGCACCCGCCGCCTCGGGCGACGAGTTGTAGCTGTCGTCGACGAGGGCGACCCCGTTGCCGAGGGCGTGGACCTCGCCGCGGCGCGGGGCCGGGCGCAGCCGAGTGGCCGTGGCGGCGACGTCTTCCGGCACGACGCCGAGCGCGAGCGCGAGGGTGGCGGCCGCGAGCAGGTTGTCGGCCTGATGGCGGCCCGGCAACGACCACTCGACGGGCACGCGCCCGAGCGGGCCGGCGAGCGCGAAGGTCGCGCCCAACAGGCCGCGCCCCTGATAGTCCTCGATCCAGAGGTCGGAGCCGCCGGGCGCGCCGAAGCGCAGGACGGTGCCGGAAAACCGCGGCGCGAACGCCGCGACTCTCGGGTCGCCGGCGTTGAGGACGAGGAGGCCGTCAAGGCCGAGGTGGCGGATGAGCTCCGCCTTGGCCTCGGCGATCGCGTCGAGGTCGGGGAAGAACTCGAGGTGGACCGGCGCCACCACCGTGATCAGGACGGCGTCGGGTTGGGCGATGGCGCCGAGGCGGTCGAGCTCGCCCGCGTGGCTCATGCCGAGCTCGGCGACCATCCAGGCGATCCCCTCGGACTGGTTGCACAGCTCCACCGGGAAGCCGGTCTCGGAGTTGCGGTTGCCGCTCGTGCACCCGACCGGGAAGGAGGTGCCGAGCAGCGCGGTCAGGAACTCCTTGGTGGTCGTCTTGCCGATCGAGCCGGTGACCGCCGCCAGGCGGTAGGCCGCCGCGGAACGCTCCGCCGCGGCCAGACGCTGCAGCGCGGCGAGAGCGTCCGGGGCCACGATCTGCGGCAGGTCGAGGTCGAGAGGGCGGGTGAGCAGGACCGCCGCCGCACCGGCCGCCGCCGCCGCGGGCGTGAAGTCGCGACCGTCGACGCGAGCCCCCGGCAGCGCCACGAACAGGTTGCCGGGCTGCACCGCGCGCGAGTCGATGGCGACGCCGGCCACCGGCGTTTCGGGGTCGCCCCGGAGGTCGGCGGCAAGGAGGCGCGCGATCTCGCCGGCGCTGCGGCGGATCACGGCCGTCTCCTCTGCGCGAGCTCGCGGATCACGACGCGGTCGTCGAACGGCACGGTGTGGTCGGCGAAGACCTGCTCCGTCTCGTGGCCCTTGCCGGCCACGAGTACGATGCAGCGCTCGTCGGCCAGCGACAGCGCCGCGGCGATCGCCTCCCGCCGGTCGGGGATCGCCAAGGCCCGCGGGTTCCCCGACGCGCGGACTCCGGCGACGACCTGGTCGACGATCGCCTGCGGGTCCTCGCTGCGCGGGTTGTCCGAGGTCACGACGGGGACGTCCGCCAGCCGGCCGACCGTCTCGCCCATCGGGGCGCGCTTGCCGGGATCGCGGTCGCCGCCGCACCCGAACACCACCACGAGGCGCCTCTCGCCGACCTCGCGCAGCGCCAACAGGACCTGCTCCAGGGCGTCGGGCGTGTGGGCGTAATCGACGAATACGGGGAATGCGGTCCCGGCTGCGACCGGCTCGAGGCGGCCCGCGAGCGGCACGGCGCCGGCGAGGGCGCCTGCCGTCGCGTCGAGCGGCCAGTCGAGGGCGACCGCCACGGCCGCGGCCGCAAGCGCGTTGCGCACGTTGTGGCGTCCCACCAGCGGCAGCCGCACCGGCGCCGAGCCGGCGGGGGTGTGGAGGACGAACGTCGTGCCGCCGGCGTCGCAGGCGACGTCGGACGCCGTGATGTCGCGCCCGGCGCCGAGGCCGAAGGTGAGGTCGCCCGGCCGAGGCGACGCCGTCAGGCGCGCGACGAACTGATCGTCGGCGCCGATGACGCGACGGCCGGGCGGGCTCTCCCGCAGCCGCTCGGAAAGGGCGGCCTTGGTGGCGAAGTACTCCTCGAGGCCCGGGTGGAAATCGAGGTGGTCGCGGGTGAGGTTCGTCCAGACCACAACGTCGAACTCGAGCCCGGCGACGCGGTCGAGCGTGATCGCGTGCGACGAGACCTCGAGCGCCGCGACGGTGCCGCCGGTCGCGGCGAGTTCGGCGAGCAGAGGCGCGAGGTCGGTGGCTTCGGGCGTCGTGCGGGTCGCGTGCTCGCTGCGCTGGGGCAGCGTATACCCGAGGGTGCCGAACGTCCCCGGCCGCTCCCCGGCCGCCTCTGCGATGCGCCCCACCAGGCTCACGACCGTGCTCTTGCCGTTCGTCCCGGTCACGCCGACCATGCGCAGCCGTCGCTCCGGATGGCCGGCCAACGCCCACGCGGCCAGCGCCATCGCCAGGCGCGGGCGGGGCGCGGACAACCAGGCAACCCCTGCTCCGGGGTCGCGGTCGGAGAGGATCGCCACGGCGCCGCCCGCGACGGCCTCGGCCGCGAACTCGATCCCGTGGCGCTTGCGGCCCGCGACGGCGGCGAACACCCATCCGGGGCGCACGGCCTGCGCGACGTGGGTGATGCCGAGCACCTCGGCGTCACCCCCGCGCAGCGACGCGCCGCACGCGACGGCGAGCTCGACCAGGGTCATGCTCGCCCTCCCCCTTCCGGCACGAGACCGAGCAGGGTCACGATGCGCGCGGCGATCTTGCCGAACGCCGGCGCGGCGACGTCGGCCGCCCAGTAATCGCTGACCGGTTCGTCGACGCACACGACCATGACGACCTTGGGGTCCGGCATCGGGAAGAACCCTGCGAACCAGGCGACGTGGCGCCCGGCCGTGTAGCTCCCCCGCGACGCCCGCTGCGCCGTGCCGGTCTTGCCCGCGACGATGTAGCCGGGCACGGCGGCGGTCTTGCCGGTGCCTTCCTCGACGACCGCCTCGAGCATCGTGGCGATCTGGTTGGCGAGCGCGGCGGGCACCACTCTGGTCCCGGGGAGCGGCTGCGCGGGCGCCACCGAGCGGCCGTCGCGGTCGCGCGTGTCGAGCACGAGCCGCGGGTGGACGAGCACCCCGCCGTTGGCGATCGCCGCGTACCCCTGGGCGAGCTGGAGCGAGGTCACGCTGATCTCCTGGCCGAGGGCGAGACCGGCGCGCGACAGCGCCGACCAGAAGCGCGGCCCGTGGTAGATCCCGCGGGTCTCGGCGGGCAGTCCGACGCCGGTGGGCCGGCCGAAGCCGAAGGAACGGATCATCTCGTCGAGGCGGTCGGGCTCGACGCGGTACGCGATCCTGATCGCGCCGGCGTTGGAGGACTTCGCCAGCACTTCCCGCACCGGCAGGAGGCCGTAGCGGGCGTGGTCGCGGATGAACGCGTTGGCGATCTGGACGCCGCCGCCTGAGCAGTCGACCATCTCGAACGGGTTGAGCACGCCGGAGGTGACGGCAGCCGCGACGATGAACGGCTTGAACGTGGAGCCCGGCTCGAGGGCGTCCTCGACGGCGCGGTTGTGTCGGGCGCTGGGCGCGGACTGCCCGATCTCTCCGGGGTCGTAGGAGGGGACGGAACCGAGCGCGAGCAGTTCGCCGGTGGCCGGGTCCATGACGACGGCGGAGGCTCCGCGCGCGCCGGTCTTGGCGACGGTGGCGGCAAGCTCCTGCTCCACGACCTGCTGAATGCGGCAATCGATGCTGATCACCAGCGACTGGCCCGGGCGGCCGGGCGTCTCGAGGCGAAGGTCGAGCGGCGTGGGTGAGCGCTTGCCGTCGCGCAGCACGTGATACACGCTCGGAACGCCGCGGAGCGTGCGGTCGTAGAACGCCTCGAGGCCGGCCTGACCGCGACCCTCCGAGTCGAGGAAGCCAACGGTCGGCCCCGCGAGAGCGCCGTTCGGGTACACCCGGCGCTCGGTGGGCAGCGTCCCGACGCCGCGCTGGTGCAGGCGGGCGACGGCGTCGGCCACCCGCGGGTCGAGGTCCTTCGCGACGTAGAAGAAGCCGTCGTGCGCGGCGAGCTCGGCCTGCACCGCCGCCGCCGGCTCTCCGACCAGGCCGGCGAGCCCGGATGCGACCTCCGGCCACACCTTGCGCGGGATCTGGTGGGGGTTCGCGTACACGGCGACCCGCTCGAGGCTGCCCGCGAGCAGGCGGCCGTCGCGGGTGACGATGTCGCCCCGCGGCTCCTCGATCTCGATCGTTCCCTCGCGCTGGCGCGCCGAGGCACTCTCCCACTGGCGATGGTCGAGCACCTGCACCTGCACGAGGCGAACCACGACGACCGCGGTCCACGCCGCCAACGCCCACCCGATCCAGCGCAGTCGCGCGTCGTTGATCATCGGGGTTTGCTCCGCGCCGGGTTCGGGCGCGCCGGGGTCGGCGACGGCTGGGGGAAGACGAGCTCCCCCGCCGGGGTGAGGTGGCCGACCTGGTCGGGTCCGACCGGCGCGAGGTCGAGCGTGTCGAGCTGCGCGGCAAGCGCCGCGGGCGACGTCAACGCCTCGCGCTCCAGAAGCAGGCGGCGCCGTTCCCCTTCGAGATGGTCGACCGAGCGCGTGAGCTGCGCGATCTCGTACTGCATCCGCACCGTCGCCTGGCGCGGCGCGATGAACGCCGCCATGACGACGCTCACGGCGGCCGCGCCGGCGAAGCAGATCGCGACCCACCGGTGCCAGCTGGTGTCGAGCTGCCGCCGCAGCCAGGTGTTGCTGGGCCGGTAGCCGCCGACGTTCACTCCGCCCTCCGGGCGACGCGGAGCTTGGCGGAGCGGGACCTCGGGTTGATCGCGACCTCGGACTCGTCCGGCGTCACCGGGCGCGGCGTCAGGATCTCGAGCATCCGCTCGGGCCGGCAGCTGCAGGCGAAGCTCCCGGGCGGGCAGACGCAACGCCCCGAGAGGTGGCGCAGGGCGCGCTTGACGAGACGGTCTTCCAGCGAGTGGAACGCGATCACCGCAAGGCGACCGCCGGGGCGAAGCAGGCGCGCCGCCTGCTCGAGGGCCGGGGGGATCCCCTCGAGTTCGCGGTTGGTCGCGATTCGGAGCGCCTGGAACGTCCGCGTTGCGGGATCGATGCGACCGCCCGTCGCGCCGAGGGCGGCGTGCACGACGCGGCGCAACTCGCCGGTCGTGGAGAGCGGCCGCTGCATCCGGGCCCGCACGATCGCCCGCGCCACCCGCCGCGCGCGCGGTTCCTCACCGAGGTCGCGCAGCACGCGCACCAACTCCTCCTCCGAAAGCGCCGACAGGAGGTCGGCCGCAGTCGCACCGTCCGGCCCGAACCGCATGTCCAGGGGTGCGTCGTGGCGGAACGAGAACCCGCGATCGGGCGTGTCGAGCTGCAACGACGAGACGCCGAGGTCGAACAGGACGCCGTCGGACGAGGTCACGCCGTTTTCGCTGGCGATCTCGGCGAGTCGCCAGTACGATCCCTGGACGAGCGTCGCACGCGAGCCGAACTCGGAGAGGCGAACGCCGGCGAGGGCGAGCGCGCCGGGATCCAGGTCGAGGCCGAGAAGGCGCAGATCCGGGCACGCCGCGAGCAGGGCGTGGGCGTGGCCCCCGAGGCCGACCGTCGCATCGACGACCCACCCCGTCCCGGGGGGCGCCAGCGCCTCCACGATCTGCGCGAGCAGAACCGGTTGGTGTTCGGCCGCACGCATCGGGCATCACTGCTCCAGCGCAGCGAGAGCGGCAAGCTCCTCGTTGGTGAACGCCGTGGCCAGTTCGGCCTGGACGCGGTCGCGGGCGACGACCGCGAGGAAGCGCCCCCGTCCCGAGACCACGACCTCGCCGTTGCCCTGCAGGACATCGCGCAGCAGGGCGGGGACCAGCACGCGGCCCTGCGCGTCGACCTCGTCCTCCTGGCCGTAGTTGGCGTGCTCCAGGAGGCGTTGCACCAGCGGGTCCATCGAGGGACGGGCAAGGAACCGGCGCTCGAGTTCCTCCCACACGACGAGGGGGTATACGCGGAGCTCGAACGGGGACAGGGAGGTGACGAACACGCGGGGGCCGTGCCACTCTTCGAGCTGGCCCTTGAGGCGTGCGGGGAGCTTCAGGCGGCCCTTGTCATCGACGGTGGCCTGGTAGCTCCCGCGAAAAGTCTCCATCTTCCCCTCCGAAAACCCGCCGGCGCGGGTGGTGGGCCACAGCGGTCCACTTCGCTCCACTTTTGTCCACCGCCATGATGGGATGACCCACGCCCCCTGTCAAGATGCCGCAGGGTTGCGGAGTCCGCCGGGTTCGGCCTTCACGGGGGAGGAAACGGGCGGAAACGGCGGGTTCGGCTATCTGGTCTCGTTCATCAGCTCGGGGTGGATCTCGACGGAGTAGCGCTTCTTGAGCTCGGCGACCACGCTCGAGAGGTGCGCCCGGTACCGGTCGGCCAGCTCGTGGTCGCGCAATTCGTCCTCCACCTCCTTGAACGGCCTGACCGTCGGAGGGATGCGCTCGATGACCTGGACGATGTGGACGCCGGCGGGGCTCTCGAACGGGTCGGAGATCTCGCCCGGCTTCAGCTTCGCGATCGCGTCGCGGACCTCGGCGCGCATGTCGGTCACGAGCACGGTGCCGAGGTCGCCGCCGGTGCCGCGTCCGGCCTGGACCTCCTGTTGCACCAGGGCCTTGAAATCGCCGCCGGCGCGGGCGGCGGCCACCAGACGGCGGGCGGCGGCGAGCGTGGCCGCCTCGTCGCTCTTGTCGGCGGCGACCGGCATCACGATGTGCTCGAGGTGAACGCGCTCCCCGATGGTGAACTTGTCCTTCTCGCGCTCGAACCTCTGCCGCAGCTCCGCTTCCGTGATCGGTAGATCGCCGAGCTCGTGCTTGAGGAGGCGGCTGACGAGGATGTTGTCGCGAACCCTGGCCCTGAGGCCCTCGAGCGTCAGCCCGAGGTCGTGCAACGTCTTCTCGAAAGCGGCGTCGTCGGGCACGTGGTTCTGCTCGCGGAGCTGCTGAATCGCCGCGTTGAGCTCTTCGCTCGACACCTCGAGCTTGAGCTCGTTGGCCCGCTCCAGCATGCACATCTCGTCCGCGGCCTCCGAGATCAGCTCGGGGTACTGGTCGCGGCTCACGGGCTTGCCCGTCTCCGCCGCCCGCTCGTTGGCGCGGTCGCGGATATCCGTGGTGGTCAGGATGCGGTCGTTGACGCGAACCACGATGCCCTCTACGAGGTGACGCTCGGCCGCCGCGGCGGCCGTGGCGAGAACGATCGTCGTCAAGGCGAGAAGAGCTTTCTGTGTCGTGCGTATCATGGCGTTCCTCCGAACGGGTTGCGGCAAGGGAACGCCGCTCCCGCACAATCCACCCGCACGCCGACCCTGGCGGCGAGTCCGACGAGGCAGGTCCTCTGCGCGGTTTCGGCCGCGCTGGCCGCGAGCTTGGCCCGCACCCTCTCCCGCATGGCGGCATCCGGACGGTCGCCGGCGCCGTGGCGTTCCATCACCTGGAACACGTGCCAGCCGGCGTTGGAGGGCACCGGTTCGCTCACGTCTCCCGGCGCCAGACCGGCAACGGCGGCCTCGAACTCCGGCGGTAGTTGCCCGCGATCGACCCAGCCCAGCAGTCCGCCGTCCGTCGCGTTCGGGGCGCGCGAGAGCTCCCTCGAGACGGCGTCGAAGTCCTCTCCCGCTCGCACCCGGTCGCGCGCGACCCGTGCCGTCGCCTGGTCGGGAAGGACCAGCTGCCGGAGCTTGATCCGATCGCCCCCGCCGTTCGCCTCGGTGTGGGCCGCGAGGTAGGCGTCGACCTGCGCCTGGGTCGGCAGCGGGGGGGGCGGGCAGAGCGACGCCATCAGATCGCGGGCGCGAGCGCTGCGGGCGGCCGGGGCAAGGTCGTGGTCGCCGGGCGATGGCGATGCCGCGAGCAACACCTCTTCCTCGAGGAGCCGCTCGAACAGGGCGCCGGTCAGCTCCGGGGAAACCTCGGCGGCGGGTCGGCCGGCCTGCGTGCCGACGAACGCGTTGAGCTGCTCGATCGTGACGGGGTGACCGCCGACCGTGGCCAGCTGCCCTGACGAGACGCTGCAACCGACCGCCGCAGCGAAGGCCAACCCCGCGAGCCAGCAGGGTTTGCTGCGCACGATGCGGAGTCTAGCACGGGTTCCGCCCGGTTTGGGCTCCACGTTCGTCACGTCGTTTTCACGTTGCAGCACCCGCCCGGCCACGGACTACGGGAGCCGTCGCGGGGGGGTGAGGTAGTGGGCGAGGAACTCGTAGACCTCGCGGCGGGCCTGGCGGGCGAGCGGCGTGTCCATGCGGTCGAAGCTGTGCCCACCCGGCGCGTCCTGGTAGATCTTGTACTCGAACGTCTTCCCCGCCGCCTTGAGCGCCTGGATGAGGTGTTCGACCTCGATGACGTTCACGTCCTCGTCGTTGGTGTTGGTGTGGATGAGGAGCGGCACCGCGAGCTTGTCGGCGCTCCAGACCGGGGAGCGGCGCTTGTACTCGGCGATGTCCTGGTGCACCGTCTTGCCGATGTGGTACGGCGCCGAGTACAGGTCCTCGTAGCTCTTCCCCAGGTAGCCCATGCGCGCGACGAGGTCGGACACCGGGACGCCGGCGAACACGCAGGCGTACTCCTTGGGGTGGGCGAACGCCTCCATCAGCACGATCAGGCCGCCGTGGCTCCAGCCGATGAGGCCGACGCGCGCCGGGTCGACGAAGTCGAAGTTCTCGAGCGCCCACTCGCGGGTCGCGTGGATGTCGTCGACCTCGCGGCCGCCGTAGTCGATGAGCTCGTAGAAATCGCGGCCGTAACCGGTCGAGCCGCGGTAGTCCGGCGCCACCACCACGTACCCCTGCGCCATCAGCTCGCGGATGATGTGGGCGTGGTAGGTGGTGAAGTCGGCGTGGACCCCGCCGTGGGGGAGGATCAGCATTGGGAGCTTTTCGCCGGGCTTGCGGTCGCGCGGGACGAACGTGTAGACGTAGAACCTGACCGGGTTGGTGGCGCCGGGGGCTGTCGGGTTGGCCGGGTTGGCGTCGGGCGCCCCGGCGATCCGCCACTTGTCGACGACGGCGACGTCGCCGACGCGCTGGAACCACGCCACGTCGTCGATCGCCTTGGCCAACTCGTCCAACCGGTGGTCGAGATCCTGTTGTGCCTGACCGATCTGTTTCAGCTGGGCGGCGAGCTGCTCCGGCGACGGTTGCGCCCCCGCCCCCGTCGCGAACACCGCCGCGGCCGCCAGGACGATCGCTGCGGCGAAGAACGACCGTGCTCTCACGCGTCCCTCCTCAGGCGGCGTCGCCGCCGCCGCCAGTGTACGCCCACGCCCGCACGGGCGAGGCTGCGCCCGGCGGCCGGCACCTTTGGCTCAACCCTTCGGCGGGCCTTGTGGCGGGAACGGCGGAGGCTGCATCGCCGGAGGCTTGGGCCGCTGGTCGGGGGGAATCGGGTTGGCGAAGAGCTTTTCGGCTTCGGACGCAGGCACCGAGCGGAACTGGAAGCGATCGATGCGGCTGTGGCTCTTCTCGCGGCCGACCTCGTCGAGCCCGGTGACCCGCTGCTCCTGGTGGAGCGTCACGCCCTTGACCTTGGTTGGCTCGTTCCACCGGAAAAGCATCCCGTCGGCGGTGACGCCCTTGCCGAGGTCGGTGAACGGGCTCTCCGCCTGCACCAGTGCGAAGCTCCCGCGATCGAGGAAGACCGACCACGAGCTGGCGATCTGGGGCGAGTCGAAGAAACTCCTGGGGACCTGGACCGAGAGCCGCCACACCGGCTTGCCGGCCACGGTCGCGGCCTTGACCTCGGTGACGGCGACCCCTTCCCAGGTGAGCGAGAACGGCAGTAAGAGCGGGAACAGCGAAGTTGCCAGCGTCCTCTTCACCATGTACGCGGTGGCTTGACGAGTGTCGGCCTTCCCGGCGACGACGGCCCAGCCGCCGCTGCCGTCGTCGGCCGCGACGACCTGGTGCTCCGGCAGCTCGAGCCGGCCGGGCACCGGCCCTGGGGCGAGGAAGTAGAAGTTCTTGAGGGCCTTTGTGACCTGCCCGTCCTGGGTGACTTCCTCGCTCTTGCTGCCGATCCCGAGGATGCCCAGGTTCTTGAACGCCGCCAGGCCGCCGGCGGCGGCGCACGCGCGGCTCACCGCGACCTCGGGGGTCGGCGGCGTGGGCCCGCCCTGGGCGAGCAGCGGCCGCGCCGCCAGGAGTCCGAGACCGGCCGTCACGAAGGTCTTCAACGCTGTCCGCATCGCTCTTCTCCCATCCGCGGCGACCGTCTCGGTCGCCCTCGTCGTCGCCCGCGGGCGACGGCCCCGTCCTGGCCGGTGCCGCCGTGGCCTGCCAAGACGGCATCCCCTCGGGTGCAGCCGCGGGTTGCCGCCCGGCCACAACGAGCGCAGGCAACGGTTTTCCCCCCCGCCTCCGCCCGGCCTGGGCGTGACACTCTACCCGACAAGCGAGAACCGTGCCAAGCTCCCCCGGGATGGCGAAGGGGGCGCCGCCCAGGCGGCCCGACCGCGGCCCGCGGTGCCGGCACGCGGATCCGACACGCGCGGGCAGCCGCGCCGGCGGGCTGGAGCGCTCGGGACTTCCGGGAGGGGGTGGAACTGGTCGGGGCGAGAGGATTTGAACCTCCGACCACACGGTCCCGAACCGTGTGCTCTACCAGGCTGAGCTACGCCCCGACCTGACGAGCGCGAAGATTACACCACGCCCGGGCCGCCCGCAACCGGTCGGCTCACCGGGCGAACGACGCGAGGGCGCCCTTGATGTCGAGGAAGGTGCCGAGGCCGGTAAGATCGATCGAGATGCGGTAGTCGCGGGTCTTGTACGGCTGGATCCGGTAGTCGTGCAGCTCGACCGTTGCGTTCCAGCAGCTTCCCCGCCAACGGAAGACGTAGCGCTGTTCGAGGAGCTGGTGCTGGTGGATGTCGTAGGCGAACTGGCTCTCCAGGCGCCACGGCGCGTGGCCCGGCGACACGCCGAGGAACAGACGCGTCTGCGACGAGGCGACCTGACCGGTCGGATCGTAGCTCGAGTACCAGGTGAGGTTGAGGGCGTTCGTTCCCTTGCTGTACCCGCCCGAGAGCGAGGTGCTCTGGAGGTTGTGGGTGACGGGGTCGAAGTCGGCGCGCGTGTCGAGCGTCGCGGTGGGGATCGGCAGCACGCGCAGCCAGAGGTCGAGGGGTCCCTTGAGGCTCGCGGGCAGCGGTTGGCCGGGCTGGCCGGTTCCGGTGTCGAGCGTCGCCCGGGCGGGCGTGATGGGGTCGGACAGCGAGTACGGCTGGCTGATCTCGAAGCTCGCCACCTGGCGGCTCCCGGCCTGCCCGCTCTTGAGCAACAGGTAGTTGCCGAGCGTCCACTTCACCTGGTTGGCCACGAGAACCGAGTCGCGTTCGTCGAACAGGGGGATCGACGAGGCGGAAGAGTTCGCGATCGAGCCGCCGGGGTTGGAGACGTAGGTGTACTCGATGCGCGGCTCGATCAGGTGCTTGAGCTTGTCGCCGTTCGCCTTCGTCCAGATCCGGGAGAACGACGGGCCGACGATGTCGAGGCCCGCAGTCCCGTACTCGCGCGAGATCGGCTCCTTGAGCAGGTACCGGCCATCGGCGGAGGTGCGCGAGGTGTAGTACGTCTCCCGCGCCCCGATGGTCGGCGTGATGTTGAGCCAGGTGAAGCCGGGGGTGAGCAGCGACACCGTGGGGAAGATGTCGAGGCGGCCGTAGCGTCCGCGCAGCGTCGCGGACCGGTTGACCTGGAGCTCGTCGATCAACCCGTCGGCGGACACGTACAGTGCGGTCTTCCCGATGCGGGTCGAGCGCAGGCGATACTCGACCTCCCCGAGCCGGTCGAGCACGACCTTGGAGGTGGTGCCTCCCGTGGAATCGGTGAAGAACGTCTGGCGGTGGTCGCCCCGGAAGGTGACGGCCTGCGGTCCCCATGTCCGCGAGAGGTTCACGTACGAGTAGAGGGTGCGCAGCCCGGTCTGGTTGATCGTGCCGTCGAAGCGCTGGAAGAAGTCGATGTCGGAGACTTCCTGCAGCTCGGCGTGCAGGCCGTAGCCTCCCGGGAAGAGCTGGTTATGCTTGCCGGTAGCTCGCCACTTCCAACTCTTGCTCTCGGGGTCCCAGACGAACGCGTCGGCGATCTCCCCGAACGCATTTTCGGCCGGCGCCCAGCGTGCCTCCTGGCCGAGGCCGAGGTAGTGCTTGGTGTAGAAGTCCGCGAACAGCGTGGTGTCGAAGGAGCGCGAGACCGGCCAGAAGAACGAGTTGCCGAGGTACGCCCCGCGCTGGTTCGAATACCCGAACGTCGGGACGAGGAACCCGGCGGCGCGATCGCGCTTGACCGGCCAGAGCAGGCGCGGCGTGTAGAAGATCGGAACGCCGCGAACTTTGAGGGCGGCGCCGCGGAAATGCCCGTACCCCTCGAGCTGCACCACCGCGTCACGCACCTCGAGGCTCCACGGCGGCGCCTTGTCGGTGAGGTCGCAGCTCGTGAACACGCCGCGGGTGAAGCGGTACTTGTCGGCGGAGAGCTTCTGCAACTCCTCGCCGCGAAAGTGGTACGTGGGGGGGAAGAACGCGTCCACCTTGTACAGCGTCCCCAGCTTCGTGCGCAGGTCGAAGTCCATCCGGTCGCAGGCCATACGCGTCTGGCCCTGGTCGAGGATGACGTTCCCTTCGGCGTGGAGGTGCATCGTCTTGAGGTCGACCTCGACCTCGTCGCAGCGCAACGAGATGTCTTGATAGTGGAGCTGCACGTCGCCCTGGGCGCACCAGAGCTGGTCCTGAACCCACTGCTGCTGGGCGGCGTCGACCGTGACCTGGTCCCCGAGGGTGGGCGGCGCGGCAGCCGCTGCAGCCGGCGGCTGGCCGGCCGCCAGGGCGGTCAGACCGACCAGCGCGAAGAGGCAGCCGCGGCACCAGCCCGCCGCCGCCCCTCCCCAGCGTTCCCAGAGCCGTCGCGCCAACCGCCCTCCCCGTCAGCGGCCGCATTCTAGCTCGGAGTCCACGCCAGCAGGGGGTATGCTCGTCGCGATGCGTTGGCTGGCGCTCGACGTTGGAACCCGGCGGGTCGGGGTGGCGGTGTGCGATGCCGACGAACGGGTCGCGTCGAGCCTGCACGCGTTCGCCTACGCGGGACCCGAGGGGGTCGCCGAAGCCGTGGCCGGCCTGGTCCGAACCTGGGAGGTCGAGGGCGTCGTGGTGGGTGTGCCGTTGACGCGCTCGGGCCAGGGGCGGGGCGAGCGCCGGGTGGCCGGCGTGGTGGCTGCGCTGCGGCGAAGGCTCGAGGTTCCGATCCAGACCGCCGATGAGCGCGGGACGACGGCCGCAGCCGAGGAACTCCTGGCGGCGGGCGGCGTGCCGCGGCGGCGGTGGCCCGAGCTGGTGGACGGCGTGGCCGCCCGTCTCATCCTGGAACGCCACCTCGCGAACCGATCGGTTTCCCCGGCGAGGCGTTGACCTCGCAGGGGCCGGGTGTTAGCGTGACCGAAGTTCGGGAGGGCCTGAGATGGCCGACACCTATTCGAGCTTCGGGAAGTTCCTCCTCCTCAAACAGCGAAGCCAGGACGGGCTTGGCACGCTGTGGCGCGCGGGGGAAATGGAGCACGACAGCTTTCGCAGAATCGTCTGGCTGCGACGCTTCGATCAGACGGGGTTGAACCGCGCCGCCTTGAGCGCGGAGATCGCTGCGGCCAACCAGGTATCTCAAGTCCTGAAGGCGACCAACGTGGTTCGGAACGCCGTCTGCGGCAGCGAAGACGGGGTGCCGTTCGCGGCGTGGGACTACGTGCCCGCGCAACCCCTCGACCAACTCATGGCGCGGGCGGCCTCCGAGCAGTTCCCGATCGCGATCGACAACGCTCTCCTGATCGTCGAGAAGATGGCGGCCGCGCTGGCGGCGGCGGCGGCGGTCGAGGTTCAGGGCGAGGCGCTGGTGCACGGCTTCCTCGTGCCGCACCTGGTCATGATCGGCAACGACGGCGAAGCGATGGTGGCGGGTTTCGGCCTCGCGCGCGGACTGCGCGCGAACCTCGACCGTGTGGCCCTGAAGCGGACGGCCGCGCCGTACCTCGCGCCCGAGGTCTTGGCGAACGGCCCGGCCACGCGCCGGTCCGACGTCTACTCGCTCGGGGCCATCCTGTTCCAACTGCTCTGCGGACAGCCGCTGCCGGCGGACCCGGCCGGGCGCGCCGCGGCTCTCGAGCACCCGTCCCTCGCGTTCGAGGAAGGTCCGGTTCCCGCCGACGTGCTCGCGATCCTGGCGAAGACGCTCTCGCCCAAGGCGGACGATCGCTTCGCGACCGCCGCCGACTTCAAGCGTGAGCTCGAGAAGCTCCTGTACGGCGGCGCGTACTCGCCCACCACCTTCAACCTCGCCCTGTTCATGGACCGCCTGTACCGCAACGAGATCGAGCAAGAGGACCGCGAGGTCCAACGCGAGCGGGGCCTCGACGTCGCGGCGCACTACCAGCCTCCCAAGGTCGAGGAACCCGAGCCTGCGCGCGCGGCTCCCAGCCGCACCGGGATGCTTGCCGCCATCATCGGCGGCGCCGTGATCCTGCTCGGTGTGATCGGGTACCTCGTCTTCAGCCGGCCGGCCTCGCCGCCCGCCCTCGATTCTGACGCGCAGAAGAAGATGTTGCAGGAGCTGGTGAACACGCAGGTGGCGCAGGCGCTCCAGGAGAAGGAAAACCAGCTGCGCCAGGAACTCGAGGCCGAGAAGGCCAAGACCGAGGAGTTGCGCAAGCAACTCGCCACGCAAAAGCAGGGTCCGGCCGCCAGACAGATCTCGCCCGACGAGCAGCAGAGGCTGCAACGGGAGTTGGCGTCGCGCGAGGCGGAGCAGAAGCGGAAAGAGGACGAGTTGGCGAAGGTGAAGCAACAGCAGGAAGCCGAGGCGGCGAAGGCCCGCCAGCAGCAGGCGCAGGCGAGCGCCAGGGCGGCGCTGCCGCCGACTGCGATTCCGACCGCCGTGGCCGCGCCGACCGCGGTGCCTGCGGCCGTCGCCACTCGCGTTCCGGTGGCCGCGGTGCCGCCCCCGACGGCCGCGCCGCCGCCGCCGCCCCCGACCGCGGAGGTGCCGGTCACGACCGGTCTCGGCTCCGGCGTGCGCGAGGGCGATCTCGTGGACTTCACCCAGGTCGACGTGCAACCGCAGAGTCTCGTCGAGGCCAAGGTGACGGTGCCGCGCATCGCGATGCTCACGAGGTCCGCGGTCAGCGGCTATGTGATCCTGAGGGTGCTCGTCAACGAGAAGGGAGGCGTGGACGACGTGCAGGTGCTGCGGCCGTTCCAGCCCGCGCGCCCCGAGATCGACAAGGCGTGCATCGAGGCCGTCAAGCAGAACCGGTACCGGCCGGCGATGAAGGACGGCCACCAGGTCAAGACCTGGATCACGGTGACCAAACAGATCGTGATCCAGCCGGCCCGGTAGGGAGTCCGTTCACTCGGGTCTTCGGCCCGCCCCGTGGCGGGCCTTTCCGTCTGCTCTCTCGCCCTGCGCGCCGTGCCTCGCGGCGGCGGCGACCCGACCCGGACGGCAGCGCGGCCGCTACCGCGCGTTGGTCTGGATGTTCGCGAGGAACTGCTCGTTGGTGGGGTACTGCTTGAGCTTGGTGAGGAGCACCTGCATCGCCTCGTGCGGGGGCAGCGCGGCGAGCGCACGCCGCAGCAGGTAGATCCTCTCCACCTGATCCTTCGAGTAGAGCTTCTCCTCCTTGCGCGTCCCGGACTGCGGGATGTTCATGCACGGGAAGATCCGCCGCTCGAACAGGTCGCGCGTGAGGACGATCTCCATGTTGCCGGTGCCCTTGAACTCCTGGAAGATCACCTCGTCCATCCGCGAGCCGGTGTCCACCAGGCAGGTGGCGATGATCGTCAGCGAACCGCCGTGCTCGATGTTGCGCGCCGAACCGAAGAACCGCCGCGGCTTTTCCATGGTGCGGGCGTCGATCCCGCCGGAGAGGATGCGCCCCGAGCTCTTCTGGTTGTTGTTGTACGCGCGCGACATGCGGGTGAGGGAGTCCATCAGGACCACGACGTCGCCGCCGAGCTCGACCAAGCGGCGCGAGCGCTCGAGGACCATCTCGGAGATCTCGATGTGGCTCTGGATCGATTCGTCCGAGGAGGACGCGAAGACCTCACCCTTGATGATGCTGCGCTTCCAGTCGGTGACCTCTTCCGGGCGCTCGTCGACCAGCAGCACGAAGATCTGGACCTCGGGGTGGTTGACCCCGATCGCGTGGGCGAGTTGCTGCAGCAGCGTGGTCTTGCCCGCCTTCGGCGGGGCGACGATCAGGCAGCGTTGGCCCTTGCCGATCGGCGCCATGAGTTCGATCACGCGGGGCTCGAGGAGGCCGGGGTCGGTCTCGAGGGTGAAGCGGGGCGTCGGGTCGATCGACGTCAGCTCGGGGAACGGCATCGCCCGCTGACGGTAGTCGTCGGGCGGCAGCCCCTCGATCGCGGTGATCTCGACGACGACCGGGCGCTGGTGCCCGTTGGGCGGCTGCACCGAGGCCGTCAGGCGCAACCCGCTCTCGAGGTGCCAGCGGGAAAGCAGGGCGGTGTCGAGGGCCGGATCCTCGCCGGTCGGGTGGAACTTCGTCGTCGCCGGGAGCAGGAACGCCTTGCCGTCGTCGCGGCGCCAGAGATAGCCCTCGTACGGGGCGGCCGGCGCCGCGGCGGAGGGAGCGTGACGGCGGCCGCGCCGCCGGCGCGGCCGGCGGCGCCGGCCCGATCCGGCGGCCTCGTTGGGCTCCTGGACAGGGGACGCGGGTGCGTCGTTGAACTCTTCCACCATACTTGTCAGGCTCCTTGGCTCACCCGGCCGCCGCCTGCAAAGCGACGGCGCATCGGCGACGGGGGCAAACCAGCACGCAACGCGCGGGAACCAGCGGGAATGGGCACCGCATCCGCACCATCACGTCCCCGGCAGTCTAGCGCATTTGCCGGGGTTTGCCAACCCGTCACTCCTTTGTCAACTCCCCGGCAGTCCGACCATGGCCGCGAACGCCTCGAGGATCTCGCGGTCCCACCAGCCGCGCGCCTCCTCCTCCCGCTGCACGGCCAGGGCGCCTTCGGGGGAAAGCGCTTGACGGTACGGGCGGTCGTTGGTGAGCGCGTCGAACACGTCGACCACCTGGAAGACGCGCGCGAGCAACGGGATGTCGTCGCCGGACAGGCCGTCCGGGTAGCCGCTGCCGTCGCGCTTCTCGTGGTGGTGGCGGATGATCGGCAGCACCGGCCGCAGCGTCCGCAGCGGCGCGCAGATCTGCACGCCGATCTCGACGTGGGAACGCATGACCACCCATTCGGCCTCGTCGAGCTTGCCGGGTTTGAGGAGGATCGCATCGGGGATGCCGACCTTCCCGATGTCGTGGAGGTAGCCGGCCCGGCGCAGCGCCTTGATCGCCTCGGGGTCGAGGCCGAGGTGCTCGCCGAGCTTGGCCCCGAGCAGCGACAGCCGGTCGCAGTGGTCGCCGGTACCCTCGTCGCGCGCCTCGACGGCGCGCGCGACCGCGAACAACATCTTCTCGGCGTCGTCGAGGTCCTGCGTGAGGCGCCTGAAGCTCACCAGGTTGCGGACGCGGGCCTCGAGCTCGACGAGGTCGAACGGCTTGGTGAGGAAGTCGGTGGCGCCGGCTTGGAGGCCGCGCAGGCGCGCGTCCCTGGAGTCGAGGCCGGTGAGGAAGACGACCGGCAGCAGCCGCGTCTCCTCG
The DNA here is from genome assembly GCA_004298115.1 of Acidobacteriota bacterium. Lineage (GTDB taxonomy): Bacteria > Acidobacteriota > Thermoanaerobaculia > Thermoanaerobaculales > Thermoanaerobaculaceae > RBG-13-68-16. The sequence goes on from SCRJ01000130.1 coordinate 37,897, forward strand.
TCCGCCTTGAGCCTGCGGCAGACCTCGAAGCCGTCCATTCCCGGCATCATCACGTCGAGGAGGATGACGTCGGGCTGGCGCTCGCGCGCGAGCAGCAAACCGCCCTCGCCCTCCAGCGCCTGCCAGACCTCGAAGCCGAGCGGCAGGAGCGCATCCCGCATCGCCTCGAGGCTCTGGGGTTGGTCGTCGACGATCAGCACCGTGCCCGCTGCGGTCATGACTGAAGACGATTGTACACGACGCCGGCCGGGGCGGCCCGAGACAACGGCAGGGCCGCCCGAGCGGGCGGCCCTGCGAAGACAACGTCGGGGAGTTCCTACGGCAGGCGCAGGAACACGAAGCTCTTCTGCTCGGTCTGCGGCCGGTAGACGTACAAGCGAACCATCGTGCCGGAGCGCAACGCCGAGAGCGCGTCCGTGAACTCCTGCTGCGAGGTCACGTCGTGCGAGTCGATGCGCATGATGATGTCGCCGGCGCGCAGCCCGGCTTCGTCGGCGGGCGAGGAGTCGGAGACGTCGGTCACCACCACGCCCTCGACCTCCCTTGGCACCTCGAACTGCCGCCGGGCGCGGGCCGAGAGGTCATCCACCTTGAGGCCGAGCTTGGAGGTGGGAGTGTTGTCGCTCGGGGTCGATGCCGTCTGGTCACCTTCCGCATCCGGCCGCTCGCCGAGCACCACCGAGAACGTCTGGCGCTTGCCGTCACGGATCACCTCGAGTTCGGTCTTGCGCCCCGGGGCGATCGCCGACACGTGGTCGATGAGCTGGCGGGTTTCCTTGACCGGCGTGCCGTCCACCGCGACGATCACGTCGCCGGCCTTGATGCCGGCCTTGTCCGCCGGGCCCGGCCGGCTGACGCTCTCGACCAGCGCGCCGTCGCGGGATGGCAGCTTGAACGCTTCCTGGGCCTTCTGGTCGAGGTTCGTGATCGTCACGCCGAGGTAGCCGCGGATGACCTTGCCCTTTTCCTTGAGCTGCGGCAACACCGACTTGATGGTGTTGACGGGAATCGCGAACCCGAGGTTCTGCCCGGCCGCGTTGATCGCCGTGTTCATCCCGACCACCTGGCCGCACAGGTTCACGAGCGGGCCGCCCGAGTTGCCCAGGTTGATCGCGGCGTCGGTCTGGATGAAGTTCTCGAAGGAGCGCGTGGCCTCCGACAGCCCGAGGGCGCGGTTCTTCGCCGACACCACGCCCACGGTCACGGTGTGCTCCATGGCGAGCGGGTTCCCGACCGCCATGACCCAGTCGCCGACTCGCAGCGTGCTGGAGTCGCCCAGCGGCAGCGGCGTGTACGGCTTGGGGGCGTCGATCTTGATCAGAGCCACGTCGGTCGCCGGATCGCGGCCGACGACCTTGGCGGCGACGCGGTCGCTGCCCTCCGCGATCCGCACCCACACCTTGTCGGCGCCCTCGACCACGTGGTTGTTGGTGACGATCAGGCCGTCGCTCGAGATGAAGAAACCGCTGCCGGCCCCGGCCCGCTTTTGCGGCCGTCCCATGTCAGGGCGAGGGAAGCCCGGGCCGAAGAAGAACTCGAAGGGGTCCATGTCACCGTGGAAGCGCCGCGTCTCCTGCGGCTTGACCACTTCCTCGGTGTAGACGGAGACGACCGACGGGTTGACCCGTTCGGCGAGGGTGGCGAAGTCCGGGTAGCCGGTCTGAGCCGTGCACGGGGCGGCGGCGGCGACGGCCGGCCCCGCCTCACGCGCCGCGCTGTGCGGCGTCAGGCCCAACCCTCCCGCCAGCACCAGACCCAAGACGGTCGCGCCGACCGCGACCGCGCTCATCGAGAGAACTCGTTGACGTTTGGACGTGTTCATTTCAGGCTCCTCTCGGGGTCGGGCGTGCCCGCCCCGCCGGTTGTGTGAGCAAATTCCGTGCCACTCCATGCGCGACCGGGACCGTCGCGCGGAGCCCGCCGGCGTCATTTTGACGTGGTCAACTCCGGCGTGCTCAGGACCACCCGGTCCTTGCCAGCCGCTTTGGCGGCGTACATCGCCTGGTCGGACGCGCGCAGGAGCTGGTTGCGGCGGTGATCGGAGCTGCCGAGGCGGGGCACGTGGTCGGGGTAGACGGCCACGCCCACCGAGCACGTGAGCGGCCCGTTGAACTCCACCGGGCCGCTCGACCAGGAGAACCTCCCGCGCAGGAACGCCTGGGAGCGGATCGCCTGCCGGAGGTCCTCGGCCACCAGCATCGCCGACGGCGTGTCGAAACCGGGAAGGATGATCACGAACTCGTCGCCGCCGTAGCGGGCGAGCGTGACGCGCGGCGACCGGACCACCCGCCGAAGGACGTAGCCGACTTCCTTGAGCACCTGCGAGCCGGCGAGGTGCCCGTGGCGGTCGTTGACGCTCTTGAAGTTGTCGAGGTCCAAGAACAGCAGCGCCACCCGTCCGCTGGCCGCATCGGCGTGGTCGAGATCCTCCGCGAGGCGGCGGTGGAAGAAACGGTCGTTGGCCAGGCCGGTGAGATCGTCGCTGCGCGCGGCGGCGCCGGCGCGCCGAGCGTCGAGGAGGTTCTGGATCGACACCGACGTGTACGACGCGAAGATCTCGAGGAGCGCGCGGTCGCGTTCGTCGAACGGTTTGCCGTCGAGCCGGTTCACCATCTCGAGCACGCCGCAGACGCTGTTCTCGATCCGGATCGGAACCGCGAGCAGGCTCGTGGTCCGGAAGGCGTGCGTCTCGTCGAAGCGGGGGTAGAAGAACCTGTCGCTTTGCGACTCGGCGACGAGGTGGGACTCGCCCTTGCAGTAGACGTGGCCGACGACGCCTTCGGTGGTCGGGATGCTGGCGCCGAGCAACGCGTCGGCCGAGGGACCGAACGTGGCGATGAAGTAGAGTTCCGTCCCCGGCGCGTCCCCGGTGCGCTCGAACGGGTGGTCGAACAGCACCGAGCCCGCCTCCGACGGGACGAACGCGTTGGCGCGGTGCAACACCTCCTCGATGAAGCTCCCCGGGTCCATCGTCTCGGGGAAGCCGGTATCGTGCCGATAGCGCTCCAAAAACGTCTCGAGTTCCGCCGCCGGCAGCACGCAAATCTTTGGCGGGGTTGTTGTCACCCCTCGAGTTTAGCAGCGGCCCGGGACGCTGTCGCGGTCAGACGGCCGACGCGCAGGCGAAGGTCGGGGAGGGTCTCGGCCGGATCGGCAAGACCGGGCGCGCCGCGGAGCCGCTCGCAGGCGCGAACGAGTGCGGCCGCCTCCGTCGCGTCGGCCGGGGGACAGCCGGCCGCGACCAGGGCATCGGGGGCGTCCACGGCCGCGACGCCGTACCGCGCGTCCGCCCACGCCTGCACCGCGCGCTGCAACTGGTGCAGCTCGGCGGCGGCATCGCAGGCCGCAGGCGCGCGCCGGGCGCCGCGTCCCCGCCAGGCGCGTGCCGCGAGGACGGTCCCGGCTCCGGCGAGGAACGCGGCCGCCGCGATCGCCGCCGCCGGCAGAGGGTGTGGCGCGGGCTCCGGCCCGGTCGGCGACGCGGCGCTCGGAGCGGCCGCGGCGGGCGGACCGACCGCGAGCGTGAGCGCCGGCAGCGTCTGCTTGGCGTAGCTCCCGCCGGGGCGGAAGGTGCAGAACGTCACTTCCGGCAGCTCGTACGAGCCCGGCCGCTCCGCCTCGATCGGAATCTTCCAGCGCCGCCAGCCGGTGAGCCCGTGCCGGGAAGCCTTCCACGCGTGCGACTCCTCGGGCGCGAAGCTGCGCACACCGTCCGGGAGGGACAGCGGCGGCGGCTCGAGGAGAGGGAGGTTTCCGACGCCGCGGACGCTGACCTCGATCGCGGCGAGGTCGTTGCCCGCGGCGTCGGCCGCGACGAGCCGGCGCGAGAACTCCAGCTCGCCCACGGCGCCGAAGAACGGCGCCGGCGCGGGCGGGAGGTCCGCGACCTCGACGGCAAGCGGCCGCGAGGTGGCGGTGAGGGACGGGGCGGCGAAGTTGTCGGGCTCGCCGCCCCAATCGGCCGCACGGGCGACGGCGGGTGGGATCTCGAGGCGGCCGGCGTGGACGGGGATCACCAGCCAGCCCGCCAGCGGCAACAGCCCCGGCGACGGCCCCGGCCGTCCCTCCGGCCGCGCGCCGCCGGCGGGCAGGCGCTCGCTCCAGCTGTCCGGAAACGACGCCTGGATCTCCCACCCCTCGCCGCCGGCCCGGGCGGGCGCGGCGACGAAGAACTGCACGACGAACGGCTCGCCCACCGCGACCTTGGATCTCGAGACCTGCGTGAACAACTCGGGACGCTCCCCACCCCGGGGGCCGCCGGCGAGCGCGTTGCCGTTCACCGGGTTGGTGAACACCTCGTGGTCGCCGAAGCGGATTCGGGTCGGGCCCACCGCGATCGGGCCGAGCGTCCGGGCGCGCAGCACCCAGGTCAGGACGGTGGCCGCCACCGGTTCGGCCCCGCGCCACGTGATCTCCTGGGCGAGCACCGGGCCGGCGAGCACCTCGAGGTTGGTGAGGTTGCCGAGCGTGCCGCTGATGTCGCCGCCGCTGGCGCCCTCGCTCACCACCTGGTAGCGAATCGTCCCCGGGATCGTGCCCTGGGCGAACTGGGCCACCGGTGCGGCTGCGGCGCCGACGGCCGCGAACGCCACGACGAACGCCAGCAGGGAGGCGCGCATCACCAGTCCCTTCCGGCCGCCGGGGGGGGCGCCGCCGCGGCGCGCGGCGCCGCGGTGAGCGCGGCCCGCGCCGCCGCCTCGACGAGCCTCGCCCGGCTGCGGGCGTCGCTGCGGCCGGTGGCGGTTGCGGCGGCGGTCTGCGCACTCCTTCGCGTCAGCGCGAGTTCGAGGTTCCGCCACGCCTCGGCCCGCGTCGGATCCGCGTGCACGGCGCGGCGCAACGGCGGCACGGCGGCGGCCGCATCGCCGCGCAGCAGCCGCACGGTCCCCAGGTTGTACCAGGCGATGGCCGCAAAGGCAGGCGATCCGGCGAGTTGCTCGAGCGCGGCCTCGCCGCCGGGGGCGCCGGCGAGAGACGCCGCCGTGGCCCAAGCGAGGCGCACGTCGCGGTCGCCGGGACGAAGCGCCAACGCTTCGCCGTAGGCGCGGCTCGCCTCGCCCCACGCGCCGCGCTCGAGCGCGGCCTCGCCGCGCCGCGCCATCACCGTGGCGCTCCCGGGGAGGAGCCGCTGCCACAGCGGCGGCGCCGCCGGCGGTGGCGCCGCGCCGAGCGTGGCCGGGACGACGAGCAGCAGCACGCCGGCGGACCGGCGCCACGGCCAGAGCAGGAACGCAGCGGTCGCCAGCAACGCCGCGACGAGCGCGGGAGGCGCGGAGCGAACCGGCGTTGTCTCCCGTGCGGTCGCCCTGACCGCGCCGGCGAGCGCGCCGGAAAGGGCCCGTGCGGCGTCGGCCGTGCCGGCGTCGATGGCATCGGCGGGGGAGGCGCCGAGGGAGCGCATGAGGTCCGGATGGGCGCGCGAACGCACCAGCGCCCCCGCGGAGTCCCGCACATAGGCGATGCCGCCGTCCGGGGTCCGCCGCGGCACCGGGGCGCCGCCTTCGGTGCCGGCCGTCAGGGTCACGATCGCGACCCCGGTCCGCCGCAACCCCTGCGCCATCGCGGTCGCGTCGCCCTCGAGTTGCTCGCCGTCGGAGACGAGGAGGATCGCCCGGGCCGGGCCGCCGGCGTCGAGCATCGACGCAGCCGTCGCGAGCAGGAGCGCGAGGTTCGAGCCCGGCGTCAAACCCTGCCCGAGGTCGCGATTCGCGAGGGCCGCGGCGACGGAGTCGGCGTCGCTCGTGAGCGGGACCGCCCGGCGCGCGGTCCCGGCCCCCACGGCGAGCCCCCACGTCGCATTCGGCGTCCGTTCGAGCGCCTGCCGCAGCACGTGCACGGCCCGGTCCAGCCGATCGGGCGTGACGTCGGCGCAACCCATCGAGGCCGACACGTCGAGGGCGATCACGGCGTCGAGGCCGCGGCCCGGGAGCGGCGCCGGGCGCCCCCACCTCGGGCCGGCCGCGGCCACCCCAGCGGCGGCGGCGGCGAGCAGCCAGAGGGCGACACGCGCGGCGCCGGTCGCGGGGACGCCGCCGAGCCATCGCCGCCAGAGGGGCCGGCTCGCCAGGCGCGCCTGTTGCAGCGCCCGCCAGCGTGCGAGCAGCGGAACGGCGGCCGCGGCCGCGAGCGCCGCGGCCGCGAGCACGAGCCAACGCGGGTCGCTCCAGCTCATGCCCACGCCCTTCGGCCGGCGGTGTCGAGCAGCGCCGCGGCGAACAGGAGGCAGGCGGCCCAACCGGCCGGGACGGCGCTGCGGTCCTCCGCCACGGCCCGGGGCGCGGCGGCCTTCGAGACCGGTTGCAGCCGGGCCAGATCCGCGAAGGCGCCCGCGAGTGCCGCGCCGTCGCGGGCGCGGACGAACCGGCCGCCGGTCCGGGATGCGATCGCCCGCAGCAGCGTTTCGTTCACCCGACCCGAACCTCCCTCCGCCTCGCCCCCCGACACCGCCACGGCATCCACCGGGATGCCGCGATCGGCGGCAACCTCGGCCGCGGTGAGCGGGTCGACCGCGCCCGCGTTGCTCTCGCCGTCGGTGACGAGCACGACGCCCGCGCTGCCGCGCGCGCTGTCGTGCAACAGCTGGAGCGCCACCGCGAGCCCGTCGCCGAGAGCGGTGCGGGATCCGAGGGCGGCCGGCGCAAGGCTCGACATCAGCGCGACCAGCGTGGCGTGATCGCGAGTCAGGGGCGAGACCACCGCGGCTTGGGCGCCGAACGCGACCAGCGCCAGACGGTCGTCGCGCCGGGCGGCGGCGAGAGTCTGCACGGCGCGCCGCGCGGCCGCGAGCGCGTCGCCGCCCGGCCCGCCGGCGCCCATCGAGGCGGAGACGTCGAGCAACACGACCACGTCCCGTCCGGTGGAGGGCGACTGGCTCATGAAGAGGTGAACCGGTCCGGCGGCGGCGACCCACGCCGCCGCCAGGCCGAGCAGGGCGAGTGGCGCAGCTGCCTGACCGACGCGGACGCGCCGCCCCGCCGTCGCCAGCGCGGGCACGCGCTGGTGACGGCTGCGGCACACGGTCAACCAGGCGAGCAGCAGCGGCGCCGCAGCGGCCAACGGCAGCAGCCACGGGTGCGCAAAACCGTTCACCGCGCCGCCCCTCGTGCCGCCGCCAGCGCCGGCACGGCGGCGAGCACGTCGTGGACCAGGAGGACGGCGTCCTCGGGCGGCGGCGCGCAGCCGGCGTAGCGCGCATCGTCGGCGAGGACGAGCGCGAGGCCGAACGGACGCGCCGTGGCCGCATCCAGCCTGGCGGCCAGCAAGCGGGAGAGCTCCCGCGTCGTCATCGCCACGCAAGGCGCGCCGGTGGCGTGCTGGAGGAACTCGCGGCAGGCGCTGGCGAGGCGGTCGGCGGCGCCGGCGGCGCTCCACCCTGCCAGCGACGCCAGTGGGCGCAGCGCCGTCGCGAACGCGGCCGCCGGGTCGGGCCGCCGCCGGCGGCGAACGATCGCGGCCGCGAGCGCGGCCGTGGCGACGGCGAGGGCGGCGGCCACGGCCGTGCGCCAGGGGAGCGGCGGCGGCGGCGGGACCGCGATCGGAGCGACGGCGGCGTGCCCCCCGAGCGTGGGCCGGACGAGGATGACATCCGGGTCCGGCGCTCCGGGCAGCGGCACCGCCAGCGTTCCGAGGGCGAGCGGCCTGAGCACCACGGTGGCGCCGCCTGCGGCGGCGGGCCGAGGTGCGGCGGCGACGAGGAAATCGCCGACCACCGCGCCCGCCTGCAACGGCGCAACAGGACCGGCGACGTGGATCGGGACCGTTGCGCCGAACGGCACCGTGAGGGCCGCTGCCAGCACGGAGGCGGCGAGGCTAGGCACCGCGCCTCCGGCCGCGGGCGACGAAGGCGCGCGCCAAGACCGGCCCCAGGTTCGTGTCCGGCGTCGCGGTGACCACGTCCGCCCGTACACCGGCGAGCTCGGCGGCGCGCGGCGCCGGGGACGGTGCGCTCCATCCGGCGGCGCCCGAAGGGGCGCGGGCGGGGATAAGCGCTCGCGCCGTGCCGATTCCGGCGCGGTCATCCCAGAGGCGGACGACGAGCAGTTCGTGCCGGCGCGCAAGCGCGGCCAGGCGCCGGCCGTACCCGTGCCCGAGCAGCGGTGAGATCACGACCAGGATGCCGGGCCGGGGCAGCAGCCTGGGCGCCTCGGCGAGCGCGCCGGGGAGGTCCCCGATCGTCGCGGCGGGGCGCAGGGCGAGGACGGCATGGACCATGCGCAGCAGCGCGGCCGGGTCGCGCCGCGGCGCCAGCAGCAGCTCCATGTGGTCGCTCCACGCCGCGAGCGTCACCCGGTCGCCCCCCGCGATCGCGGCGCTGCCGACGAGGGCGACCGCGTCGGCAGCCACGTCGAGCAGGCAGCGATCGCCGCTTCCCGCGGCGAGCGCGGCCCCGACGTCGAGGAGGATGAGCACCGTGCGGTTGCGTTCCTCGACATAGCGCCGGACCGCGAGCCGTCCGGTGCGTGCGGCGACGCGCCAGTCGATGGCGCGCACGTCGTCGCCGGCCTGGTACTCGCGGACGTCGCTGAACTCGATCCCTTCGCCCTTGAACGCCGAGCGGTACGCCCCCGCCCACGCCGGCGCCAGACGGCGGCCGGCCTGCAGCTGGACGCGCGCCAGCCGCCGGGCGAGGTCGGCCGGCGCGGCGGCGCGTGGCTCGCCCTGGCCGAGGTAGCGGCGCCAGAGCGCGGTCAGCGTCACGGCACCTCCACGGCGAGCAGGAGTTCGCGGATCAGCTGCTCGACGTCGATCCCTTCGGCCTGCGCGTCGAGCGTCAGCACGAGCCGGTGGCGCAGGATCGCCGGGGCGACCTCCTTGACGTCCTCCGGGATGGCGTAGCTGCGGCCGCGCAGAAGCGCGAGCGCCTGTGCGGCGCGGGCGAGCGCAATCGAAGCCCGCGGCGACGCGCCGTACCGCACCCAGTTGGCGAGGGCCGCGGTGTGGTCGGGACCGCCGTGGCGCGTCGCGCGCGCGATCCGCACCGCGTACTCGCGGATGCGGGCGTCCACGTGGACCTCGCGAGCCGTCGCGGTGATCGCGGTGAGCTGGTCGGTGGTGAGGACCGGCCGTGGCGGGGCGGCTTCGGGGGCCAGATGCGCGTCCACGACCGCGCGCTCGTCGCTGTCGGCGGGGTAGTCGACGAGCACCTTGAACAGGAAGCGGTCCACCTGCGCCTCGGGCAGCGGGTAGGTGCCTTCCAGCTCGATCGGGTTCTCGGTGGCGAGCACCAGGAAGGGCCGCGGCAGCGGGAAGGTGCGGCCGCCGATCGTGACCTGTCGTTCCTCCATCGCCTCGAGCAGCGCCGACTGCACCTTCGCCGGCGCGCGGTTGATCTCGTCGGCGAGCAGGACGTTGGTCACGACCGGCCCGAGCCTGGGGACGAACTGCCGCCCGTCGGGGTCGAAGACCTCGGTGCCGGTGAGGTCGCCGGGGAGCAGGTCCGGGGTGAACTGGATGCGCGTGAACGTGCCCTGCACCGCCGCGGCGAAGCGGCGGGCGGCGAGGGTCTTGCCGAGCCCGGGCACGCCCTCGAGAAGGACGTGCCCCTCGCACACGGCGCCCAGGAGCATGGCCTCGACGAGGGCGCGCTGACCGATCACCGTGCGGCTAACCTCCGCGACCAGGGCGTGGCAGCGGCCGCTGTCCCTCTCGACCCTCTCGCGCAGCTCGGCGGCATCGACCATCGGCACTCCTCCGGGCACCCTCCAAGCAAGGGCCGTGCCCAGCTGTCGCGCGCGGGGACGGGCCGATGACGCCCGCCGCTGCCGTTTTGACGTGTGCGCCCCTTGACTTTGGGCGCCCGGCGGTTACAATCCACGGGCTGGGGTGACGCGGGGTGGAGCAGTCCGGTAGCTCGTTGGGCTCATAACCCAAAGGTCGCAGGTTCAAATCCTGCCCCCGCAACCAAACCAATTCGGAGGGCCACGCGATCGGCGTGGCCCTTTGTATTTCGAGTCGAGGTGCCGGGCAGGATTTGGTCCCGCGCCCGCCCGCCCGACCTCGGGGTCAAATCCTGCCCCCGCAACCAAACCAATTGAGAGAGCCACGCGGAGTCGCGTGGCTCTTTGTTGTCCGGGAGGCATCGCGCAGGATTTGGTCCCTTCCCCCGCCCACCCGCCCCCTCGGGGTCAAATCCTGCCCCCGCAACCAAACCAATTGAAAGAGCCACGCGGGATCGCGTGGCTCTTTGTCGTTTGGGTGGCATCGCGCAGGATTTGGTCCCTTCCCCCGCCCACCAGCCCCCACACCCTCCACCGCCCCTCGGGGTCAAATCCTGCCCCCGCAACCAAGCCAATTCGGAGGGCCACGCGATCGGCGTGGCCCTTTGCTCTTCGGGTCGCGGTGCCGGGCAGGACGCGGTCCCGGCCGGTATCCGAGGGTCGTACGGTGCAGCGCTCATCGTTGCGGTTTCCCGCTGCCGCCGGCGGTCGTGGCCGCAGCGCCTGTCAGTCGAGGGTTACCGCGCTCCGGAGAGCAGAGGGCCCGCGTCGGAGAGAGCGGAGGCGACTCTCTCTACGGCACGCCTGCCTTCTTCAATTCCTTCCTCTGCCCGGTGATAGTCGAGCAGGCCGAAGTGAGCGAGCCTAGGTGTCACTAGGAGGTCGGGCGGCTCGCCTGCAAGACGGCTGCGCGTGATCCGTACCTGCATGATGTTGATGGCGGAGGCGAGCACCAGCGGCGGCGGCATTGTAACGTCCCCACGTTGAGGTCGTGCCCGCAGATGTCGGCCAGCAAGGTCCGAATTGAGATCGACGGCAATTACAAACTCGGCGCCCATTGCGCGTGCCAGCGAGACCGGAACGGGGTTGACCAGGCCACCGTCCACCAGCACCGATCCCTCGTGCTGCACGGGCGCAAGCAGCCCAGGTATTGCGATAGAGGCGCGAACCGCACCGAGCGTCGAGCCGCGGCGGAGCCACACCTCAGCGCCGTTCTCCAGCGAGGTGGCCACCGCGGCGAACGGCATGCCGAGTTCCTCGAGAGGACGGTCCCGGAAGTTGCGCTGAAAGAAACTCATGATGCGCTCGCCCTTGACCAGGCCACGCCTTGGGCTCACGTCCAGGAACTTGATCACCTCGCCCGGCCGCAAGCTCAGCGCCCACTGCTCGAGGCGATCGAGCTCGCCCGCTGCGTAGGCGGCGCCAACGAGTGAGCCGATGGACGTGCCGCAAACCAGGTCGGGCCGCACGCCGGCCTGCTCCAGGGCGCGGATCACCCCGATATGCGCCCAGCCGCGGGCGGAGCCGCTTCCCAGCGCCAGCCCCACGCGGAGAGCAGGCTGCGAGGTCAAAGGCAGGTTCCTTGGCCGCATCTCGCTCTTCCCCGACCGGAGCCCGCCGCCGCGACGCCCGCCTGCCTTCTCATGCTCCTCGCATCGTACCAATAAAGCCGATGCAGAGGAGCCCGGCGAGGCTGGGGGTCCGGGAAGGGTAGCCGGTTATGAAGGCGGCAAGATACCGCTGGCTGACCGGTGTCGTGCGTACGGAAGGTCGATTGCGAGGATGCTGGCAAGGCGTCGCGAACACCGGGGTGCGGAGGGCCAAGTGGGCCGCCCAGCCCCTCTGCGGCCAGGGCTGGATGGCTGGAGGATGGACGGGTCCTGACGCGCCTACTCGAAGAGGTTTCTCCGATACTGGGCAGGCGCTTCGCTGGTCCAGCGCTTGAACGCGCGATAGAAGGCGGTCGAGTCGGCAAAGTGCAGGAGGTACGCAATCTCGCTGATGCTCAGCCCGGCATCGCCAATGTGTTTGAGAGCAAGATCGCGGCGGACCCCGTCGATCAACTTCGAATAGGAAACGCCGTTTCCGGCCAGCCGCCTTTGCAGGGTCCGCTCAGACAAGTGGACGACGTCGGCCGTCGACCGGAGCGAGGGTAATTCCTTTGCCATCTGGCGTGCGATCGTGGAGGATACCGACGCAACCACATCACCACGACTCGGCAACGACGTGAGCAGCGAGTCGGCATACCGGGTCATGACCGTGAGCAGTCGGGAGTCCGGATGCACATGCGGCAAGTCCAGAACGGACGGCGCGAACCGCATCTCGTTCTCGGCTGCACCGAACGCGATTGGACAACCGAAAACGCGCGCGAGCTCGTGATCGCCCTCGTGGCGCTCGTGCTGAAATGTCATCCGGTCGGGCCTCCAGTGGGTACCGCTCGCCTGTCGGCTGCGTACGAGGAGGAGGGTCAGAGAGAACTCGTCGTACTGCGGCGCAGGCACAGGCACCCTGCTTGTGAGACGGGCGATGCGCGGCCCGACAACCAGATGCAGGTTGGAACGGTCATAGATCAGGCGGACGTACCTGGTGAGGAGCGTGAGGCCCTCGCCCACCGTCGCTGCCGTCGCGAGGACGTAGTCGAAGACGTCGTAGGCTCCTGTCGGGAGCGCCTCGGCGACATGGACGCCGAAGGAAGGGTCGCGAGCGGCAACCGCCGCCGCCTCCCATAGCCGCCGAACGCTCTCGTGCGGCAGTCGGTTGTCAATCGATTCCAGGGCCTCGCGCGAAAGCTGCGCCGCCCTCAGTACGGGCTCGACGTTGATGTCGCGCTTGCCGAGCGCGTCGACCACCGCTCTTGCGGGCAAGACCGATGCCGTCACGCTGGGTTTCACGTTGGCGCCTCCGGTCGATTCTTCTGTCGCCTACCGCAATTGACGGCCTTCCTGGCTCCCCCTTAGCTTAGCGTGGTTCCCGAAAGGAGGGGAGCAATGGACAAGATGCTCGTAACCGTATTCGACAACGAGAGCAAGGCCTATGAGGGTTCCAGGATCCTCAAGGAGCTCGACGCAGAGGGCAGCATCGGTCTCTACGCGACCGCCGTGGTCGCGAAGGACGCCGGCGGCAAGGTGAACGTCAAACAGGCGACTAACGAGGGTCCGCTCGGGACCGCGGCGGGCCTGTTTGCTGGCAGCCTTCTGGGACTGCTCGGCGGACCGGTCGGGCTCGCGGTCGGGGCCGGCGTGGGGACCCTCGGAGGTGTTCTGTACGACCTGGCGCGAGTCGGCGTCAGCGACGATTTCCTCGCCGAGGTTGAGCGACAGCTGCAGCCGGGCAAGGCCGCCGTGGTCGCCGAGGCCTGGGAGGAGTGGGTGACGCCGGTTGATACGCGCATCGAGGCCGCGGGCGGCACCGTCCTGCGGCGGGCGCGCGAAGAGGTTGTGGACGCCAAGCTCGAAAGAGAGACGGCGTCGCTCAAAGCCGAGATCGCCGCTCTGAAGGCCGAGCATGCCCAAGCGACAAAGGAGCACAAGGCCAAGCTGGAGGCGAAGCTCGAGGTCGCCAAGGGCAAGCTCCGCGCGACGCAGAACCGCGTCAAGGCGACGCTCGCAGCGGTGACGGCAGAATACGAAGCGAAGATCAAGGCGCTCCAAGCGAAGGCGACAAAGGCGCGTGGGGACGCGAAGGCCAAGCTGGAGGCGCGAATCTCGGAAGATCAGGCGAGGTCCAGGCGGTGCAGCGAGAAGCTGCACCAGGCGTGGGAGCTTGCCAAGCAGGCACTGGAGGAATGAACGTTATGAACACTCAAACATTGGTTGACGAGTCGGGGGAGCTCCGGCCGAAGTGGGGTTGGTTTCTCGCCTTGGGGATCGCGTTGCTCCTCCTCGGAGCGGTTGCGATGATCGTTCCCTGGCTGACGACGCTCACCTCGGTGTTGGTCTTCGGTTGGCTGCTTGTCTTCGGTGGTGTGCTCGAGGTCATCGCCGTGTTCTGGGCCAGGGGGTGGCCAAGCATCGTGCTCCATCTGCTTGGGGGCATCCTGAGCACCGTGGTGGGTGCTCTGGTCGTCGCCCACCCTGACGCCGGAGCGCTGGGGCTGACGCTGCTCCTGGCAACGCTGTTCCTGGCCGGTGGGCTCTTCCGTGTCGGTGCCGCCGTCGTGCTTCGACTGCCGAACTGGGGGTGGGCCGTGGCGGGTGGCATCGTGACCGCGCTCCTGGGTGTAGCTATCTGGATCATGTGGCCGTTCTCTGCGCTCTGGGTGATCGGGATGTTCGTCGCGATCGAGCTGATGTTCCGCGGGTGGGCGTGGGTCATGTTCGCCGGTGCCGCGAGGGAGATCTCGAAGGCGGCGAGGCCACTCTAGGAGGTGCGGCTGCGGGTGGCCCGGAACGCGGCACTTGGTCGAGGTGAAGTCTGAGCCCGAGGCGGCGAGGTGGCCTCAGGGTGTGGTCCAAAGAGGGGGAGCATCGATATCGCCGGGATCGGTGGCGACTCGGTTCTCGTTACTACCGGACACGGAGCGAGATGGCGAGGGCGTCGAGGTCGGATACATCGGCGTTGCGAGCCCACGCAGCCCAACCAATCCAATGAGCCGCGCGGACACGCCTGGCTCATTGTCTTTGCGGAGGCAAGAGCGTTCCGGGGCGCCGGTCTCCCGCGGTTGCCGGAAGGCGTAAACTCACAGGCCGGAGTTACCGATGATACGACGACTCGTTTCCGTCCTGCTTTTTTTCTTCCTCTCGACAACGGCGGTCGCGACGGCGCAGATGCGGACCGAGAAGCCGCCGCTGCACGGCATGCACTGGATGGCGATCACCGGCAAGCCGCTCTCCGCGACGGTCGGCGCCATGATCTTCGACCGCGGCGGCAACGCCGTCGACGCGGCGGTGGCGATGATCGCGGCCGGCTGCACGATGTGGGACACGCTGAGCTGGGGCGGCGAGACCCAGGCGCTGATCTACGACCCGCACACGCGCAAGGTCATCGGCATCGACGCCCTGGGCGTGGCGCCCACCGGGGCGACGCCCGAGTTCTTCAAGGCCAAGGGGATGAAGGTCCCGCCCGAGTACGGGCCGCTGGCGGCCGTGACGCCGGGCACGCCCGGCGGCATCATGGTCATGCTCGCCGAGTACGGGACGATGTCGCTCAAGCAGGTGCTGGCCCCGGCGATCGAGATGGCCGACGGCTACCCGATGGAGGCGCAGGCCGCCAACACGATCGAGCACTACAAGAAGATGATCGAGCAGTGGCCGTACTCGAGGGCGCTGTTCCTCGTCCACCGCAAGGGGGCCGAGGGTAAGGCCGAGGCGCCGGCTGCAAGCGAGGCCGGCGGGCCGCTCCCGGCGCAGGACCGCGCGGTCCCCGCGGCCGACGGCGCGCACCGCGAGGGGCCGGAGCCGGGCGAGGTGTTCCGCCAGCCCGACCTCGCCCGCACGCTGCGCGAGCTCGTGGCCGCCGAGCAGGAGGCGCTCAAGCAGGGCAAGTCGCGCAAGCAGGCGATCTACGCCGCCTACGACCGCTTCTACAAGGGGGACATCGCCGCCGAGATCGCGCGCAGCACGCAGGAGCAGGGCGGGCTGATCACCACCGGGGACCTCGCCGACTGGAAGGTGAAGATCGAGGAGCCGGTGCGCACCAACTACAAGGGGATCGACGTCTACAAGCTCACCGTGTGGACGCAGGGCCCGGCGATGCTGCAGGCGCTCAACATCCTCGAGAACTTCGACCTGCAGGCGATGGGGTACGACTCCGCCCGCTACATCAACACCGTCTACCAGGCGATGAGCCTGGCGTTCGCCGACCGCGACTTCTACTACGGCGACCCGTACTTCCCGCCCGCCTCGCCGATCGCGGGGCTGCTCTCCAAGGCGTACGCGAAGGAGCGCGCCAAGCTCATCGACCCGGACCGGGCCAACCCCGGCATCATGCCCGGCGACCCCTACCCGTTCCAGGGCGGCGTCAACCCGTACACGCAACTCCTCGCCAAGTGGAAGATCGCGCAGGGGGCCGGCCCAGGTCCCAACGGCACCCTCGCCGCGGCGGTGGACGGCCCCGAGTTCGCGCAGTTCCGCCGGGACTTCACGGCGGGGACGACCTCGGTCGAGGCCGCCGACGCCGAAGGCTGGGTCGTGTCGGTGACCCCCTCGGGCGGCTGGCTCCCGGCGGTGGTCGCGGGCCGCACCGGGATCGGGCTGTCGCAGCGCATGCAGTCGTTCGACCTCGACCCGTCCGAGTCGCCGTTCAACGTCGTGGCGCCGGGCCGCCGCCCGCGCGTCACCCTGACCCCGACGCTGGCGCTCAAGGACGGCAAGCCGTTCCTCTGCTTCTCGGTGCAGGGCGGCGACACCCAGGACCAGAACCTGCTGCAGTTCTTCCTCGACGTGACCGAGTTCGGGATGACGGTGCAGCAGGCCACCGAGGCCGCGAACTTCAACAGCTTCCAGATGCACAGCTCGTTCGGCCAGCACGAGGCGATCCCCGGCAAGGTCCTGCTCAACGACGAGGTGCCGCCGTGGGTGCGCTCCGAGTTGCGCCGGATGGGGTACACGGAGGTGTTCGAGCGGCGCACCTCCGGCCCGATCAACGCGATCCTGTTCGACCTGGCGCACGGCACGATGTGGGGCGGCTCGAGCAACCACGGCGAGGACTACGGGATCGGTTGGTAGCCGCGGGTCGAGTGCGAGCCCGGGCGTCGGTTCGGTCGGCAGACACCTGACAGCGGGCGCGCAAAAGGGTTAGACTGCGGCGTCGAGTTGTGACCAACAAACCCTGCCACGAGGACGGACCATGACAACAACCAAGATCATCTGGACCAAGGTCGACGAGGCGCCGGCGCTGGCGAGCTACGCCCTGCTCCCGATCGTCCGTGCGTACACCAAGGGTTCCGGCGTCGAGTTCGAGATGCGCGACATCTCCCTCGCCGGGCGGATCGTCGCCAGTTTCCCGGAGAAGCTGACGGCGGCGCAGAAGCGCCCCGACCACCTCGCGGAGCTCGGCGAGCTCACGAAACGGCCGGAGGCCAACATCATCAAGCTGCCCAACGTCAGCGCCTCCGTCCCGCAGCTCCGCGCCGCGATCAAGGAGCTGCAGGAGAAGGGGTACGACATCCCGGACTACCCCGAGGAGCCCAAGACCGATGCCGAGAGGGCGCTGCAGCAGCGGTTCGCCAAGTGCCTCGGGTCGGCGGTGAACCCGGTGCTACGCGAGGGCAACGCCGACCGCAGGCCCGCCGCGGCGGTCAAGAAGTTCGCCCAGAAGAACCCGCACAAGATGATGAAGCCGTGGCCCGCCTCGGGGTCCAAGGCGCGAGTCGCGTACATGAGCGAAGGGGACTTCTACGGCACCGAGACGTCGCTCACCCTGGAGAAGCCGACCGAGGTCAAGATCGTCTTCTTCGGCGCCGACGGGAAGACTGTCGTGCTGAAGGAGAAGCTCGCTCTCCTGGCCGGCGAGGTCATCGACTCGGCGGTGATGCGCGTCGCGGCGCTGCGGAAATTCTACGCGGAACAGATCGAGGCGGCCAAGCGGGACGGCGTGTTGCTCTCGCTGCACCTCAAGGCGACCATGATGAAGATCTCCGATCCCATCATGTTCGGCCACTGCGTCTCCGTGTTCTACAAGGACGCGCTCGACAAGCACGCCGAGGCGCTGAAGAGCGTCGGGGCCAGCGTCAACAACGGCCTCGCCGACATTCTCGCCAAGCTGGACCGTCTGCCGGCCGCCAAGAAGGCCGAGATCCAGGCCGACATCGCCGCGGTCTACGCCAACCGGCCCGCCCTGGCGATGGTGGACTCCCGCAACGGAATCACGAACCTGCACGTGCCCAACGACGTCATCGTCGACGCCTCGATGCCGAACGTCATCCGCGACGGCGGCAAGATGTGGAACAAGGACGACCAGCTCCAGGACTGCGTCGCCATGGTGCCGGACCGCTGCTACGCGACGATCTACGCCGAGATCATGGAGAACGCCAAGCGCAACGGCCAGTTCGACCCCGCCACCATGGGCGACGTCTCCAACGTCGGCCTGATGGCGCAGAAGGCGGAGGAGTACGGGTCGCACGACAAGACGTTCGAGGTGCCGGCGGCCGGCGCGGTCCGCATCGTCGACGCCGCGGGCGCCACGCTCCTCGAGCAGACCGTCGCGGCCGGCGACATCTTCAGGATGTGCCAGGCCAAGGACGCCCCGATCCAGAACTGGGTCGGCCTCGCCGTGGCGCGGGCGCGCGCGACCGGCTCACCGGCGATCTTCTGGCTGGACGAGCGCCGCGCCCACGACGCCGAGATCATCAAGAAGGTGAAGAAGTACCTGCCGGCCCACCACACCAGCGGCCTCGACATCCGCATCATGCAACCCGTCGAAGCGATGCGCTTCTCCCTCGAGAGGATCCGCCGCGGCGAGAACACGATCTCGGTCACCGGCAACGTCCTGCGCGACTACCTGACGGACCTGTTCCCGATCCTCGAGCTCGGCACCAGCGCGCGCATGCTCTCGATCGTGCGCCTGATGAACGGCGGCGGGCTGTTCGAGACCGGCGCCGGCGGCTCGGCCCCGAAGCACGTGCAGCAGTTCCTCAAGGAAGGCCACCTGCGGTGGGACTCGCTCGGCGAGTACTGCGCGCTCGTGCCGTCGCTCGAGCTGGCCGCCGAGGCCACCGGCAACGAGAAGGTCAAGCTCCTCGCCGCGACGCTCGAGCAGGCGATCGCGGCGTACCTGGAGGCCGGGAAGCTGCCGTCCCGCAAGGTGAACGAGATCGACAACCGCGGCGCCACGTTCTACCTGGCGCTGTACTGGGCGCAGGCGCTGGCGGCGCAGACCGGGGACGCCGCGATGCGGGCCCGTTTCGCCCCGGTGGCGAAGGCGCTCGCCGAGAGCGAGGCGACGATCGCGAGGGAGCTGCTCGCCGCTCAGGGACGTCCCGTCGACCTCGGCGGCTACTACCTCCCCGACGACGTGAGGGCGGAAAGGGAAATGCGCCCCAGCCCGACGTTCAACGCCGTCATCGACGCATTGGCGTAGCGAACGCGGGGTCCGCAGCGCGGGCCCCGCGGCTTCGTCTCGGGCCGGGGACATCCCCGCTTCCCGTTCAAGAGCAAGGGCCACGCACGCAGGCGTGGCCCTTGGTTTTGGTTGCGGCGCCGGGCCGGGCCCGGCTAGACCTTGGACCAGAAATCCACGAAGACGACCGTGGAGAGGAAGAACCCGAGCGGGACGTTGACCAGGACGCCCGCGGTGAACGCCCAGAACGGCTTCATCCCGAAGGTCAGCAGCTCGGCGAACCGGGTCGAGAGCCCGATGCACAGGAAGCAGAGCACGAACGCCCACGAGCGGAGCTTCTTGATCGGCGCGATGACGCGCGGTTGCAGGACGCTGTCGAACCAGCTGGAGGCGGTGACGAGCTGGCCGAGCGCGAACTTCTGGTCCTGCGTCGTGGCCGCCGCCTGCAGGGTGCGCAGGTCGTCGCGGCTGAGTGCGCCGTTCGCCGTCAGCGTGCCCTTCTGGACATCGATGCTGACCCGGTCACGCAGCGCCTCGGGCACCGCGTAGCTCGCGAAGTCGGCGTCGTACTTCACGCCCTGCAGGCTGCCCTTCGCCTTGGTCACGCCGACGTGGCCGGCCGGCGCGCGCGCGGCGACGAAACTCATGATCACCGAGGCGGCAAAGAAGCCGATCACGAACTTCGGGAAACGGTCCCAGATGATGCCGGCGCCGACGGCTCGCTTCGATGCGTCCTTCTTCTCCCAGAACACCACCGACACGACGGCGAGGATAAGGCACCAGATGCCGATCCAGATGTCGCGGCCGATCACCTTCATCAGGGTGAAGGCGTTGATCGGGGCGTCGCCGAAGCGGGTGGCGAGCTCGGCCACGACCGCGAAGCCGGCGGCGTCGGCGAACTCGGAGGTGCCGACCCAGGCGCCGGCGACCCCGGGGGCGATGGTGTTCGGCACGAGTTGCTTGAGCGCCACGGTGAGGGTGAGGATCATGACGATCGCCCAGACGGTGACGACCGCGATGGCGATCGAGATGTGGTCCTTCTTGGCGCGGACCGCGCCGCCGACCGCGATCGACGCCGAGACGCCGCACACCGCACCGGCGGCGCCCAGGGTCGCGCCGAACTGCGGCTCGAGCTTGAACACCTTGGTCGCCACCAGGAAGATCGTCAGCCAGGTGCAGACCGAGACGATCGTCGCCTGCAGGAAGGCGATCGGCCCGGCGGAGAAGATGAGGGTGAGGGGAAGCGTGGCGCCGAGCAGCACGATTCCCGTCTTGATGTAGTACTCGGTGCGCAGGGCGCTCTTGACCCACTCCGGGATCCTGAACAGGTTCGAGATCACGAGGCCGACGAGCAGGGCCAGCAGCGGCGCCTCGACGTTGAGGTCCTCCATGACCTTCCAGCCGGAGATGACGGAGATCAGGAGCGAGCCGGCGAAGAGCGCGACGAAGCCGGGGATGAACTGCTTGAGCTTCGCGCCCATGATCCCCATCGAGATCACGAAGACGACCCCGAACATCAGGAAGATCGCCAGGTACCCGCCCGCGTTCTTCGCGAGGTCGGCCAGCGCGCCGCCGGCCGTGGTCCACTTCGAGGGCGTCACCGCCCAGCCCTTGATGGTCGCGCCGGACCAGAACGTCACGAGCGCCATGACGACGATCCCGAGACCGAACCACACCGACCACCAGTCCTCGGTTTTCCAGAGTTTCGCCAGCCCGTCCTTGCTCATCGTTCCCCCTCCACGCCGCGGCGAAGCCCCGGCGTCACCGGCCGAAGTGCAACCCCCGTGCCAGTCGCAGGGAGGCCGCACATGACGAGAAAACGCCGTATTCACGGAACCTTGAACCTGGTTCGTGGACCGGCCTCGCGGCGCGATCCGCGCCCCCGTTACACGGCGGTAACGGGGGGAGGGTGGATCCGGCTCGCCGCCCGAACGTGCCGGCCGCAGGCGCCCGCCTCGGCGGCGGCAACCCCGGCGTACGGCCGCGTGTGGATCACCGACGGGCCTTCGAGCACCGAGTACTCGGCCTCCTCGAAGAGCCGGCGGCAGGCGGCGATATCCATGCCGCGGCCGCGTTCGGTCCGGCGGTCGGTGTCGCGCGGGTTGGGGCCGACCTCGGCCCAGAAGAGGTTCGCGCCGGCGCAGGCCCCGGGGACGTTGGGCTCGTGCGTGCAGTTGCCGATCAGGAACCGGCCCATCGCCAGCCGCGCGACCGCGACGAGGTAGGCGAGGCGCAGCTCGGAGATCTGGCCGTGCCGTGCGAGGCCGGTGCCCGGGACGTTGATGCGCCGCATCGCCCCGGAGAAGCACGGCTCGGCGGCGCGGTGGATGAGGATCTTCTCCAGGATCTCGTCGGTCGTGTGCTCCGGGCCGACCGGCTCGACGCAGGTGCCGAGCTGCAGCCCCGCCTCCCTGGCGATCCGGAACGTGCGCAGCCGCTTCTCGAGCGGGATCGCGGTTTCGCGCCCTTCGCCCATGCGGGCGGCGTGGTAGACGGCGCAGAAGCCGGCGTCCGCGATCGTGCGGGCGGTCGTCGGAGTGAGGTCGCCGACGTTGGCGACGAGCGGGGTCTCCGAGCGCAGGTGCCGCCGCACCTCCTGGCCGACCTCGACGAAGCGCGCCATCGGGTAGTCGCCGGTCGCCATCAGGTAGATCGAGTTGGCCCCCTCGGCCTCGGAGCGCACGGCGCGCTCGACGACGTCCCCCACCGGCAGCTCGCTGGGATCGGGGAAGACGCCGTTGACCGCCGCGAACGAGCAGAAGCGGCAGTTCATCGGGCACGCCGACACGTTGAGGCCGATCTGGACGCAGATCTCGGCGCGGTTCCCGCACGCCTCGCGGGCGATCTCCCGGGCGGCCGCCATCACCTCGCCGGCGGCGGCGGAGCGGTGCGGGAGTTCGAGCAGGAGTCGGAGGTCGCCCTCGTCGGGGAGGCCGCCGTCGCCGACTCTGGCGAGAATTTCCGTGACTCGATTCGGCACGTTCATGGCGCGATCCCTTCCTCGGGGCGACCGTTGGTCCGTACCCGCGAAGCCTACTTCGTGATGTCCACGGCGCCGGCGTAGCGCTTCTTCACCCACCCGGGGATGAGCGAGAGCAGGACGAAGAACACGGCGGCGATCGCCAGGTACATCATCGTCTTCTTGACGGCGTCCGGTTGGCCGCCGGAGAGGATCACCTCGCGCGCGGAGCCGGCCGCGAAGTTGAACGCGATCGTGCCGGGCACCATGCACACCACGGAGACGAGCGCATAGGTGGCGAACGAGATGTTGGTGAGGCCGTAGACGTAGTTCTGGATGTTGAACGGAAACACCGGCACCAGACGCGTGATCATCAGCATGCGCCACCCCTGCTGCCGGACCCCCTCGTCGATCTTCTTGAGGGCCTTGTTCTTCTCGACCCAGCCGCTGACCATGTCGCGGGCGGCGTAGCGGCCGATGAGGAAGGCGAGGCAGGCGCCGAGGTTGGCGCCGACCGTGCTCCAGACCGTGCCCCACACCGCGCCGAAGACGAGACCGCCGGCGATGGCGATCGGCAGACCCGGGAGCATCACGACGCAGGCCGCGATCCAGATCAGGACGAACACGACCGGCGCCCAGGCGCCGAGCCCGCGGAACAGGGCGTCCATGCGTTCGACCTTGTCCTTGAGCGTGCCGCCCTTGAACATGTCGAACAGGCCGAGGGCGTTGGCGAGCACGACCACGCCGATGAGGACGACCACAACGATGGCCAGCTTCACCCAGGGTTTGCCCGCCCGCGCCGCGCGGCCTTCAATGTCGTCCTGACTCATGCCGTTCCTCCCCCACATGCGAGCAATGTCGGTTCACCCGGAGGGCGGGAGGCCGACCCGGTTCGCCCGGGCCGGCCGGCCGCCGAACCATCGCTACTTCGCGCTCGCGAGCGCCTTCTGCCAGGGCGCCGGCGTCATGTCCGGGCAACCCTTCTCGATCGGGAGCTTGTCGTCCTTGGACCAGCCGATCCAGGAGCTGTCGTAGTTGTGCAGCTTCTCCACCGGCCAGCCCATCAGGTAGAGGGCGAACATGCCGTGCGTGGTGCGCACGCCGGACTGGCAGATGAAGTACTGCTCCTTGCTCGGGTCGAAGCCGAACTTGTCGAGCACCTTCTGCATCTCGGCCGCGTCCAGCCACTCCATCTCGTTGCTGGCGGTCATGAAGTTGGGCCAGTCGCACTGCACGTCCCAGGGAATGCGCCCCGCGCGGAACGCGCCCTTCTTGATCGTCTTGCCGCAGAACTCGGCATCCTCACGGTTGTCCCAGAGCTGCGCGTCGGTGCGGTCCTTCAAGCCGAGGATCTCGGGCGTGTCCACGCGCATCGTCGGGAAGGTGACCTTGGCGACCCAGGTCCCCTTGTGCGTCCCCTTGCCGCGGCTGATCATGTCGGTCTCGTAGCCGGCGTCGGTCCACCCCTTGATGCCGCCGTCGAGGACGCGCACGTCGGTCTTGCCGTAATAGTAGAACGCCCACCACACCCGGGTCGCGTCGTACTTGTAGTCGTACACCACGACGGTGGAGTCGGGGTCCACGCCGAAGCCCTGCATCAGCTTGGTGAAGCCCTCGGGCTGGAGCAGGTTGTCGGTCACCCCGCCCATCGTGTTGGCCGGCGCTTCGTAGTCGCCGCGCCACATCTGGATCGAGCCCGGGATGTGGCCGCCGAAGTATTCCGGAACGCTCGCGACCGCGATCACCACGAGCTTGGGATCCTTGGCGTCCATCATCGCCTTGAGTTGCTGCGGCGTGATGAGCGCCTCACCGCGGGCGAACCCCTTGTACTTGGCGGTCTGGGCCCCTGCTCCCACCGCGAGGGTGAGGGCCAGCAGCAGGGTGACAGAGATGAGCAGGTTCCTCTTCATGATGTCCTATTCCTCCCTTATCGTTCGCCGGTTCCGGGACCACGCACACGCCCGTGGCCGGCGTTCGCCCCCCCATGTGCAACCGTCATGCCAGCCGCTCGGGTCCGGGTCGGCGGGCGCAGGTCCGGGTCGGCGCGCGGCGGCGTCCGGCCGCAAACCCCCTCTGACGCTGCGACTGGCACGACCCCAGCGGGTGAGCAAGGGTGCGGGCCGGGACGCCCGGGGAGCCGGCGGACCGGTGAGGCGGCGCTCGCGGCCCGGCCGCGGTCCTACGCCGTAACCCGCCGTTCCGATTTGGTGACGCGCGGGTCCAGGGTCTGGCCTCCCTGGAGGGGGAGCACGAGGCGGAACGTGCTGCCCTCGCCGAGACGGCTCTCGGCTTCCACGCGCCCGCCGTGGGCCTCGGCCACCTCTTTGACGATCGCGAGGCCGAGGCCCGTACCCTCGGCGGTGTGGCGCCTGGCGTTGGGCGCGCGCGCGAACTCGACGAAGAGGCTGGCGAGGAACTCGGGCGGGATGCCGATGCCGTTGTCGCGGACCTCGAGCACGCCGAACCCCCCGCTGCGCCGCACGTGCAGGTGGACGGCGCCGCCGGGCCGTGAGTACTTGAGGGCGTTGTGGACGAGGTTCTCGATCGCGTACTCGAGGTCGGGCGGGACACCGCGGGCGAGCACGACGTCGGCCTCGTAGCTGCTCTCGAGGGTGATCTGGCGCGCCTCGGCCAGGGGCGTCAGCGCGTCGGCGACGTCCACGGCGAGCTGCGCGAGGTTGACCCCCGAGGCCCACGGCGCGCGCTTCATCGCTTCGCGCAGCTTGGCGAGCTCGAGCAGGTCGCCGACGATGCGCAGCAGGCCGTCGACGCGCTCGCTGGCGCCGAGGATCAGCCCCGACGCGCGCGGGGAGGCGGGATCGACGTAGCCCTGGCGGAGCACGTCGAGGCTGGTCTTGACCGTGGCCAGCGGCGAGCGGAGCTGGTGCGCCGAGAGCAGCATGAAGTGCGACTTGCGCGCCTCGATCGCGCGCATCTCGGCGAGCAGCTTCTCGAGCTCCGCGGTCTTGTCGCGCAGTTCCTCGGCGAGGCGGAAGAGCCGCACGCCCCGTTCCTTCAGCTGCGACGCCACCGTGTCGGTGAGGTAGACGGTGAGACCGAGGGCGCAGGCGAGCACGCCGAGCACGGCGGCGCGCATCTCGAGCGGAATCGGCAAGTGGCCGAGCGCCTCGGCGCCGCCGAGGAAGAGCGCGGCGCACGCGAGCCACACGGCCGCCGCCACGGCGAACATCGCCCGCGCCGACAGCATGATGGTGCCGATCACCATGTGAAAGGTGAAGAACGGCAAGAACGGGCTGGCCGCGCCGCCGGTGAGGTAGACGAGGAAGACGAGCGCGGCGAGGTCGATCAGGATCTGGGTCAGGGTGCAGCGCGCGAGCCAGCGGTAGTTCGCCTGACCGTTGCGCCGCCACCCGGCGAGCAGCGCGTGCAAGGCCCCGTTGTACGCCAGCACGGCGACGGCCACGAGCCACACCCGCGCCCAGGCCAAGGGCATCCCGGCGCTCGGCGCCGCCGCGGCAAACACCAGCAACGCCGCCCCCGCCGCCCAGCGCAGCCGCACGAACCAGGCGACGCGGTCGAGCAGTTCGGCCGCGAAGATCTGGTGGAGTTCCGCGCCCTTGACCGTCAACCTCACCCCAGCAGTTCGCCCAGCGTGGCGAGGAGCGTTTCGGGGGCGACGGGTTTCTGCAGGTAGCGGTCGTACGGGAACCAGCTCTCGCCGATCTCCATGCGGACGTTGAAGACCTCGTCGACGCCGGTGAGCATGACGATCGGGATCGCCCGCGTCGTCTCGTTGCTGCGCAGCGCGCGCGCCACGTCGAACCCCTCCGAGAGGTGGTCCATCATGACGTCGAGCACGACGATGTCGGGGGCGGCCGCGGCGATCGCCGCCAGGGCCTCGTGGCCGTTCGCGGCGGTGCGGACCTGGTAGCGGGTCTCGAGTACGGCCGACACGGCATCGACGAAGACCGCATCGTCGTCGACGAGCAGGACGGATTTCCTCACCATGGCTCTTCCCTCCGAGCGCTCAGACGGCCTCGACCGCGTCGGTCGGGCAGACCGACAAACACGCGCCGCAGTGGATGCAGAGATCCTGGGCGATGGTGTGCACGTGCTTGATCTCGCCCGTGATCGCTCCCGAGGGACACGCCTTGGCGCACAGGGCGCAGCCGCTGCACGATTCCGCGGCGATGGTGTAGGTCAGCAGCGCCTTGCACTGTCCCGCCGGGCATCGTCCCTCCAAGACGTGGGCATCATACTCGGCCCGGAAGTGACGGAGGGTGGAGAGCACCGCGTTCGGGGCGGTCTGGCCGAGGCCGCACAGCGAGGTGCGCTGGATGTGCCGCCCCAACGCCTCGAGGGTGTCGAGATCCTCGGGGACAGCCTCGCCTTTGGTGATGCGTTCGAGCAGGTTGAGCATCACCCGCGTACCGATCCGGCAGGGCGGGCACTTGCCGCACGACTCCTCGACGAGGAACTCGAGGAAGAAACGCGCCAGCTCGACCATGCAGGTGTGGTCGTCGAGGATGATGAGGCCCCCGGAACCCATGATCGAGCCGAGCTCCTGCAGCGACTCGTAGTCGATCGCCACGTCGGCGGCGGCGGCCGGGATGCAGCCGCCGGACGGGCCCCCCGATTGGGCGGCTTTGAAGCGGCGCTGGTTCGGGATGCCGCCGCCGATCTCCTCGACGATGGTGCGCAGCGAGATGCCCATCGGCACCTCGACGAGGCCGGTGTTGCGGATCGCCCCGGCGAGGGCGAACACCTTGGTGCCCTTGCTGCGGCCCGTCCCGATGGCGGCGAACCACTTGGCGCCGCGCAGCAGGATCGGCGAGACGCTGGCCCACGTCTCGACGTTGTTGATCAGGGTGGGCTTGCCCCAGAGGCCGTGCTGCGCGGGGAACGGCGGTCGCGGCTGCGGCGTTCCACGCTTGCCCTCGATCGACCGCAGCAACGCGGTTTCCTCGCCGCAGACGAAGGCGCCCGCCCCGATGCGGATCTCGATATCGAAGGCGAACCCGGAGCCGAGGATGTCCTCTCCGAGCAGGCCCGCGGCGCGGGCGGCGGCGAGCGCGTTGTCGAGCCGCTCGATCGCCAGAGGGTACTCGGCGCGCACGTAGACGAAGCCCCGGTGCGCGCCGGTCACGCGCCCCGCGATCGTCATCCCCTCGATGACCGAATGCGGGTCGCCCTCGAGCAGGCTGCGGTCCATGAACGCCCCCGGGTCGCCCTCGTCGCCGTTGCACACGGCGAACTTCTCGTCGCCCGGGGCCTCGCGGACGAACTGCCACTTCATGCCGCTCGGGAAACCCGCCCCGCCGCGGCCGCGCAGGCCGGACTCCTTGAGCGCGGCGACGACGTCGTCGGCGGAAAGCTCGAAGAGCGCCTTCTCGAGGGCCAGGTAGCCGTCGCGCGCGACGTACTCCCCGATCGCGGCGGGGTCGATCACGCCACAGTTGCGCAGGGCGATCTTGACCTGTTGCGCGAAGAACGGCACCTCGCGCCCGGTCAGACGGCGGCCGTCGGGCGAATCCCAGGCGAGCTCGAGGTCGCGCACCACCCGGCCGGCGCCGAGGTGCTCCGCGACGATGCGGCGCGCCCCCTCGCGGTCCACCTTCTGGTAGTAGACGCCGTCGGGAGAAACCACCACCAGCGGTCCGGCCTCGCACAGCCCCATGCAGCCGACACGGACGACGCGGACCTCGCCGGCGAGGCCGCCGGCCGCGAGCGCGCTCTCCAGCTCGTCCGCCACCGCGATGGAGTGACACGAGATGCACGCGCCGCCGGCGCACACCAGCAGCTCGCGCGGCGCGGCTTTCGCGGTCGCCTCGCCGGCGCGGGCGTGAAGACCGTCGGCAAGTCGGACGCGCAGCTCGGCGAGCGCGCGGCGGTCGAGCGGCGCGGCGACGGGGGCGATCTCACTCACCGTCGGCCTCCCCGGCGGCGCGCTTTTGGCGCGCCTTCGCCCGCAACCCCTGGAGGAGCTTGCGCACGGCGGTGCGCGTGAGGTGGCCGTGCACCTCGGAGTTGACCATCATCGCCGGGGCCAGGCCGCACGCCCCGAGACAGCGGACCTGCTCGAGGCTGAAGAGACGGTCCTTCGTGACGCCGCCGACCTCGAGGCCGATCGTGTCGCGGATCGACTCGAGCACGCTGTTGGCGTTGCGCACGAAGCATGCGGTTCCCATACAGACCTTGAGCTGATAGCGACCGCGCGGCACGGTGGTGAAGAAGTGGTAGAAGCTCACCACGCCGTACGCCTGAATCGGCGAGATCCCCAGCCGCTCCGCGATCGCCTTGATGACGGGGTGGGGGAGGTAGCCGAGTTCCTCCTGCACCCGGTGGAGGACCGGGATCAGGCGCTCGGCGCCGCCGGGATGGTCGCCCAGGTACGCGTCGATCAGCGCCAGCGTCGCGGGCGACACGGAGTCATCGGGCTGATCGACCGCGTGCGTTTCCACCGTCGCGGCGTCGCGTGCCAGTTCGTTGCCGGTGCTCACGAGCGCCTCCCGATCTCCGCCACCAAAGACCGCGCCGGGTCGCTCACCAGGCGGCCGGCGCCGCTCCCGTCCCCGCCCCAGAGCGCCATCGCCGTGCCAAGGGGGATCGTCTCGTCGACCTCGGCGCGCAGGAGCACTTCGCGGCCCCCCGCCGACAAGCGCACCGTGTCGCCGCGGCCGATCCCCAGGCGCTGGGCGTCGCCGGGCGCCAACAGCACGGTTTCCGGCGCGGCAAGGCCGAGGAGAGCCGCGCTGCGCAGGGTCGTGGAGCCGGAGTGGAAGAGCTGCGGTCCCAGGTCGAGGCACACGCCCCCGGCCGCCGGCGGCGCGCCGGGTGCCGGCGGCGGCGTCAAGCGCAGCCCGGACGTCCCCCTGGGCGGCTCGCAGGCGCGGGCGATCTCGGCTTCGAGGTCCGCGCCGGCCGGCAGGGTGTGCCCCAGGCGGGCCGCGATCTCGCGCACGACCTCGCCGTCGCCCGGCAGGCCGGCGGGCGGTGTGAGGGCCTGCCGGATCGTCCGCCGGACGCCGTCCGCCCCGACGACGGAGCCGTCCCGTTCGACCAGGCAGCGGACCGGGAGGACCACGTCGGCGGCCCGCCCGGTGTCGGTCAGGAACGGGTCCTGGACCACGACGAAGCGGGCGTTCTCCACCGCGCGGCACGCGCCGATCCCCGCCGGCCACGCGCCGAGGGGGTCTTGCCCGAGCACGTAGAGCGCTCCGACCTCGCCCGCCGCGGCGCGGGCGAGCGTCTCGGACGCGCTCCACCCGGGTTGTGATCCCGGTGCGAGCGGGCGGCCGCCGGCCCCGAGTCGGGGGTCGAGCCCGGCGAGCACGACGCCCTGGGTGTTGGCCTTCTCCCCGAGCACGAGCACGCCGCTGCCGGGCCGGCCGAGGAGGCCGAGCGCCGCGAGCAGCTCCACGGCGCGGCGGGCCACGCCCGCTTCGCGGCCCGGAATGCCGCGCCCGGTCGCCACGGTGATCACCAGGGAGTCGGCCGCTTCGAGATGGTCGACCAGCCTGCCGATTGCCGCGGGCGTGACGCCGACCAGCGCGGCCGCCGCCGCGGGCCGGTACGGATCGAGGCCCAGACGCCACGCCTCGTGCCCGTCGGCGCGCTCGATCGTCGCCCCGGGTCCTCCCCGGCGGCGGACGATCTCCTCCAGGGCGCTGAGCAGGAGCGCCTCCGCGCGTCCGGGGGCGATGGCAAGGTGCTGCGCCGCGAGCGGGGAGAGCGTGGCCGGCGACGGGTGCGCCAGCAGGAGCTTCGCGCCACGACGCGCCGCGGTCACCAGCTCGGTCTTGACGAGCGGATGGGTGCGCCCGGGATCGCCGCGCAGCACGAGGATCGTGCCGGCAGCCGCCAGGTCGGCGATCGTCGCCGTGGAGCGCGGAGCGCCGAGAACCTCGCCCATGCCGGCGACGAGCGCCTCGACGCCGGGATCGACCCCGGCCGACACGTGCGGGCTGGCGAGAGCCTCCCGGACGAACCGTTGCAGCAGGTACGCGTCTTCGGTGGTCAGGCGCGTCGAGCCGACCGCCGCGATCGCCTCGCCCCGGTCACGCGCCGCGGCAAAACCTGCCGCCACGACGGCGAGCGCCTCGTCCCAGGACGCCTCGACGAGACGGCCCCCGCGCCGCACGAGCGGCCGCGTCAGGCGGTCGGGGTGGCGCAGGGCGTCCCACCCGAAGCGCCCCTTGGCGCACAGCTTGCCGTGGTTCGGCACGCTGTCCGGGGTCGCCCCGACGCCGAGCGGTCGCTCCCCGCCGTCGCTCGTCACGGTGAGCTCGCAGCCGCACGAGCAGAACGAGCACGTAGTGGTGACCGCGGTCCTCTGCCACGCCGGCAGGGCGGAGGCGAACGACGGGATGGTGAGCGCGGCGACCGGGCAGGCGTCGACGCACTGGCCGCAAAACTCGCACTCGAGCGGGCCGTCCAGCCAGGTGGTCACGCGGGCTTCGAGGCCGCGGCCGACCACGCCGATCGCGGCGACGCCCTGCGCCTCGTCGCACAGCCGCACGCACTTGGCGCACAGGATGCACTTCTCGGGGTCGCGGACGATCAGCGGCGAGGACTCGTCGCGCGGGCGGCGGACGAGGTCGAACGGAAGGCGGTCCTCGTCCCCTCCGTACTCGAAGACGAGGTCTTGCAGCCGGCAGTCGCCGGTCCGTTCGCACACCGGGCACTCCATCCGGTGGTTGAGGAGGATGAGCTGCAGCTGGCGGCGGCGGGCTTCGTGGACCTCGGGCGCCTCGGTGTCGATCTTCATGCCGGCCAGCGCCGGCGTCGAGCACGCGGGCACCAGGCCCGGCCGCCCGTCGCGCCGGGCGACGACACACAGCCGGCAGCCGCCGTACGGCGTCAGGCGAGCGTCGTGGCACAGCGTCGGCAGCTCGACGCCCTGCCGGCGCAGCGCTTCGAGCAGCGTCAGGCCGGCGGGCACCTCGACCGGTTGGCCGTTGACCGTGATGAGAACCGTGTCCATCGCCCGCGCCCTCACCGCGCCGCCGGCGGCTGCAGCCGGCGGAACGCCCACTTCGTGCGCAGACGGTTGGCGTAGCGGGCGATCGACCCGGTCGGTTTGCGCCGCGCGACGGTGTGGAGATCGCCTTCGTTGAGCAGGAAGTCGAGGATGTGGATCGACTCCTTGCCGCCGCTGGCGAGCGCCGAGCGGCAGCCGGCGCAGTACGTGATCATCGGCAGCGGCGACTCGCCGGCGCGGCGCTGGATGACGCGCTGCGCGAGCTTCGGGTCGACCGGGTAGATCATGCCGCCGTTGCCGCAACAGCGGGCCTTCTCGCGCGCGTACTCGACGTCCTCGATCACCGCCCCGGCGCTGGCGACGAGCGCACGGACGCCGTCGTGCGTGGCCGGCTCGTGATGGGCCTTGCACGAGTCGTGGATCGCCACCCGGGCGCCGGCGCGCAGCGCCGGCGGCGACCAGCGCCTGGCGAGCGCCTCCCACACCGTCGTGATCTTGAGCTCGGGCAGCCCGGTCTTGAGGGTGTGCGTGCAATCGGGGCATGCCGTGATCAGCTCTTCGGCGCCGAGGCGCTCCGCGTGTTCCCGGATCGCACGACAGGTCCGCTCGAACTCCCCCTCCAGGCCGATCAGCTCCGCCGGCGCGCCGCAGCAGAACATCAGCACGCCGGTGCCGGGGAAGTTGCGGCGCAGCTCGTCGTAGACCGCGAGGGTGTTGCGCGGCGACACCGCCGGCAGCGCGCAGCCGGTGAAGAACAGCCGCTTGCTGTGCTGACGACCCGGCTCCGCCATCGCGAGCGTGAAGGTGCTGCCGACCCCGGCGCGGTAGTACGAGACGATCGGCTTGTGCGCGGGCAGCGGCCCGACGCCCTCCCGCACCGCCTGCTGGCGGGCGGCGAGCAGCATCGCGCCGGTGTCGAGGTCCACCGGGCAGACCTCGGCGCACAACGAGCAGATGTTGCACGAGTAGACCATCTTGAGCGCGTCCTTGACCCCGGCCTTGACCTGCCGCGCCAGCTCCTTGGGCGAGCGGCAGTAGCTGGTCAGGAACTCGCAGTCCTTGACGCACAGGCCGCAGCTGCAGTCGAGGCAGCGCTTCGCCTCCTCGACCGCCTCCTCCTCGTCGAGCGGGGGGGCGAACGGCTGCAGCATGACCGGGGTGCGCTCGCGCCGCTTGCGTTCCGCCTCGTCGATGTCGAGCCGCCAGAGCAGCGGGCGGGGCACGGCGGGGAGCGCGTCGGCGCGGAGATCGGTGCCGGACAGGAAGCGGTGCGCCGACGCGGCGGCGCGGCGTCCGAGCGCGAGCGAGGAGATCACGGTGGCGGGACCGCTGACGGCGTCGCCGCCGGCGAACACGCCGGGGAGGCCGGTTTCGCACGTCACCGGATCGGCGGCGAGCAGCCGCCCCCGCGCCGGCGGGCGCTCCTCGTCGAGCATGGCGAGCAGGCGCCCCGCGCCCGCGAAACCGGGGAGCAGGAGGACCGCGGCGAACTGGCGGCGCAGCTCGGACAGCGCGACGTCGCGGCCGACCTCGACGCCGGTCCTGACCGCGATGCCGAGCGCCGCGATCACCGACAGGTCGCGCAGGGCCACCGCTCGCGGCAGCCGCCACGCGGGGATCTTCCCCGTCAGGCAGCCGCCGATCGCCGCGTCCTTTTCGAACACCGTCACCGCGTACCCGCGCCGCCGCAGGTCGTGGGCGGCGAGCAGGCCGGCGGGTCCGGCGCCGACGACCGCGACGGC